>JAFPUF010000022.1 GCA_017395545.1 Treponema sp. | reverse complement strand
GATCAAGTCAGCATCACACCATTTTGCAATAGCGTGCTGAGTCATAGTTTTACCAGTACCGAAACCGCCAGGAATTGCAGCGGTTCCACCCTTACTAAGCGGGAAGAAGACGTCAATTACTCGCTGACCTGTAACAAGAGGCTGACTAACTTCAAGTTTTTTTGCGTAAGGACGGGGATTTCGGAGAGGCCAGTAGTGTGAAAGCTTGATTTCTTCGTCAAGTTCGGTTGTACCGATCACTTCATCGACAGTGTATTCGCCTTCACCCTTGAATGTTTTGAGAACCCGACCTCGAACTGTTGGCGGAACCATAATTTTGTGACGGATGGATTCAGTTTCCTGAACATAGCCCAGGACACAGCCTGCTGAAATTGCCATACCCTCGCTTACACCTTCTGCCACAGTCATCTTCCATTTTTTGGAAACATCGATTGGCTCCGTTCGTTCACCAGGAGTCAAAAAAGCTCCTGATTTTTCGAACATGTTTTTAAGAGGACGCTGAATTCCATCATAAATCGTGCCGACCAGGCCAGGACCAAGACGCAGCGAAAGAGGACGGCCGTTACAAGACACCTCTTCACCGATTTTCATGCCGGTATCGTCTTCGTAAACCTGAATCGTAGCCTTTCCTTCGTTCTGTCGGATAATTTCACCGATGATTTTCTTTTCTCCAACATCGACTACATCATAGAGACCGCAGCCTTCGAGACCTCCGGCATAAACAATCGGACCGGAAATTCGGGTAATTTTACCTTTTATCGTACTCATTCAGGCAACCTCCCGCCGAACAATGTTTTTGCAAGTTCCTCGCTATATTTGTCTTTGGTTTCACGAACAATCTGATCAAGTGTAAGGCGGATTTTTATGAATCCATCTTCGCTTGACAGAATAATTCCTTCATGGAAATTGTTTCCGGGAACTGCCTGTTCACCAGACTTTTCGAAAATAATTTCCTCAACTTTACCAAGATTTTTGGCAAGAGATTTTTCCAGCATTTTTTTTGCATCGGAAAGCTTAAATCCGAAAACAAAGGCATTTATTTTTTTCTCAAACAAAGCTTGAGGCAACTTTCCCAATCTTTTTTCAATGAGAGACAGTCTGTTTGCTTCTCCCAAATTCTCAAAATATTCATTAAAAGCCTTTGAAACTTCCTCATCATAAAAAGAAACAAGGAAACGGCCTTTTTCGAGCGGAAGGGCTTCTTCAACGCTCTTTTCAAATTGAGACAATTTTCCGGCGTAATATGATTCTTTCTGTTTTGAAGCTTCATCAACACGGCGCTCAACATCTGCAAGAATAGACTTACTCTCTTCTTCAGCACGTGCAAGAATCTTTTCAACTTTTTTACGAGCGTCAGCTTCAATTTCTTTATCAAGAATTTCAGTAGATCGAAGTTCTTCCATTATTTCACCCTAAACCGAAATTCCAACGGCTTCACGGATTGCATCTGTAAGGGATTTTTTGCCTTCAAGATGACCGTGAATGCCCGGAATCTCAACAATCAGCGGATACTGACTGCCTTTCTGCCACTGAATTACTTCTTCTTCAATCATGGCAGAAACATCTTCAGTCAGAATCAAGATTTTTGGTCTTTCATCAACAGGAACGCTTTCTGTTCCGCCCAATCCAGTGACTCGACGGAAAGCAGCCAATGCTTCTTCCCGGTTGAGTGCAACAATACCATCAACACCAACCAGTTTGAAGCCGAGAATTATTTCCCTTTCTGCGATGACAAAATATTCCATTTTCGATTACAAAATGATGATGAGCAAAGCTACAAGGAATCCCCAGAGACAGATACCTTCAGCAAGACCAACGAACGGAAGTGCTTTACCAGAAAGCTCTGCGTTTTCGCTCATTGCACCCATTGCTGCCGCACCGATTTTGCCTACAGCCATACCACCAGCGATACAAGCGATTCCTACAGCAAGACCTGCAGCAATGTACTTGAATGCAGCAGAATCAGCTTTTTCTGCAGGAGCTTCTGCCTGAGCAACCTGAGTTGTCTGAGAAGCAGCCTGAGCCTCAGAAGATTCCTGAGCCACAGCACCAAAAACTGCGAAGCCTGCAAGAACAGCGGCAATCAAAAGAAATTTTTTGTTCATAATAAAACCTCACTATGACCTTATTTATAATCAAACGAGAAAGGTTTAAACTCCCTGCCCGTTTCATTGAAGAATTTGGAGAAGAATTCATAATACTGCAATCGGATAACCTGAATCGCAACAATCATTCCTTCAAGAACAACAACGATGGCGTTACCTACAAGCATGACGGCAAGATAAGCAGGCCCTGCCATTTCTGAAAGGGTGGCAATTATGAATCCTAGAACTGCGTGAGCAAGGCCAAAAG
>JAFPUF010000021.1 GCA_017395545.1 Treponema sp. | reverse complement strand
TACGAACGCATTTTTTCTGCTTTTGGCTAATGCCTCGTGCAGATTGGGTGCCTGATGGGGCTCGAACCCACGACAATCAGATCCACAATCTGACGCTCTACCACTGAACTACAGGCACCATGTAACTGATGTACGATAATATAACAAAAACAGAGTAATTGTGTCAATATCTAAAGTCTTAAAAATCAAAAAAAATGTAAGTACAAGTAAAAATAAAAAAAATTCGCTTTATTGGGAATGTGTGTTATAATTTTAGGCATGGATAATACAATTACTTTAACATTTTCTGACGGAAAAAAAATTGAAATCTCTGCCCGTATTCGCGGTAAAGATATTTTGCAAAATCTTCCAAAAAAGGATGGTGAACTTATAGCACTGAAGGTCAACAATAAGGTTGTCTCTCTCTGCCGCCCGATTCGAGTTTCAAGCAGAATTCAGGGAGTTTATCTTGCTTCTAAAGACGGTGCTTATGTTTACAGACGCTCTCTGTCGTTTATTCTGGCTGCTGCGGCTCATAAACTCTTTCCAAAAGACAGACTTTTGATAGGTCATTCCTTGGGATATTCGTACTATTACACTCTTGACCGGGAAAAACCGATTACAAAAGACGAGATTGCAGCCTTAAAGACTGAAATGCTCCGCATCGTCGAAAAAAATCTTACGATATCTACGAAGCATATTTCTTATGAAGAAGCGGTTGAGCAGTTCCAGAAACTGAATATGCCTGAGACAGCAAAACAGCTGCAGTTCAGGTGCAGTGATTACGTTCTTGTGAATTCTTTCGAAGGGGCGGAAGAGGACTTCTGTGACATTTATTTCGGTTCTCTTGTAGATTCAACCGGAATCTTAAAAGTCTTTGATTTGATGCAGTATGACGAGGGATTCCTTCTGAGATTCCCTACGGCCGAAAATCCTTCTGAAGTTGCGCCATTTGAAGACCTGCCGAAAATCTTCGATATTTTTAAGCGTTACAAAAAATGGGGACAGCTTGTTCATGTCACTTCTGCCGCATCCCTCAATGAAATTGTTTCCAGAAAAAAGATTAATGACTTCATCGATATCTGCGAGACTTATCAGATGCAGAACTATGCCGAAGTCGCAAAGATGATTCATGACCGTGGAAACGTAAAGGTTGTCCTTATCGCAGGTCCTTCTTCTTCCGGAAAAACGACTTCCGCATTCAAGATGGCTCTTCAGCTGCGTGCTATCGGTTATACTCCGAAAACTTTGAGTCTTGACTCATACTATGTCGGCCGTGACCGCAATCCAAAAGACGAGAACGGAAACTACGACTATGAGTGTCTTGAGGCTCTTGATGTAGAACTTTTGAACAAAAATCTTGTTGATTTGTTCGACGGAAAAGAAGTTGAAATGCCTTCTTACAATTTTGATCTGGGACAGAGGTATTACACCGGTGAGACCATGAAACTGGATCCTACAGACATTCTTATTGTCGAAGGTATTCACGGTCTTAACGACAAACTCACTCCTCTTGTTAAGCCTGAGTACAAATTCAAGATTTATCTTTCAGCACTTACTCAGCTCAATTTTGATGACCATAACCGGGTTCCGACGAGCGACAACCGCCTTATCCGCCGGATTGTGCGTGATGCTAATTTCCGCGGAAAGAGTGCGGCCGGAACAATCGCTATGTGGGACAGCGTTCAGCGGGGCGAGCGGCTTCATATCTTCCCGTTCCAGAATTCTGCGGACGCTGTTCTGAACACCGCATTGGATTACGAAATTCCGGTTCTTAAGATTTACGCAGAGCCGAAACTTCGTGCCGTTAAGCCGACGGAACCTGAGTATACTGAAGCATGTCGTCTTCTCAATTTCCTGTCGCATTTCAACGCCATTTCTTCGGACTATGTTCCGAAACAGTCGATTGTGCGTGAATTTATAGGTGGAAGTTCTTTCAAATACTAGGGAAGCTTCTTTTATAAAATAGCTGGCAGTCCTTTTCGGGCTGCCTTTTTTTTATGTTCGTGCTGGAAAAAAGTCTTGAAAAATGATAGAATCTGATGATTTTTATAGAGCACGAATTATGGCAGAAAAACAAGATATAAAAAGCATGGCTGATTCTCCTTATGACTTCCGTTATGAGGAAAAAGGCTTCTATCGAAATAAAGCAGGATTGACGGCTGAAATCGTCGCAAAACTTTCTGACGACAAAAACGACCCTGACTGGATGCGTGAATTCCGCCAGAATGCGCTTAAAATTTACAATGAACTTCGTGTTCCTGAGTGGGGGCCGGATATTTCAGGTCTTAACATTGACGAAATCGCAACTTATGTCCGCCCAAACACAAAAATGCAGGGCAAGTGGGAAGATGTTCCTGAGGACATAAAAGACACTTTTGAAAAGCTCGGAATTCCTGAGGCAGAGCGAACTTCTCTGGCTGGCGTTGGTGCTCAGTATGACAGTGAGCTTGTTTACCACAATCTTCAGGAAGAAGTCGCAAAGCAGGGCGTTATCTACACTGATTTTGAAAGTTCCCTCCGTGGCCCTTACGCCGACATGGTAAAAGAGCACTTCATGCAGCTTGTTAAGCCGAATGACCACAAATTTGCGGCTTTGCACGGTGCTGTCTGGTCGGGTGGTTCTTTCGTTTATGTTCCTAAGAATGTAAAGGTCGAGATTCCTCTTCAGTCTTACTTCCGTTTGAACGCAAAGGGGGCAGGACAGTTCGAGCACACTCTGATTATCGTTGATGAGGGGGCTGACCTGCACTTTATCGAGGGCTGCTCAGCTCCGAAATACAATGTCGCAAACCTTCATGCGGGCTGTGTTGAGCTTTATGTCAAAAAGGGCGCACATCTCCGCTATTCAACGGTCGAAAACTGGTCAAAAAATATGTACAACCTCAACACCAAGCGTGCGAGGGTCGAAGAAGGCGGTTCAATCGAGTGGGTTTCAGGCTCATTCGGAAGCCACATCTCATATCTGTACCCGGAAAGCGACCTTGTTGGCCGGGGGGCTCGTGCTGAGTTCACGGGCGTTACATTCGCCGGCGAGGGGCAGAACCTCGACACCGGTGCAAAAATGGTTCACATTGCTCCGAATACCACGAGCGTAATCACAACGAAGTCTCTCTCAAAGAGCGGCGGCGTTTCAACTTACCGGAGCGCGATTTACATCGGAAAAGAGGCGACCGGAAGCAAGGCGAGCGTTAGCTGCGAAAGCCTTATGCTCGATAACATTTCCCGAAGCGACACGGTTCCTGCGATGGACATCCACACGGACGACTGCGATGTCGGTCACGAGGCAAAAATCGGCCGGATCAGTAACGACGCGGTTTTCTATCTTATGAGCCGTGGAATCAGCGAGGAAGAGGCGAGAACGATGATTGTCTCAGGCTTTGCGAACCCGGTCAGTAAGGAACTTCCGCTTGAGTACGCCGTTGAAATGAATAATCTGATTCGACTGGAGATGAAGGGAAGTTTGTAAACGGAAAATTGAAAAAGGAAAAATGAAAATTTGGTGGGGGCTCCCGTCTTCGACGGTCGAACCTTGCAATTTCTTAATTTATTCTTTACAAATTCTTGATTCAGTCTTATCATTGGTTTATGGATGCAGCTTTTATCAATGTATTTTTGAGCGAAGGAATAAAAACCTTCGAGGAAATGTTCAATATCAAGGTCGAGGCGAAAGAACCTCATATTCTTGATATTCATGCCGGACATCAGTGGGAAATTTCAGGTCTTCTTGGAATTACCGGCGACTACAAGGGCGTGGTCGCTTTCCGTTTGCACAAAGTTCTTGCACGCAAAATGCTGATTCTTTCCGGGCTCGAATGTACTCCTGCTGAATTTGAAGACACTGAAATCGGGCTTGTCAGCGAGTTTACGAACATTATCTCAGGTCATGCAGTCTCTGCCATAAAAGACCATGATGTCGATATCTCTCCGCCGTTCTGTGTAAGCGGGCATAATCACATGATTTCATGGCCGCGAAACATTCCCGTTGTCGGAATTCCTTTCATAACGCCGTATGGACCTTTTGAGGTCGATGTCTGTTTTAAGTAAAATCCTGAAGATTTTTCTCTTTTCATTGAAACTCCTGAATTCTTGCGTTAAGATTAAAATAAGGAGTTTCTTAGATGAAAAAAGTTATTGCTTATATTGCCTGCATTGCTGTTCTTTGTTTTTCTGCCTGCAAGGAAGAGGAGGACGAAAAATTCAGCGCGTCTGTTTCATTTTCTGTGGAGGGTGCAAAGGCTCTCTCTTCTCCGTTAAACTTTAATTCCAGCCGCTCAGTGATTTCTTCTTCACGGGAAGGAACTGAAGCT
This sequence comes from Treponema sp., assembly GCA_017395545.1. Classification (GTDB taxonomy): domain Bacteria; phylum Spirochaetota; class Spirochaetia; order Treponematales; family Treponemataceae; genus Treponema_D. Next base: position 8,456 of record JAFPUF010000021.1, on the reverse strand, counting down.
GAGAAAAAAGATTTTAGTGTCAGTCTTTTAAAAGTGGGGGAAGACGGCACTGTAAAAGAAGCCGTTACGAAAGACGGTGAGCTTTATCAGGCAAAAATCACATTTATTAAAAAGTCACCTGTAACTGAAGATGTCTACATCGCCTACACTGGTCAGACTTATGAAATCCACACAGGTGAGGTTCTTCTTTCTTCGATCGTCTGCCTTCATTCTGACGGCTCTTACACAAACATCGGAGAGCAGAAGTCGACTCAGAATTCTACAGTTGCATATGTGATTATGGACAGCGAGGAGAACATTAGCTTTGACAAATCTGGAAACGCATATTTTTCTGCGCGTGAGCCCGGCGGTTACGAGGTCTACGCTTACAAATTCGATCCTAAAACAAAAAAACGCACTCTTCTGAGTTCTGATGTAACTTCAATGGCAACTCCTGAGAATGGAGGAGCCTTCCTTCAGCAGTTTATGATTTCTGAAGACGGCTCTTATTTATATATGGGCATTACAAAAAATCAACTGTATACGTTAAAAGTCATAAATACCGTCTCTGGCAATAAAATAGAGATATGTGAAGAAACGGGTGATCTTGTCTGGACTTTCGATGAATATACAGATTTTCTTTATGTGCATATTCCTTACTCGACGTTGTCGTGGCCTCTGAAAAAATATTCAAAAGAGGGCGTCTTCCAGGAGACTCTTAAAGATGTTTGTTCTTACCTGGCTTTTTTCCCGACCCAAAACGGAGTCTGGGGAGCTTATATTGTCGGAAGCGGATATTCTTCAGTCCCAGGAACTACGATTCTTCAAAATATTACGGATTCTTCTAAGGCGGATATTACGGTTCAGAATTCAATTATGTTCCAGAGCGGGAACGTTGAGATCTGTACTTCAAGCCTGACCACTAAGACTTATTATCAGACCGGAAATACACTTTTTATTCTGTACAGACAGGCTCATACCCCGAATGATTATCATGCTGTGTGCAGGGTGAACCTTGAGAGTGGTGAGAGTGTTAATATTTTTAAAAATTCTTCTGCGAAAGAAACCACAACAATTACTTCATGGGATACGAACGGAAGCGTACTGTATTACGCAGGCCATAATCAGAATGAAGTTCTCAACGGAAAAATAGATTTAACGACACTGGAACATACGACGATTGCGGACGGGCAGAGCCTTTCCTGCATTGCGGCGATGTAATAAATTATTAAAAGTTTTTATTAAAGGAGAAGAAAATGAAAATTGCAAGTATTTTGTATAGGGGGGGGCGGTCGGCTAAGTTTCTGAATGCTTCCCGAAAAGCTCTGGCTGTTTTTACGGCTGTGGCACTGGCTTTTTCCCTGGCTTCGTGCGGTGGATCTGATTCTGATGATGATTCTGGAGACGGCGGAAAAAAAGAGCAGACACAGAAAACTGAACCTGCTGCTGATACGGCGGTTTACACCGCTCAGCCGGATGACGAGCCTTCCTGCGGCGCGTATTCAATGGCTTACTACCTTGTAAAAACTGGGCAGATTAAGGAATCAGAAGTAAAAGCAACAGCTGACAGACTGTATTCACAGATTCAGTTTGACGATGCTGTAGCTGACGGAGACTATGAATTTCTTGAAGGTTATTCTGACCCTGTTAAAATTCTTTCGGTAATTACTCCGAACTATGCGAAATCTGCAAAACTTAAGATGCTTACGACTCCTGCTTCGGAAGCAGAACTCCTTCTTTCTGGGCTTGCTGAGGGGCTTGGAGTTACGGGTATTGAGACAATCTCAAGTTTTGAGGAAGGTTTTTCTGACAGCGATTACTGCATTGAAATCCTGCAATTTGACGAGGCATCACTTCACTATGTTCTTACCTACAAAAAAGAGGGCGTTTTGTTCTCGAGGGACCCGGACGACGGAAAAGAATACAAACGAAGCGAAATTCGGGTTGCATTTCCGAAATACCAGTTCTGTAACTGCGGCGTGTTCGTAACTCCATATTCAGAAGGCGAAAATCCTGGTGTGATTTCTGTAAAAGCGGACGAAATTGCAACTCTTGAAGCAAAACTTACAGCGCTGAAAGAAGCCGGTTTTACCGCTGCGACCGTAAAAATCACGGATATGGAAGACGTAGAAGACCCTATGGACTGGACAACTCTTGATAAAAACAATGAGGAGTTGTTCTTTGGCACATGTATGGGATATACTGACGAACGCTTTGATGAGATTTTTGATGCGATTATAGCGGTTCAGGGAGAAATTACAGATGTGCAGGATCTTGAGACATACCGGAGGATCTTCTCGTACACAGGGCTTGGCGTGAACCTTGATCTGAGCGGAACAGAACTTACATATCTTCCGTTCTGTGCGCTTGCTGATTTAGAGGAATTTAGCTCAGGAAGCAAAAACATTAAAAAACCTGTAAACCTTATTAACATTACGCTTCCAGACACACTGACTGCGGTACTGCCATATGCATTCGTATATTCCGGAATCATGGAGATAACCATTCCTAAAGCAGTTACTTACATTTACGCGCCGTTTTTCGCAACTCAGGGAGTCAGCATTATTTTTGAAAGCGGAAGTGCGCTTACTTCTCTTGGCTCTCTCGGTATGGAAGGTGACTTAAAATCTGTGGTTATTCCAAAAAGCGTTAAGACAATCGAAAAGGGTGCTTTCCATAAAACCCTTCTTGAAAGCGTGACTTTTGAAGAGGGAAGTGAACTTGAGGAAATCGGTGAAGAGGCCTTTTATGGCTGTTCTCTTTCAGAGATTTTACTTCCGAAGAGTCTTAAGACAATCGGCAAACAGGCGTTTGATGGCAATGAAACCCTCAAAAGCGTAACGATTCCGAAGACAGTGACAAGCATCGGAATTGCTGCATTTTTAAGCTGCACTGCTCTTGAGACCATAACTTTCACCGGCACAAAAGAAGAATGGAACGCAATTTCGAAAGAAAATGCATTCCTTTCGGATATTCCGGCAACAGTCGTAAACTGCAGCGACGGTGAGCTTGCTCTCGAAAAACCCTGGGTTGGTTAAACTTTTCGGATAATCTGCCATAGCCGTGTGGCAGAATGACGGTCGGGTTTTGAAACCCGGCCTTTTTTTACTTTCCTAAATCTTTCGTTCCTGATGAATTTTTTTTTAACCTGTGTTATAATTTTTTTATTATGGAAAATGAAGAAGTCACATCAGAAAATACAGTAACTGAAGAAATTAAAAATCTGGAACAGGCATCAACTGCTGGAGAGAATACCGTTCAGAAAGAAGAAAACGCTGTAACAATCCCGGGTGAAGCAGCCGTTCAGAGCGAAGAAAACGCTCAGGGTGAAAAAGACGGCGGGGCAGAAAAAGACAAAAAGAAGAAGAATCCTTTCGCGCGCTTTCTGCTCGTTTTTCTTACAGTCATTCTTATTCTGGTCCTGCTTGTTGCAGGGGCAGTTTTCTTTTGTGCGGCCGACAGAAAATCATCGCTTTCGGCGGTTCCGAGAAACTACTCGCTTTATGTGCGCACGGACTCGGCTTTTGCTACGGTCAATCCGCTTTTTGATCTTCAGGCGGCGGATGTTTTCCTTTCCTCTCCGGGCTTTGCTTCCCTCAGAAAACCTTTCATGGATTTACGCTCTTCCCCTCTGCGTGACAACGCGCTTTTTCGTTTTGCAGCAAGCCGTCCGGTTGATTTTGCCCTGTACGGAAACGGAAGCAGAATAGGCTATGACGCACATTTTGTCGCTGTCCTTAACCTCGGGCTTTTTTCGTTTGCCTCAAGAATCGCCCAGTTGGCATACCCGAAAATCGATTTTTCTTCTTACGATTTAGACTTCCTTAAAAATCTTTCTTACGAGACGAATGAGCAGACTTCTTATTTTGTCTATAAAACTCCGGATTTCAACATCTACTTTAAGTCCGTCAAGAATCTTGTGATTGCTTCCGATTCTCTCGAGCACCTTCTTACGGCTTCACTTGTAGAAAACGACACTTCTTACACTGACGAACAGAAAAAACTTTTCAGCGGGGCAAAAAAAGGCGAGCTCAAGATTGTGGCAGACGCTAATTCTTTCATGCATTTTGTCACTGACGGAAATGAAATTCTTTCTTCTATCTCGAATCTCGTAACTTCTGATTCTTTGAGCGTGATTTCTTTCAACATTACAGACTCGGATATTTCGCTCAAATGCCGGCTTCCGGTCTCTTCAAGCGAGGAGGACGCAAAATCTTTAGCCCCGATTCTTTCAAAAAAGTCTACGGTTCCTGCAATTCTCACAAGATTTTCAGACATAACTCAGTATTACACGGTTCTTAACGCCGGAAGTTTTGAAGAACTGAAAAATGCCCTTCTTCCATTTGTCCCGGACGTAAAAAATCCCGATGAGTTCTGGAAGAATTCTGATGAATGGTGCCAGTCTCTTCTGGGAATGACTATTGATGAATTTTTATTCTCATGGATGGGTAATGAAGGCGCTGTTTTCGGAGTTGAGAATCAGAATGACCCGATTTTTGCAGTTCAGATTAAAGACGAAAAAGCACGGCAAGCTGTCTTCAACAAACTCACTTCTTCAGTCCTCATAAAGGACGACAATTCGCTGATTCTCGGCGGAGTCCGTATTCCCCGGCTTCAGCTTCCTTCGTTCTTAAACTGGACTCTTTCTGTTTTCGGCGTGAACATTCCATCTCCTTATTTTATGGTTCTCGACGGAAACATTTATTTTTCAGAGAGCGCAGAATGTCTCTCAAATGTCTATAATGCCGCACACAGCGGAAAATCTCTCGTCAAAAACAAGAACTATATTGCCGTTTCGGAAGGACTCACAAATGAGGCAGCGCTTTCCCTTTTCTACAATCTTGAGAGAAGCGTTCCGTTCTTCCTGAGAAGCAATGAGTCACTTTCACAGGTTCTGAAACTCTACACGATGGGACGCTTTGACGTTCGTTTTGACAAAGACCTGCTCGAAATCAACCTGCACGCCTGCGCACGAAAAAGCGGCAGCCTGTATTCTGTTCCGGGATTCCCGATGAAGCTCGACGGAAGAACTTCTGCACAAAACCTTCAGACAGAATCTGGAAAGAGTCCGAAGAATATTTTCTGGGTTGAAAACGGAAGCACGATAAAGTCTCTCGAAGTGTCTTCAATGCAGGTTTCTTCAAAAACTGAGACTGACAAAATTGAAATCGCCGCAAGCGCAAAACCGAAAAAAGGCGGAGTTTTGTGGAGCGTCACGAACCATGGAATCGTCTCGCTTTTGACGGCAAATCTTGAGAATGTAGAGAAATTCCCTGTAGTTCTGGGAGAAAATATCAGCGTGAGACCATGCCCGGTCGGTGAGAATCTTGTCGTAATCTCGGGAAGCGGCAATGTATTTATCGTTAAACCTGATTCTTCTGTAGTTACGATTGAGCTCCCTGAACTTACTGCAAAATCTGAAGCTGCATCTTCTCCAGACGGAAGGGCGTTCGTAATCTACAGCAAGGGATTCCTCGGAAAAATCTATTATTTTGAAGATGACAAATGCCTTAATTCTGATTCTCCGTTTGAAATTCCTGGCATTGCGCTTGGAAGTCCTGCGATAATGAAAAACGGTTCAAAAAATTATGTCGGATTTATCACTCAGGCGGGTGAAATGAATGTCTGGCGCGCTCCATCAAAAGAAGGCGACCAGATTGAGGGCTTCCCGATGAAAGTTGGCGGCGTATTTATGACGAACGTTGCTGCAAGCGAGAAATATTTCTATGCGCTTTCAAATGACGCACTTTTGTACAGAATTTCTCTGAAAGGTGAGATTCTTACGGTACAGATTCCGAATTCAAGTGCGAAAGAAGGCTATCTTTCAGTTTGTGATGTCGAAAAGAACGGCAGGTACGGTGTCTTTGTCTGCGCGGACGCTAATGTAATCTACGGATTCAACGAAAATCTTGAGCTTATGTCGGGCTATCCTCTTTCAGGCTGGGGTAAACCTGTATTTGCAGATGTCAACGGCGACAAGGCGATGGAGTGCATTGCCACAACTGTTGACAGAAAACTCGTCGCATGGAAAACCCGTTAAAAGGAGTTAGTTTTATGAAAAGAGTAAGTAATCTGGTTCATCTGTTTCTCTGCGTTTTGACCTGCTTTATTTTGTTTTCGTGCGCCTCAATGCAGGATGATGTCTACATCGAAAATTTTTCAGGCAGTTCGGAAATTTCTGACTTTGAGAAGCGGTTCTGTGAGCTTGACGCAATTTATTTTGCAGGCGGCAGTACAAAAAACGAAGAATTTGTCAAAAACGCAAAAGCACTGATAAGTGAGATTGAACTTGCTGCAAAAAATCCGTCTGTTAAAAAAGCGGCTCTTGCTCGTCTCTACGCTATCGCTGGTCTTGCTTCTGTTGACATCGGAAACAAGGGAGAGGCAAAAAAATTCTACGAGGCTTCGGCTGGTGCTTTTAAGGGAGACCCGCGGACACTGATTCTTGCTTACAGGCTCGGAATTGAAAAAAACTTGTCAGAAAAAATGAATTCTTTCTCCGACAAGTCACTTCTCGTTCTTGAGATAGCGCTTACAAGTTTTTCACAGCAGGATTATTCTGCTGCAGTGGCAGGCTATGACGAAGCGTTTTTGTCTCTCGACGGATTTTATCGCTCTTCATACGGGGAGCTCCGGAATACAAGCTGGAATTTGCGCAATCTTCCGAAAGACGCTGACTCGCGGAACGCAGTTCTTCTTGCACAGAAAAGTCTCACTGTAATGCAGATGCTCCTGCTTGCGAACCAGAATCCTGAAATGCTTTACAATCACACTGTCGGAAAAAAACTTAGTGACAAAGACCTTTACGCAAAAATTTCAGCAAGCGGGCTTTTGAATCCTGCCTCAAAACCTCTGGACTCTGAGAACTCTGTTACGATAAATACGGTTGTAAACCGCCTTATTGCGGCACGATTTTTATGGAATCTTTACAACGAAAAGAAAAATACCCCGAATCTTCTCACGAAATATTCAAAAGCCTTTGAGGGCAAAAAAAGAAGCCCGATTCCGGACGTAAAACTTGATTCTCCTGATTTTGATGCTGCCCTGGGCTGCGTTGAGAACGAAATCATGCATCTTGAGGACGGAATTGAATTCGCCGCTGAAAAAGAAGTGAGCGGACTTGAATTTGAAGAGAGCATCAGAAAAATCGAAAAATAGGGCACTGCCGAAGTACTTCCCGGTAAGAGGGCTGCACTTCCCTAAATCTTCTTTACGAAGAAGTCGATGTTTGTTCCGATGAAAGTCGCACAGTAGACCGTTACGAGCACTCCAAAAATCACATTGAAGATGATTGAGAAGCCCGTGCGGTCTATTTTATTAAGGAAAAGCCCGAAAGTTACCATCATCACAAGCATCACAATTCCCCAGATAATCCATTTTTTCATTGAGACAGGCTTTACTTCCATATTTTCAAGCTGCTCTTTAATGAGCTTCTGTTCAAGAGGCTTGCCGGCGCATTTTTCGGCAAGCAGAAGACAGCGGACCTGAGTGCGGCATTTTTTGCACCTGAAAAGATGCAGCGTGACTGAAAGCGGAATCCTTTCGTTTTTATCGAGCATCAAAAATTCATCCATTCTTTTTTCACAGATTTCAGTTTTCATAGTAGTTCCTCAGGTTATCGCGCAGTATTTTTTTTGCGCGGAAAATATGTGATTTGATTGTGTTTACCGGTTCCCCGGTGATTTTACTGATTTCGGCGTGCGAGTTGTCGTAGAAGAAGTAGAGCTCGACGCAGATTTTGTATTTTTCCGGCAGATCCTTGACAGCCTGCTGGACGGCAAAGACGGTTGCTTTGCGTATCTGATTTTTTTCTGGGGTGAGGTTTTTGTCTTCGATGTTTTCTGCGTCTGAAATCGGAAGGTATTCCTTGCGCCTGGTCTTCGCGTTTATTGCGGTGTTGTAGGCAATTGAGGTGAGCCATGTGGAGAAGGTTGAGTCTCCCTTGAATGAGGAAAGGTTTGTGTATGCTTTTAGAAATACTTCCTGTCTGAAGTCGGCTGTGTCTGCCTCATTTTTGAAAAAACTCATTCCGAGTGAAGTGACCCGCTTTTCGTAGCAGGAGACCAATTTTGAGAAAGATTTCTGATTTCCCTGGAGGGCTGATTTTATGAGGGATTCGTCCCTTTTTTTAATCAGCAGCTGCTCTAGTGTCATTTTTCCAGTCGCAGAGCCTGTAGAAAATAAGCAGGCAGATTCCGATTGTGAACGGTATCAGACCGCCGAGAAGGGAAGGTGTGATTCCTGCAAAAAGTGCGAAAAAGAGCGTGAGCATGAGACCAATGCCGGTGAGAAGAAGACCCAGAAGAAGGGTTGCCGCCCTGTAGTTGAAATTTGATTTCTGGACTGCGCCGGACTTGAGGCGGAGTTTCCGCTCGTGGTGAATCCATAAAAGCGCGAAAAAGATGACGATTCCGCCGATTGCGATTCCGACAATGGGAATGAGTGAGAGAATGACCTGGGCTGCCGGGGATGTGATT
>JAFPUF010000020.1 GCA_017395545.1 Treponema sp. | reverse complement strand
GAGACGGATACCTTATAACCGAGCACCTTGCGAAAAGACCTGCCTTTTGCGGAAGCGGACACATTTTTTGTTGTCTGTTGATGAAACTCGACATTTGACCAAATAGTTTCAAAAACTCACGGAGGTACACATGTTCAGACCAATGAGAAGATTCAAGCAGCAGATTCCAAACGAGAAATGCATTGAAATCCTCAAATCAGAAAAACGGGGAATTCTTTCCCTGATTGGTGATGACGGATATCCTTACGGCATTCCGCTCAGTCACTACTACAATGAAAAAGACGGAAAACTTTATTTCCACGGGGCAAAAGAAGGCCACAAAATTGATGCAATCAAAAACTGCAATAAGGCAAGTTTCTGCGTTATGGACCAGGGCTTCAAAAAAGAAGGCGACTGGGCTTTGAATATCAACAGTGTTATTGCTTTTGGTAAGATTGAACTGATTACTGATATTGAACAGGCAAAAGAAATCTGCACTCATCTTGTTCAGAAGTTTACGGATGATCCAGAATATCTTGAAAAGGAACTTGCCAACGCCTTGAGCCGCGTTCAGTGTTTTGTACTGACAATCGAACATATGACCGGCAAGCTGGTGAATGAGTCGTAGGGATTTTATTCCTTATATTTTCTTCAGTAAATCCGCAAGCGATGTTTTCTGCATTTCATCTTCCATGGCTTTCTGTGCCGAAGCCAAAGCCGGATCAAGCACGAGATGAATCTTGCTTCCCACAGGGCAGTTGTTATTCGGATTCGGGTGAAAATTGAAAACCTCGCGTTCTTCCTCGCCTTCGTTTATTGCGTTGTAAATATCAAGCAAGGTGATTTTTTCTGCAGGACAGGCAAGATGAGAACCACCAACGCCTGCAGCTGTTTCAACCAGTCCTGCCTTCTGCAGCTGAAGGAGAATCTTTCTTATAATTACAGAATTTACGCCGGTGCTTGCAGAAATGAATTCCGAAGTTACGCGCATGTCTTTTTCAAAATACTGAATGCATAAAAGTGTATGCACAGCCGCTGTAAAACGAACACTGATTTTCATAAGGCTATTTTACCATTTTCTTTAGAATTTCGCCAATGTCGTCATTTATACAGATTGAACGATTCGCAATTTCCTTTGGTGCAACAGCCTCACCAAAGTTCAGACAGGCATAAGTCGCATTCGGATTCTGAGCTGTCATCTGCCAGAATGGATATTTTATGATTACAGGTGTATTTGCCCCTACTCCAAGTTCAAGAAGAAGAACTTTACCACCATCCGCTACCTTTCTTGTCTGCAAAAAATTCTGGTAACGTGTGGCCGCATTCTGCCAGCCTTCATCTTCAACAAAGGTATCATCCGAACGAAGATTCATCGTCACACGTCTTCCATCGTCCGGACATGCAGGAATCAAACTTGAAGGTATCTGCATTTTTAAAAGCCTGCTTTCCGGCACCTGAAAGATTCCGTTTGAATCAAGTACAAATCCCTGGGCTTCAATAGCCTTCATTACCCATTCTTCGTTGTCATAGGTTTTGCCGTTCTTCCCGTCAACAGTCTGAAACAATCCATAGTCGCCCTGAGTATAAAAAAGACGTTTTTTATCAAAGCCAGAGCGCTGAAACTGATGATCTACATTTGTAGTAAGAACAAAATAATCTTTTCCGCTCACAAGACTGCGTAAATCGCTGTAAACTGTTTTAGGCGGATTTATATAGCGGTTAAAGTAAATGTGTCGCGCCCACCAGGCCCAAAGAATTTCTTCATTCGGGAAGGGATAAAATCCTCCGGAATAGATGTCACGGATTCCAAAGGCTTTGGCAAAATCAAAGAAATATTTCTGGAACCGCTCTCCGCTGTAAGTCAAGCCTGCTGCTGTTGAAAGCCCTGAACCCGCTCCAATGACAAGAGTATCACATTCAGATAGTGCTGATTTTAATTTTTCAATTTCTTTCATTCAAAACCCTCCTGTAAATCATCTCATCTTTCTCACTGAAGACATTGAACACAACCTTCATTTTGCCCTGTGTCATGTTCGGCCATCTTGACCCGGACATCTCATTCTCTTCTTTCCATTCCTGCACTGTTTCTACAGCGATTTCTGCGGCCCTGTCTGCAGGAAAACGGAACACACCGGTTGATATACAGCAGAAGGCAATTGATTGGCATTCCTTTTCTTTTGCAAGAGTAAGGCAGTTTCTGTAACAGGAAGCAAGAAGCTCGCAATCCTGTTTGGTGAGTTCTCCGCTGATTATCGGGCCTACGGTATGAAGCACATATTTGCTCGGAAGATTGAAGGCCGGAGTGATTTTTGCCTGCCCTGTTGGTTCTTCATGCCCCTGCTTTTGCATGATGTCTGCACACACGGCCCGGAGCTGAATGCCCGCAAATGTGTGAATGCAGTTGTCTATGCAGGAATGATTTGGATGCCAGCAACCGGTCATTCCGCTGTTCGCCGCATTTACGATTGCGTCAACTTTGAGTGTAGTGATATCACCACGCCAAAGATAAAGGTCGCCCACAAGAGGTGACAAATCAGCAATGTCCGTAATTCCCCGTGAACGATTTTCTTCGGCCAGATATTCATCCTGAACGCGCATAAACTCTTCGCTTGCAGAAACTGGAGGACGAACATTCACAAGAGAGCGAAAAAGATACTTCTGCTCATCATCAGAGCAAGGAAGTTCGATATCCTTATATTCAGGTTTTTCCTGAAGAAGATATCTGATCAAAAATTCTCTTCGTTCTCTTTGTGTCATACTGCACTTCCTGCTTTGCCTGCATGCGCCCAAATTATCTTATTCTCTTACAAGAGATATTCTCTTCTGAATATTCTTACCGTTCTTGAAGATATCCGGGAAATCAGGACCATCAGAAACGCTGAATCTTCATTGTTCTTTTCGCCTTACAACTACAAATATACAGCAGCTTTGTTGTAATGTCAATAGAACATTGTAAAAATTGTTAATCTTTTACCTCTCGATTCTCTTAAAATATGCGCCGCCATTCTGCTTGAGCCATTTGTAGCATCTCCTGTAATCCGGGAAAATGCGGAGCACTTCGGCGTAGAACTCCCGGGAATGGTTCATGTGACGGCGGTGGCAAAGTTCGTGAACCACTACGCTGTCCAGAACTTCCGGCGGCATAAGCACCAGAAGGCAGTTGAAGTTGAGATTTCCGTCTACAGAACAGCTGCCCCAGCGGGACTTCTGCAGACGGATAAAGATACGGTTGTAGGAAATACCGGCCAGTTTTGCGTAGTACTCTACCCGCTCTGGAATCACTTTCTTCGCCTTTTTCTTAATCTGTTTGATATCTTCTGAGGTGAGGGGTCCCATGGCGTCGGCCAGTGCAGTCTGCTTTTCTACCTTTTCCATCTGCTTCATAATCCAGTCTTTCTTTTCCATGATGAACTTTTCTGCGACAAAAGTGGGAGTCCCAAGCGGCACTTTTATGATGACTTTTTTATCATCTGCCACATGGATACTCATTGAGCGTCGTCTGGATTTCTGGATTATGTAGGTCAGCTGCATGAAGGCAAGTATATCATATTTTGATGAGTTTATTTTACCGATATCGCCCCGTGCGGGCAGGCCGCCTTGCAGTCGCCACAGCGGATGCAGTCCACGCTGTTCGGTTTTTCGTACACGGGAATGTCGAGCTTGCAGATTTTCTGACAGGCACCGCATTTGGTGCACTTTTCGCTGTCGATTCTGAAGCGGTAAAACGAAATTTTGTTGAAAATGCCGTAAACCGCACCCAGCGGACAGACATACCGGCAGAATGGACGGTATATAACTATGGAAGCAAGCAGCGTAACGGCAAGAATCGCAAGTTTCCAGCGGAAGATAAAGCCTGCAGCTCCGCGCATTGTCTTGTTCAAAAGCACGAGCGGGATTCCGCCTTCAAGGGTTCCCACCGGGCAAATCCACTTGCAGAACCACGGCTCGCCAAGACCGGTGATGTCAATCACGAACATCGGAAGCAGAATCACGAATACGCCCAGGAATACAAAGCGAAGAGAGCGCAAGCCCTTTTCTCCCGGAAGCCGGCGGATTTTTTTGATGAACGGAATCTTAAAAAGCAGATCCTGAATCAGCCCGAAGGGACACAAAAAGCCGCACACGAAGCGGCCAAGGAATGTTCCGAAAATCACGAGCAAGCCTACAATGTACATCGAAATGCGGTATTCGCGGGCGTTGAGCGTTGCCTGCAAAGAGCCAATCGGACACGCACCGAGAGCTCCCGGACAGGAATAGCAGTTCATCCCCGGAACGCAGACGAATTTTGTTTCGCCTTCAAAAATCTGACCGCGAGCAAAGCCCTTGATGTAGCCGTTTGAAAGCGCCGCAAAACAGGCCTGAATTATGAGACGAATGCGGCTGTGTTTTTTTAGTTTTGAGTTTGCCATACGATAGTTTCCATTTGTTGCCACGCGGATTTTAGGCTTTCTAACGAAATCCTAGCATGAAGAATTACCCGATTCCGATACATTCCATGCAGATTCTTGTTGCTTTGTTAAAGACGGTTTCTGCCTCTCCGCGGAAGATTCCTGCAAGTACGAGGATGATTCCCACACAGAGAGAAATTGTTGCGATGATTTTCTGTTGTTTGTCGGATAGATTCATTGAAGTCTCCTGCGCTAAGGATTGGAGGGGCGGCGAAGCCGTTCGTAAGCAGCCGAAAGCTGCGTCGAATGAAGCGCTAGCGTAACCCCGGAAAGCCTGACCCGCCGTCAGGCGGGGAGCGCCCTATTTCTTCAAAATCTCGTCGATAATCTTCTGCCAGTCTTTCTGACTTCTTGAGCCGAGATACGCTTCACCGATTTGATTTCCGTTTGAGTCCACGAAAATCGTTGTAGGAACGGCCTGAATGTTTTTGAGAACGCTGCCAAACATTTCTTTTGACGGAACGATGTGGGTGTAGGTGGCTCCGGTCTGCTGAATAATGGTCTGGGCATTTGTTTTTATGCGCGGGTCAACATTTCCTTTGCGGTCAAGAATGTCGATTACGATTCCTGCAACTTCAACGCCGTTTGATTTGTTCGTTTCGCTGAGTTTTGCAAGGTCTGGCATCTCACGAATGCAGGGGCCACAGAATGTTCCCCAGATGTTCAGCATGGTCACTTTATTTTTTGCGAACATTTCGCTTGTGACAGTGGCGCCGTTCAGGTCGGTGGCGGTAAACGAGATTTTGTCTCCTGGGGTAACGCCCGCATTTTGTGCGAATGTGAGTGTTGTCAAGGCAAAAAGGGCGATAACTGTGAGTAATTTTTTCATTTTAACCTCCATTGTTTCTTGTACACTATACTACAACAGAAATGTGTTTTCTGTAACTTTGTTACTTTTTCCCGTTTACCAGCTCAAAACTTCGTCTGGTGAGCGCGCACAGCTGGTCAAAATCCGTTACGCCTGTCAAAAGCACGGTTATCCAGTGTTTTTTGTTCATGTGATAGGCGGGAAAAATTGACTTTCTGTCGATGATTTCGCTTATGCGCTCCTTGTCGGCTTTCAAGTTCACGACAAATAGTTTTTCGTCATTTTCAAACCCCAGATTTTTATAGGTGATGTTCATGACGAGTGCAAACCATTTGTTGTTCGGGCAGCGGTACACGGCGTAATCATCATAGAGTTCGCTTTTAAATGAAGTCTGAGATTCAGCCGAATCCTCGGGAGCAGACCACGGAAAATCGGGCTTGCAGGCAAACTCGTCTTCCAGAAACTGAGAATATTTTTCGTGCAAGTCGGAAGAGACAAAGCAACTTCTTCTGAAATCTTCGACAATGCCTTGAACCTGTGCGCGTATTTGCGAGACAAAAGATCCGTTTGCGCTTTCCACATCGAACAGCGCGTATTTTGAATCGGGAGAATCCTCTCCTCTCTCGTACACTTCTGCGCTAAGCGTTTCGTCATGCACGGTAAGCAGGGTGTAAAACCCGTTTTCAGAAAGCGGCTTTTTGCAGATGTATGAGTCGCCTTGCTTTTCAAAACCGAAGTCGTGAAACTTGGCATAATCTAGCACGGCAGAACGAAAAATATAGCTGTAGTCCATTTGCTTTTATCCTTTAGGCTTTGTTACTATCAATTATAAACCAAAAGAAAAACTTGTGCTTTTATGTCAGTTATAATTTTTCTATAAAATTTTATAGATTTTTAAACCGCTGACGGGCGGCAAAAAACTCCTTGTGCAAAGGCACGAAACATTCTTTTACGGACAGTGGG
>JAFPUF010000019.1 GCA_017395545.1 Treponema sp. | reverse complement strand
TACCAATCTCAGGGTCGTTGTTAGCAGAAATTGTAGCGACATGAGTGATATCATCGCTGCCTTTAACTGCACGGCTGTTCTTTTTGATAGCCTCAACTGCAACTGCTGTTGCCTTGTCGATACCGCGTTTGATTTCAATTGGAGTCATTCCGGCAGAAACGCTCTTGAGTCCCTCGCGGACGATAGCGTAAGCCAGAACTGTAGCTGTTGTTGTTCCGTCACCTGCCACATCGTTTGTCTTTGAAGCAACTTCACGAACAAGCTGTGCACCCATGTTCTCATAAGGATCTTTGAGCTCAACTTCCTTTGCGACAGAAACACCGTCTTTTGTGATTGTCGGTGCGCCGAATTTTTTGTCGAGCATAACCAGTCGGCCACAAGGTCCGAGAGTTACTTTTACAGCGCGGGCAATCTGCTCAACGCCACTAAGCATCTTTTTGCGAGCTTCTTCATTGAAAATCAACTGTTTAGCCATTTTGTTTTTATCTCCTTATCGGCCTGGACTTCTTTAAAATCCGAGCCGTCATTTAATTTCTTATGCAATAAAAATAATAAAAAAAAGGAGAATCGACAAGAAAAATTTTTTAAATTTATGGGGGCTCCGGCTAAAGCCGTCGGGCTATCCGCAGTTCCGTGCTAACCGCACTCCATTCCTTCGCTACGCTTCGGAACAGCCCTCACGGGCTGCTGCTACTATCCCTAGCCCGTGAAAGCAAACAGGCGGGAATCACTGCGACTTTTAATTTTCAGTTCATTTTGCTATAATTTCCTTTATGGTAATCGCTTCAATCGACATGAAAGACGGACATGTTGTCCAGCTCAAAAACGGAAAGGATCTGGTTCTTCAGAGAGACGATTCTGATTCTTTGATTTCTGATTTTAACAGATACGGCGAGGTCGCAATCATTGACCTTGACCAGGCTCTTCGCAACACGGACGAAAAGGGAAACACAAAAAACACCCCATTGCTTAAATCTTTGCTCAGGCGGGGAAATGTGCGGGTTGGCGGCGGAATTCGTGATGTAAAAAAAGCCCGGGAGTTAATTTCTCTGGGTGCCGAAAAAGTTATCGTCGGAAGTGCGGCATGGAATCCAAATCCAAAGGCCGGTGAGTCTGTCCTGAACGAAGAATTTTTGAAGGAACTCTGCGAAAAAATCGGTAAGCAGAGGGTCATTATTTCTGTCGATGCGATTAAAGGTAAAATTGCGGTAAAAGGCTGGACTGAAACCGTTGACATTCCTCTGATTGAAGGGGCAAAACAGGCCGAAAAATATTGCTCAGAGCTTTTGTTCACTTGTGTCGAAAAAGAAGGCTGTATGCAGGGAACGGATATGGAAGCCTGTAAGAGCTTGCGAGAAGCCGTCAAATGCCGTGTCGTCGTTGCAGGCGGCGTAAACTCCCTTGAGCAGATTGTGGAGCTTGAAAAAATGGGCTGTGATGTTCAGCTGGGAATGGCTCTCTACACAGGAAAAGTAAATCTCAAAGACGCTTTTATCGGCTGCCTTAATTTTGAAAAAGTCGACGGAATGATTCCTGTAATCGCCCAGAGTCCCAGCGGTGAAGTTTTGATGATGGGCTACTCGAACAGAGAGGCTTTTGAAAAATCTTTCGAGAGCGGAAAACTCACTTTCTTCAGCCGCACGCGAAACACTCTTTGGACAAAGGGCGAGACCAGCGGACACTTTCTGGAACTTATCAAAATGCGGGTTGACTGCGACAGGGACACTGTTCTGGCTACGGTTTTGCCACATGGCGGAGTCTGCCACACTGGAAGCTACACTTGCTTTGGCGCGGAGCCGGATGCAAAATCAAATCTTGAGCGATTGTATGGCACGATTGCGGAGCGATTCGCAAACCCGCGGCCGGGAAGCTATACCGCGACTTTGGACGCAAAACGAGTGCGGGAAAAGGTCATGGAAGAAGCTGAAGAACTCACCGACGATGCTGAATCAAAAGATGAAGTTATCTGGGAAGCGGCTGATTTGCTTTATTTTGTGAGCGTCCTCATGTACAAGGAAGGCGTCACCTGGCAGGATGTTTACAACGAACTCGACCGGCGACATAAAGAAAAATAAGGAAGAAGTAATAGGGGTAGATTCGAGTCCTGCCCCCGCTATAACAGACCACTCAGAAATGAGTGGTTTTTTGTTTTTAACTGAAGTAAACTGAACCTCAATAGACAAATAAGGTCAAAAATAGTGGTATTCTGCCCTAAGACACCTACAATATAACACTAGATTTCCGAAAAATCAAATCAATTAAATCCGCCTGAATTCACTGAAATCCAACTTTTACTTAAACTCCTTACTTTAAGTTCGTGGGCCGTAGGTTTTTGGCCTGCGGCCTCTTCATTCAACTTGAATTAATATTTCTGGCAATGTTATGGTAATGTTCCGGCAATGTCGGGCAATGTATTGGCAATGTTTCTGGTAATTTGCTTTTACAGATTAATTTTTAGCATATTATATTAAAGAAATGACGTTCGCAGTTTCTAGAGTGTCACTCTATGACACTTTTATATGGTATTATATTAATATCTATATGGCAAAGAATTGCAATTATAGAAAAAAATTGAAAAGCATGATACAATTTTTAATCTAGGGTGGGAAAATGAGTGTACAGACCACAAAAATTAATAATCGTCGCTATTTAGGTAATAAATATAAGCTCTTGCCTTTTATTACAAAAACGGTAACAGAACATTGCGGAGATTTCACCTCATTTACTGATATTTTTGCCGGAACTGGTGCTGTTGCTTCGGCTTACATAAACAAACAGCTTACAACAAACGATATTCTATTTTCTAATTATATATCAAATACTGCATGGTTTTCTCCTGAAAATTATGACTGGGATAAATTAGTCAGTTTTATCAGTGAGTATAATGATTATAACTCCATTGAAGAAAACTACATGACAAAGAATTTTTCAGATACTTATTTCTCGCATGATATTTGTTCAAAAATTGGATTTATCCGCGAAGATATAGAGGATAAGAAAAATTCAAAAATTATTAATAATCGTGAATATGCCATTTTGTTAACCTCGCTACTTTATGCAATGGATAGAATTGCAAATACATGTGGTCACTACGATGCATGGCGAAGAAATGTTGATTTATCAACACAAGTATTAGAAATGCGAATGTTGGCCGCAGAAAAAAATCTTAATACCAATAATCTTTGTTTTAACACTGATTCAAACGAGCTTGCTTCTATCATAAAATCTGATGTGGTTTATCTGGATCCGCCTTATAATTCTCGCCAGTATTGTGATGCTTATCACCTAGTAGAGAATGTTGCTCGTTGGCAAAAACCAGAAGTATTTGGTGTTGCAAAGAAAATGGATAGAACTCCTCTTAAAAGTAAGTATTGCACACAATCTGCACCAAAGGCCTTTGATGATTTGATTTCAAAATTAGATGCCAGATACATTTTAGTTTCATATAACAATATGGAAAACAAAGGGAATGAACGTTCTAATGCAAGAATTAGTGATGAAGAAATTTTAGCATCGCTAAAAAAACGTGGAAAGGTTCAAATATTCTCAGAAGAGTATAAGGCATTTACAACTGGAAAATCAGATCGAAGTGATAATCAAGAGAGGCTTTTCTTGTGCAAGTGCCAGTAAATACAATAGCTTCTCCACTGAATTACACTGGAGGAAAATATAAGCTACTTCCCCAACTTTTACCGCTTTTTCCTGATACCGTTAGCACATTTGTAGATTTGTTTTGTGGTGGTTGTAATGTAGCCATTAATGTTTCTGCACAGAATTATATTTGTAATGATAATGAAAAGCACTTAATTGGGTTGCTAAAAAAAATTAAATCCGATGGATCAAAAAAATTTTCTTCTAAAATAGATAACGTTGTACAAAGCTACCATCTATCTGATACAAGTACGAATAAATATGATTTTTATGAGTGCAATTCATCTTCTGGATTAGGGAAATATAATAAAACTCCATTTTTAGAACTAAGAGAACATTTCAATTCTCTTTCAAATAAGGATGATGATTATTTTTATGAATTCTTTACCCTTATTGTATATGCATTTAATAATCAGATTCGCTTTAATTCAGATGGAGATTTTAATCTTCCAGTTGGAAAACGAGATTTTAACAAAAAGATACGAAACAAGCTTAACCAGTTTGCAGATGTTATCCAAGAGAAGAGAATAAAGTTCGATAATAACTCTTTTGAGAACTTTGATATAGAAAATCTTGAAACAGGTTCTTTCATATATGCTGATCCACCATATCTAATTACTACTGCCACCTATAATGAAAAAAATGCCTGGACAGAAACGGAAGAACAAAAATTGTTAGATTTTCTCGATAAATGCAATTCAAAAAACATAAAATTTGCTCTTTCAAATGTTCTTGAAATTGATGGAAAAGAAAATCTGATATTAAGAGAGTGGCTTTCTAAAAATAATTATGTTTGCCATCATCTTAATTATTCATATAAAAACTCAAATTATCAAAAGAAAGATAATCATGATAAAACTGACGAAGTTTTGATTACAAATTACGAGAGGTAAAGTTATGGCAGAAGAAAATATTTCTTTCAAATCTTTTTACTACAGTTTGGGAACTACAAGTTTCCGAATGCAGAACTTCAATCAGAAAATTGAACAACAACTTGATTTACTTAGTAGATTCTGGGAAAAGCCAGAATATGCCAATGAAAAATGGGAAAGTAATGAACTCATTCAGGAAGCATATTATAACTTTATAAAAGAGAATGATTTCTTAAAAGAAGGCGATGCTCCACGAAAGGCAAAAGATGCTAGACAGAAAACGTCTGGAATGCGTGACATAGGTCTGATAGATGATAATCGCCGTCTAACGGCTGTAGGAAAGAGATTACTTCAAATAGCCAAAACTGGAGACTTTGAAAGTGATAATTTTTTGCAAATTCCAAAAGACAGTTTTATTTATTTTCAACAACTTCTAAAAACCTATATTGAAATAGATAAAGAATCTGGTGTTCGGCCTTTCATTTTACTTGCACGTTTGCTTGAGAAATTTAATTTTTTGAACAAAGAAGAATTTATGTACTTATTCCCTCTTTGTATAAATGAACAAACGACGGCCTTCATAGAAAGTAAGCTTTCTGAATTCCGAGGTAAAGATGTGAATGTTGGCGAAATAGTTACTGATATATTTATGAACCAACAGAATTACAAAGATGCACTCGCTTATTTTATTTCTGAAAAAAATGTTTCGGAAGACACTTTCTGTAAGGTTGGCTTAAATCGCAAAAGCAAAGATTATGATAGACCATATTTTGCTTTATATAATGCTGTCAAAAAAGTTTATTTTGATGATGATAAATCTGATAAAGCTATTATGGCTCTTTATGATGCCTCTGATATTGGAAATGTGAAAACACATTGGAGAAAGTTCTTGTTCAAAACTTCCTCTGGTGCTTCTATCAAAAAATCCCCATTAGACCAGTTGCAAGCAACGAATATGTTTTCTAATTTGAATGATGAAACAGAATTTAGAAAAGTATTCTTTAAAACAATGCACATGGTAAAAGTCGAAAGAACTCTTGAAGATTATTATGATTTAAATCGAAGGTATCTTAAAATATCAGATACGTTACTTTTTGCTGATGAGCAAGTAAAATTTGATATAATTCCAAATTACTACTTTTCGCTTCTACCAGATGACTTTTATAATCTTGCTTTTGAGAAATCCGAAAAACTAACGGAACTACAATCTCTTGAAGAAATATCTCCTTTCTTGAAGCTAGACACAGAGAAGCTCTTAAAAGCCATCAATAAAGATAAAAAGACTTCATTTACTGAAATCGGAAGTATCAGACAGTTTGTTGCTGATGAACGTACCGAAAGATTTAACAAACTCATTGATGAAAAATTTTCTGATACTCAACTTATTCACATTTTACAACTTATTAGTAAGCGTGCAGATAAAGAGATTCAAGAGTTGGTTACAGATGATGCTGATATTCCTACAATTTTTGAATATATACTAGGTATCATATGGTACAAAATTAGTGAGAGAAAAGGAAATATTCTTTCTTTCATGAACCTGTCTTTAGAAGCTGACTTATTACCGAAAACTCATGCAGGTGGCGGAGAAGCTGACCTTGTTTTCCAATATGAAGCAGAAAATGGTTATCCAAAACACAGTCTACTTATTGAAGCAACACTATCTGATTCAACAAATCAGCGTCGAATGGAAATGGAGCCAGTTTCTAGACATTTAGGCGATTATATTCTTAATCATAAAGGCCTTGAATCCTATTGTGTATTCATTACAAATTTCCTTCACATGAATGTAATATCAGATTTCCGAAACCGTAGAAATATGGAGTATTATGGTGGGAAAAATGGGGATGAAGTTATCAATGGCATGATGATTACTCCATTAGAAACTGAATTCCTTGCAATAATCCTTGAAAGAAAAGTGACTTATGCAACGCTGTATAAACTATTTCATGAAATGCACGGCAGTCCTTTAGCTCCTAAAGAATGGTATGAGGATTTGAAACAACAAATCATGATTTTGAAATAATAACGAGAGGAAAAAAATGGCTAGAGATCCTTTAGAACCAAATCTGTGGAATATTAGAAAACTTTATGAAAACAAATTTTTTGAAATCCCTGTTTACCAAAGACCATATTCTTGGGATGCGGATAATGTTTCAATTCTACTTGAAGATATATTAAATGCCTTTAAGGAAAGAGATAGCGTTAAAAGTTATTATACGGGAAATGTAATAATCAGAGAAAATGATACAAAGACTGATGGTAATATAAAAGCCTATGATATTATAGACGGTCAACAGCATATTCTGACAAATACGCGTATTTTTAAGTCTTACCGTTTACTTTATATTCGAATTTTCAGTTTTAAGCCCCTGAAAACATCAATTATAAGCAAAGCTAATTCTTTATACCATATAGAATTAAACCATCCAGATTCTATGTGGCACAAAGAGGGCCATCAAGGTTCGAGTCCTGCATTTCCGGGAAATTTTTGGGAATGCAGGATTTTTTTTACCCGAACAAAGCCGCGAACGCAGCCTTAGCCTGGTCTGATTTGCTCTGCCCTTGATTTCCTGCACCCGCATCAATCTGAGCGACCGAAAAGTAATCACAGAAATTTGCGCGTTCCTTGTCTTTTACAAGCTCGTCGATTGTCTCATGGCAGTCGTAATGGCTCCCAGGAGAATAAAATTTGCAGTTCACGCATGAATGTAAATCAGGATGCCAGAAAAAGCGAATGGATTTTACATCGCTAGAAACTTCACTCTGCCCCCACGATTCGCAAAATCTCCGCCCCAAATTTCTCCACCTTCTTTTCGCCAAGTCCGTTCACATCAAACAGTGCGACTTCCGTGCGTGGTTTTTTGACCGCAATATCGTTGAGCGTTCTGTCGCCGAAAATCACATACGGCGGGACATTCATTTCCTCGGCCTTGCGTTTTCGCCATTTTTTGAGGTCGGTCTGGATTCTTTTTGCTTCCGCATCGTCACCGAAGTCAACTTCTTTTTTGTGGAGAATGAAGCCTGTTTTTTGAGATTCTTCGCTATTCTCAGTATAGCTCCCGGAGTTCTGGCGGCTTTTTGCCCATTGTGACTTTTTCTTTTCTGGCTTTGGAAACATGATTCCTCCGGCACTTCCCACGCTCGCATGATATTTCGGGGTGAAATTCCCTTCTGCGTACAAATCGCTTGTGGTGCTGGCTCTGCTTTTTGGCATGTTGAAGGGAAGCATGATTTTGTCACGGTTTTTCAACGCCCCAAGTCCTTCGTTCGTCAGAAGAAGAATGTTGTAGTCGCCGTACTTTGTGACAAAATTCTTTTCGATTAAGAGATTCACGACCTCGTGCCACTGGTCTTTGTCGAGTTCACGGCCAATTCCCCATGTCGAAAGCATGTTGTGTCCGTTTTCGAGGATTCTCTTTCCCCGGGAGCCGAGCAGAACTTCAATCACATAAGCAGCCCCGAATCGGGAACCTGTGCGGATAATACAACTCATCAGTTTCTGACAGGGAATCGTCATGTCCATCTCTGGAATGGGGCCGGTGTCGCACAAGTCACAGCAGTGCTCGTTTTTACCTGTGAAATTCTCCCCGAAATAAGACAGAAGAAGTTTTCTTCGGCAGGTTCTTCCTGTGGCATACGAAATCATGCCCTGTAAAAGATTTTCGCACCTTGTTTTATCCGCCGCCTCTTCAAAAAAATAGCGGATTTTGTGAATATCGCCCGCCGAATACAAAAGAAGAGCCTCGCTCGCCAGTCCGTCCCGCCCCGCACGTCCGATTTCCTGATAATACTGCTCAAGAGACTTCGGCATGTCGTAGTGAATTACGAAACGAACATTCGGCTTATCGATTCCCATTCCGAAAGCAAGGGTTGCCACCATAATCTGAACCTGATCACGGATAAATTTGGTCTGATGGTCAGCACGCACCTCGTCAGTAAGGCCCGCATGATAATTGAGCACGGAGTAACCCAGCGAATCAAGCTTTTCCGTAAGTTCATCGACCTGCCTTTTTGAAAAACAATAGATGATTCCGCTCTCGTCCCAGTGCCGTTTTATACACTCAACAACCTGATCAAGCGCATTCCTATTTTTTTGCCTCACATCAAGATAGATGTTGGGACGGTCAAAACTTGAGACAAGAACTGCCGGATTCTGGAGACGAAGATTTTTGATAATGTCCTGGCGGACGCTGAGTGTTGCCGTTGCAGTAAGTGCCAGAAAAACCGCATCCTTAAACTGATTTCTGAGAGCTGAGATTTCAAGATAGTCCGGGCGGAAGTCATGCCCCCATTCCGAGACACAATGAGCCTCGTCAACGGTAATGCAGCTCACAGTCACCCGTGAATCATGCAGAAGATCATTGATTTTCGGCGTAACCAGAGTTTCCGGGGCAACATAAACGATTTTCGTCTCACCACGCCGGATCGAATTCATCGAGTCCTTGTAATCTTCCCATTCAACTGTAGAATTCAAAAAGACTGCATTTACGCCCGCCGCATTCAACGCCGCTACCTGATCCTGCATCAAAGAAATCAAAGGCGAAACTACGACCGTCAGTCCTTCAAAGATCAAAGCCGGAATCTGATAACAAAGCGACTTTCCGCCACCGGTGGGCATAATCGCAAGTGTGTCTTTTTTAGCAAGAACATTATAAATTATTTCTTTCTGAAGAAGCCGGAATGAATCGTACCCGAAAACAGACTTTAGAACGGTTTCGGGCGTGCTGCCTGTAAAGTTCATTTTTCCCATATTTTACCTGAAATTATAACATAAATCACTTGTCAAAATCTCCTTTTTTCTGTTATACTTCCCTCACTTGCCGGGTTGGTGAAATGGTAGACACTACAGACTCAAAATCTGTTGCCTTCACGGGCGTCTGAGTTCGAGTCTCAGACCCGGTAGAATCCTGTTCAGTTTCCTGAGCAGGATTTTTTTTGTCTTGTTACATGCGCCAGGGATAGTAGTGGCGCGGTGGCGCCCAGCAACTATCTTTCCGCTTTCAAGTTTCCATTTCCTATTCTCCGTTGAACAGATCCAGCGGGCCTGAGTCCAGCCTGAGTTCAATCGCTTCCATCAGGTGTTCTTTTTTGATTTTGAGTGATTTTTCCATGTCTGCGATTGTGCGTGAAAGTTTCAGAACCGAGCTTGTTGCCCTGTGTGAAAAATCGTGGTTCGTAATCGCTCCGTCAAGAATCGATTGTTCCTCCCTGCCGAGCTTACAGAAGTCCAGAATTTCCTGAGGCGTTAGCCTTGCGTTCCGTTTTCCCTGTCGTTCCCGCTGAATCAAAATCGCGTCCGCAATTCCCTCCCTGAGTTTTGCTGTCGAAAGCGGGAGTTCTTCCTCAATTTCGAGTGACTGAACTTTCTCGCAGTTTCCGCAGTTTGTCTGGTCACAGCAGTTCTCGCAGGGGTGGGGCGGATTTTTTTCTGTGGCCGCAATATTTTCAGTATCGTTCTCAACATGAATTCTGATATCGATTCTGTCCAGAAGGGGGCCTGAGAATTTCCGCCAGTATTGCTCGACGCTTTTGAAAGAGCAGAGACAAACCTTGCTTCTAGAACCGTAATTTCCGCATGGGCATGGATTTGTCGCCACCAGAAGCTGGAATTTCGCAGGGTAGATTGTCGTTCTTCCAGCCCTGCTTATCGTGATGGAACCGTTTTCAATCGGAACCCTGAGCATCTGGAGAACTGAAGTCCTGAATTCCGCTGCTTCGTCCAGAAAAAGAACTCCGTTGTGCGCAAGTGAAATCTCACCCGGCCTGCAGTGCGCTCCTCCTCCGCAAATTCCCTCTATCGAAGAAGTCTGATGCGGAATTCTGAACGGCGGAACTCTCATCAAAGGCTGGTCTGGCCGCAAAAGTCCTGCAATCGAATGAATCCTTGTCGTTGTCTGAGCTTCCTCGAGCGTCAAAAGCGGAAGAAGAGCCGGAAATCTTGTCATCGCAAGCGTTTTTCCGCATCCGGGCGGGCCGTAAGCAAGAATATTGTGACCGCCGGCCGCCGCAATCTGCAAAGCACGAACGAGTTTTTTCTGATTTTTGATGTTCGCAAATTCCGTGTTCTTATCTTTCTGAGGGAAAAGCACACCGTTCACATTCACACTTCCTTCTGGCACGAAAAATTCATCGTTGCTTTCTTCCGTTCCCGTGAAAAGCTCCGGTTTTGAAAGTGCCTCGAACGCCTCGGTAAGAGTGGATGCCCCGAAGACTTTCATTCCCGCAACTTCCCTTGCCTCCGCCGCATTCGACTGAGCCACGATGCATTTTGTGATTCCCGCCTGAACTGCCGTACTCGCTGCCGCATGAATCGCCCTGACAGGCCGGATTGCTCCCGAAAGTTCAAGCTCTCCCATCACAAGAATAGGCTCGCGGTCCTCAGAAGAGATGCCGTCTTCCTTACCCTGGGAATTTCCGCTTTTCTGTACAGAGAGAACCGCAAGGGCAAGCGGCAAATCAAAGCCAGAGCCTTCCTTTTTTAAGTCAGCCGGTGAAAGTGAAATCAGAACACGCTCCATCGGGAACTCAAAACCAGAATTCCTGATTGCCGAGCGCATTCTTTCACGGGACTCTTTGACGGCGTTGTCCGCAAGTCCTACGATGTCAACCGCAGGAATACCGCGCCGCAAGTCAACCTCAACAGTGACCAAAGCCCCTTCGTACCCGAAAGGTGAAAAAGAATAGATAGTCATAATCTTATTTTTTGCCTCCATGAAAGATAGTGAGAAAAAAGTGCATTTCCGGCAAAAAAAACTAATAAACTTTTGTTATAATTAAAAATTGTGGAATATAAATCGCCAATTCATTATAATGTTGAGGAAAATTTTTAATTTATATAGAGGAAAATATGTCTAATTCAGAAGTTAGAGTTCGTTATGCACCGTCACCAACAGGATTGCAGCACATCGGTGGCGTCCGCACAGCCCTTTTCAATTATCTTTATGCCCGCTCTCAGGGCGGTAAATTCATTCTCCGTCTCGAAGATACAGACCGCACTCGCTTTTCAGAAGCTTATGTAAAAAATCTTTATGACACAATGGCCTGGCTCGGAATCGACTGGGACGAGGGTGGCTCAAAGGGCGGCGAATACGGCCCTTATGTTCAGTCAGAGCGATTTGAGCTTTACAAAAAATACGCTCACGAGCTTGTTGAGAAAGGCGAGGCTTACTACTGCTTCTGCGACTCAGAGCGGCTTGAGCGAATCAAAAAAATCCAGACAGAAAACAAAATGGCTCCTGGCTACGACCGAAACTGCCGTCACCTCACACCAGAGGAAGTTAAGGCAAATTTGGACGCTGGAAAGCCTTATGTAATCCGACTCAAGGTGCCTCTTGAGGGTGAGACAACATTCCACGACCACCTTCTCGGCGACATCACATGGAAAAACGAGGACATTTCTCCGGATCCAGTTTTGCTCAAAAGCGACGGATTCCCGACATATCACCTGGCAAACATCGTTGACGACCACTTGATGAAGGTCAGCCATGTTATGCGCGCTCAGGAATGGATTCCTTCTACTCCGCTCCATGTTCAGATGTACAGAGCTTTCGGCTGGGAGCACCCGGAATTCTGCCATCTTCCGATGGTAAACGGTTCGGACGGTAAAAAACTCTCAAAACGACACGGCTCAACTTCTTTGAACGAGTTCCGTGCACGAGGATATTTGCCACAGGCTATCGTAAACTATGTCGCTCTCCTGGGCTGTTCTTACGAGGAAGGCCGTGACTTTTACACACTCGACGAACTTGCAGAACGATTCAAGCTTGAGCACCTCAACAAAGCTCCGGCTGTATTCGACTACAAAAAACTCGAATTCTACAACGCAAACTATATCCGCCAGCTTTCAACGGAAGAGCTTTACAAGTGGACTCTTCCGTTTATCACAGGAACTGGCGACGCAACTCTCGAAATCAACCCGGAGAACCCGCAGCCAAAACCAAATGTTGGCCCTCAGTTCTCAGGAGTAGCAATGGGTGAAGACGGCGAGCCTTACTGCGTAGACAAATCAATGAACATGACCAGCGCAGATGTCAAAAAAACACTCATGGGTCTCATGCCGCTCATTCAGGAACGACTCAAATTCCTCACAGAAGCCGCTGAGATGGTTCACTTTATGTTCACAGAGCCGGCAGTTCCACCAGTTGAGCAGCTTATCCCGAAAAAACTCGACCAGGCAAAAACAAAAGAAGTCTTGGAGAATGCAAAAGAGTTCGTTGCAAAGGTATTCGAGCTTGACCACGAGGGCGCAGAAGCTTTCGCAAAGGCAAAGGCTGAAGAACTTGGAATCAAACTCGGTGACTTCATGATGCCAGTTCGTATGGCAGTCACAGGAAGCCGTGTTTCTCCACCGCTCATCGGTTCAATTGCAGTTCTTGGAAAAGAGCGCGCTCTCGAACGCCTTGAGAGAACCATCGCTACGCTGTAGTCAAAAAAGATTCTGATAGAGTAACGGTATGAGTGATATTTTTGAGCAGGACATAGAAGAAAGCGAAGATGACATTTCTCGACTTGAAGATGCAGATTTTAAGGCATACGAAGAAGAATCTGATGAGCATTTTGTTTATCCGAAAGTTCTTTACCTTACCCGTCTGGACTATTCAAGCGAAGCTGTCTATGTAACGGTTCCTGAAAAATTCGGTGACCTTAAAAAAGGTGAGCATGTCATTATTCCGACACGATACGGAAAGGATATGGCGCTTGTGCTTGGCCGCGCAAGTCATCCGATAGGCCTAAAACCCAGCGATATCGTAAAAGTCGAGCGAAAAGCCGGCGACGAGGATCTGGAACGCTTTAAGGAACTCTCCGAAAAGGAAGACGAGGCTTTTAAAATCTTCAAGGAAAAAGTAGTTGAGCATGCCCTTGATATGAAACTTGTGGCTGTTCATTTTCTTCTTGAGGAACAGAAAGCGCTTTTCTTCTTTTCCAGTGATAATCGTGTAGACTTCCGTGAGCTTGTAAAAGATCTGGTCAGCGTCTTCAAAATGAGAATTGAACTTCGTCAAATTGGTGTCCGCGATGAAAGCAGAATTACAGGCGGTCTTGGCGTATGCGGCCGTCCGTACTGCTGTCACTCAATCCGGGACAAACTTCCTCCGGTGTCAATCAAAATGGCCAAGGAGCAGAATCTTTCGCTCAATTCCACGAAAATTTCCGGTCAGTGCGGACGTCTTCTCTGCTGTCTGAGCTACGAATATAACTGGTATGCAGAAGCACGAAAAAAACTTCCGAACGAAGGACTTCATATTCATTATGACGGCTCGGATTTTAAAATCATCGATGTAAATCCAATCAAGCAGATTGTACGGATGCTCAGCGAAGACGGAAGACTTCTGGAAATTCCTGCCAGCCGTTTTGTAAAAGACAAGGGAAAGTGGTTTATAAAATAAAGGACGCCAATGTCCCAAAAAAAATGCCGGTTTTCTGAAAACTCAGAATGACCGGCTTTTTTTTGTTTTTTTTCTCAAAAAAATTAATATTCTTTATCCATTTTCTGGAATTCTTCAATTACTTTGTTCACTCGTGCAAGTTCCCGGTTCAGGATTTTCTCGTAATTTAATTTTCCTGTTCCAATCCGTTCGCGTTCATCTTCCCAGTTCTGAATGTCCTGGAGAATAAGGAACCTGAACTTTCCGACATTTGATTTTTCTGCCCAGAGTTTTGCTTCCCGCCAGTAGTAAAGGCCTGATTCGTAACAGGTTTTTGCCTTTTTCAGGTTTTCGAGGTAAGCGTCACGCCAGGGGGCATCGTAAAAGTGTGCTACCTGCTTGTCGTAGATTCTTCCGAGGCGCATGTGCTGCTCAATGAGTTTTAAATTTATATGCATCATAAAGAGATAGCGGTATTTTTCCCAGTCTTTCTCATCGTTGATTTTGACCGGTGCGTAAAGCGGATTGCAGAAATCTGCCTTTACAGCCTGTTCAAGCCAGTAAATGTTTTCGATGCAGTCATCGGGGAACTGTGCGTAATGAATGTGATAGAGTTTGTAAAAGTCCTCTTTGTATTTGACCATATAAGAGAAAGCGGGAAGAACTGAAAATAATACGAAAACCGCCGAAAAAAGGGCAAAAAATTTCTTTTTCATCTCTTAGATTATCGGAAATTTCCCGGCGAAACTTTTACATTTCTACACTTGTGGCCTGAACAAAGTTGAACTGCACGTCATCCGGAAGAAAGCCTGTCGTGTAGACTCCGGTAACGGTCACGACATCACCGTCTTTTGGCTCATTTCCGTTAAAGTCGTAGTGAAATTCTATTCCCTGTTTGCAGCATGCAAGTGCGTCGGAGATTATGACAGCGTAAGTTCTGCCGCCGTTCATTGTCGGGGAGTTTTCGTAAACTGTGAAATTGCCGCGCATTTTGATGACTTTGTTTGTGAAACTTTCAGGTTCAATCATCATCTGAAAGACAGAAGCGTAGACCAGATCAGAATTCATTTCGGAAAGATCATAATCGATTTTTTCAGAATAAGCAGTGTCGCCTTGAAGTGTCTGGCTGAGGGTGACAGCTTCGTTCTGTGCGACTGCCTGCTGTTCGATTGGTGAGAGAGGCTTTTCTTTGCACGAGAAAAAACTAAAGATAAGGCAGATGTTTGCCAGCATTAGCAGTATTTTTTTCATAAAAAGACTATAACATTTTTCCTTGCATTTTTAAAGTTTCGACCTTATCATTTATTTATGGAACTGTTTGAAAATCTCGTTGAGTATTATGATGAGCTTTTTCCTTCTGGCGATGAGTTAAAAAAATTCTTTGCGGATGAAACAAAAGTTTTCGATTTGCCGGTCAAATATCTCAGTATTGGCTGCGGTACCGGAACTTTTGAACATCATCTTGCAAAAGAAAACGCTGATGTTACGGGGCTTGAGACGATTATACCGCTTCTGGAATCTGCCAACCGCAAACGTCGAACTCAGCTTATGGCTCTCAGGTTTTTTCAAATGTCGAGCCTTGAAATGTGCCGTTTTTTAGGAAAAGGATTCTACAATATCATTATGATTCCTAACTACCGCGTGATTTTTACTCATGACACAACTTTAATGGCAAAACTTTTCTACGATTGCAAACAGCTCCTTGCTTCCGGCGGAAAACTTATCCTTCATCTTCCGAATTTTGAGAAATTTTCCGCAGAGCCGCAGACGAAGCTTCCTGTCCGGGAAAGTATCCGCGCAAAGCTTTTTTCAAAAATACAGACTGACCAGAACGGAAAAAAATATTTGTATCAGGAACTTGAGACAGGCAACGGAAAACGGCTTACAGTTACAAAAGATGCCGAAATTTTCCCGCTCACAAAGGACAAAATCGAGCAGTATGCGAAGGAAGTCGGCTTTACAAAATTCTCTTTTTTCGCCGATTTTTCAAAGAATGAGTTCACAAGAAATTCAAACGACCTTATTGTAGTTCTATCTTAGTTTTTATGATATAATCGCGCCCAATGAACGCGAAACTCGAACTCAGAAATCTTTCTTTTTTATTCGGAAACACCCTTGCTGTCGATGATTTTTCCCTCATGGTCGAAGAGGGGAGCTTTACTACTCTTCTTGGACCGTCAGGCTGCGGAAAAACCACACTTCTGCGTTTGATTTCGGGGTTTTTATCACCAGATTCTGGTGAAGTTCTGATTGACGGCATAAATCAAGCCGGTATCGAAGTTAACGAACGAAAAGTCGGCATGGTTTTTCAGGACTACGCACTTTTCCCCCATCTTACGGTCGAACAAAATATAGCCTACGGTTTGAAAATTCAGAAAAAAAATTCCCGTAAAGATGAATTTTTTAATATTTCAGAAAATGTCAGTGAGATTTCAAATGCACTCGGAATCGAAGAACTCTTAAAACGCTATCCGAATGAACTTTCAGGCGGACAGCAGCAGCGGGTAGCCCTTGCACGTTCGCTGGTTTTAAAACCTAAAATCCTTCTTATGGATGAGCCTCTTTCATCACTCGATACGAAACTGCGCGTAAAGGTGCGTGAAGAACTCAAGGAAATTCAGCAGAAACTTAAAATCACGACGGTTTATGTCACTCACGACCAGGAAGAAGCCCTGTCACTTTCTACGAAAATTGCTGTTCTGGATAAAGGCCGGCTTTTACAGGAAGGAAGTCCGCGCGAAATTTATTTTGGGCCTTCAAATGAATTTGTGGCAGATTTTGTCGGAAAAGCGAATATCCTTCAAAAAGATGACAAAAAATTTATGGTACGCCCGGAATGGTTCGAGATTGCGCCGGCTGTAAGCGCCTTCGAAAATGGAATCGTTCCTGCTGATACGGTTCTTCTTTCCGGAACAATTCTGAACGAAGAATTTTTAGGCTCAAAAACACGTTATGTAGTTCAGACTGAGGAAAACACGATTCTTGCTGATTTTGACACGATTTCAAGCGAAAACCTGCGTGTCGGAGACAGAATTTCTTTAAAAGCAAAAAGAATTTGTAAAATTAAGGGCGACTCTGATTAATCTGCACTTTCCATGGAAGTGACCGCATTGTGCATTGACCTGCGGAGTTTTCTGCCTTCTTCGTTCCAGTCAGAACCTACCGAGAAGCAGATTTCGTTTTCGCCGGAGGTGTCCTGCTTAAGAATTTCGACCAGCTGTGTGAAAATTGAGATTGAGATTGACGGAACCACAACCATAAATTCATCTCCGGCCGAGCGGTAGATGTCGCATCTGGGGAAATGCTCTTCAAGCAGAATGGCCGCCTTTTTCAAAAGACGGTCGCCGAAATCGTGGCCGTTATCGGCGTTTACCTGCTTGAGACCTTTTATTTTTGCGAAGACTATGCCGAACGGAGCTGGAATAATTGTTTCGCCTTTTACGAAGGAATCGACCATGAGGTTCATCGCGTTACGGTTTTTGACACCTGTCAGCAAATCAATCGTGCTGATTTTTTCGAGTTTTTCCATTATCTCATAGTTGGCGACTTCAGAAGAAAGAAAATATGATGTGAGTTCTACCAGTTCTTTAATTTTTACGATATTGTCTGTATCGAAATTCGTGATAAATAAATATCCGGTATGCTTTTTTTCCTGGACGAGAGGATAGAGAATCAGGGAATTGATTTTTACCCAGCGCATGTTTTTCGCCCAGAGGGGATTGATTTTTTCGAGCTTCTGTATGTCTTCTTCGTCTTTTATGATAATTCCGTTTGAGAGTCCGATTGTCTTTTCCCAGGAAGCGACGATGTCGTATGAAAGAAGTTTGTTGTAGTCTTCGACATGAATAGAATTGTCGTTGAACTTTTCGCAGAGAACTTCGTATTTTTTGTTTTTGGAGTCAAGCCGAAGGAGGCAGCAGCAGAAAGAGTTTGTTTCCTGCTGAAGGTCCTCGATAACTGTCGTGACTTTTGTGTTAAAATCTGTGGAAGCACGCAGGGTTATAAAATTCTTGATTATGTCTGTGGCTGTATCGTGAGAGACCATTGACATTTTGTCCGGATCGGGCTCGCGTGTAAGGTCAAAGAAGAAAGCACAGTAGGCGAGATCGTTTTCTTCACAGTTCAGGGGAATGAAATCAGAGTCAGTCCAGCAGTTCAGGCCTTTTGTTTCGACATAGGCGTGGAGTTTTTGTTTTAAAACTGCCGAACGGTAACAGAAATCTTCGAATTTGTCGTCTTTGGGAACCAGCTCTGAGTAAAGCATCTGGTCGCGGTAACGGACAATACCCATTCTGTCTTTGTAAAAATCGTTTGCTTTGACGATACGGATTTCACCGTAACGGCTGCCGGGCACTTTTTGAACCGAGAGAATTGCACAAGGTACTGCGAATGTGTTTATGAACCCCTGAAAATCCATATTCTGATAGTTTATCACGGTTTTCCCCATATTGCAAAATAATTGTAAAAAAACACTGCTTGGTGTAAAATAAGTCAATGGACGACTATCCTTCCTGTAAACTGATATTTCTTTTTGTACTCGCCGCCCTTTGCATCACTCTTTCTTCGCTTTTTTCGGCGAGCGAGAGCGCTTTTTTAGGTCTTAACAAACTCCGGGTTCATTTTCTGCGCGAAAAAGGAGACAGGCGTGCGACAAGGGCTGGAAAACTTCTGGAACGCAAAGAAGAACTTTTGAACATGCTCCTTGTCGGAAACGAAATCGTAAATGTCGCGCTTTCGGTCATTCTTACATCTATTTTTCTGAAACTATTCGGTCCTGCAGGTCTCCCGATCGCAACTTCAGTCGCAACGGTTCTCCTGCTTATTTTTGGTGAGATAACTCCGAAAAGCGTTACGACCACTCAGCCTGAAAGCTGTGCCTTTGCACTGAGCGGCTTTGTAAAAATCTTCTTTTATCTTCTGAGACCGTTCGTAGTTTTCTTCACTTTTATTTCACGCCTGATTTTAAGGATTTTCGGAATTAATACCAGGAAAAAAGCTGTTTCCTTTACCGAAGACGAAATAAAAACCCTGATAGATGTCGGCGGAGAAGAGGGCGTTCTTGAAACTGACGAAAAGAAAATGATGAGCAGGGTTTTCAAATTCACTGATTTGAACGCGGAAGACATTATGATTCCCCGGCTCAAAGTTATCTGCATCGACCCGCAGATGAGCTACTTCGAGATTGTCAAACTTTCTGAGCAGACCAGAATCTCAAAATTCCCGGTTCTCGAGAATGACGACATAGACAATATCATCGGGGTACTTTATGTAAAGGACCTGCTGTTTTTTACAGAATTCCGGGATGATTTTTCGGTGCGGAAAGTTATGCGGCCACCGCTTTTTATTCCGGGAACGACGAAAATGTCATCAATTCAGGAGCTTCTGTACGAAAATCATCAGAGTTTTGCAATCGTAATCGACGAATATTCAGGAACGGACGGAATTCTTACAATCGAAGATATCGAGCAGGAAATTTTCGGGGCTGTTGCGGATGATATTTATCACGAATCAGAAGAATTTGAAGACGAAACGAATCACAGTGAGTTTGAGGAGTTCATTTCAAAGACGATAGACGGCTCCACAAGGCTTATAGATCTCGAAGAAACGCTGAGAATAAAACTTGAATCAAAACTTAGCGAGACAATAGCCGGATATATCTGCGAAAAACTCGACAGAATTCCTTCGGCTGGTGAAAGCATTGAAGAAGGGAATTTTGTTTTTAAAGTGGAAAAACTGGAAGGACACAGAATTTCTGCAGTTCATGTCGAGCAGAAAATAGAAAAGGACGAGAAGGGGGAGGTCTCCCCCTCCGCACTCACTTCGTTGAGCGCTACCCCCTCGCCTAAGGGGGGCTCCCCCCTTAAAATCCCCCGGGACGGAGGTAACTCGTGAACTTTCTGACTGAAATCGCAGTTCCTGCTGTCTCTATTTTTCTTCTCGTTCTGGTCGTTGCTTTTTTTGCAGGAAGCGAAAC
The DNA here is from genome assembly GCA_017395545.1 of Treponema sp. Taxonomy (GTDB): domain Bacteria; phylum Spirochaetota; class Spirochaetia; order Treponematales; family Treponemataceae; genus Treponema_D. The sequence goes on along the minus strand of JAFPUF010000019.1, from coordinate 44,292 downwards.
CGCCTTTCTTTCGATTACGCGCCTTATGCTGAAAGCGCTTCAGAAAACGGATAATCCTTCAAAGAAAAACAGCAGTGCTAAAAAAATTTCTTTCTTGAAAAAAGACACTAACCGGCTTCTTTCGCTTATTCTGATAGGAATTAATTTTGTAACATCGCTTGTCTCCGGTCTTTCTGCGGCTCTTGCCATTAAACTTCTCGGGGATAAAGGCGCTACAATCGCAACTTTCGCAATTTCTTTCATTCTGATTATTTTCGGTGAGATAGTTCCGAAGACTGTTGCAAGCGTTCATCCTGTCGGTTTTGCGGGCTTTGCGGCCACTCCGCTCATCATCATGCAGAAAATTTTCTTTCCTGTAGTCTGGATTTTTTCAAAAATAACTGACGGAATCACTAATTTTCTGCTGATTTTCTTTAAGAATTCAAAGGAACTGATAACTGAGGACGAACTGAAATCACTGATTGAAATCGGGGCTAAGGAAGGAACCCTCGAATCCAGCGAAAAGCGGATGCTCTACAAGATTTTTGACTTTACTGACCTGCGCATAAAGGACATCATGAGGCACAGGAGCCTTGTCCAGTTTATTCCGGTAGATGCAGAATACGAAGAAATCGTTCGGATTTTTGCTGTAAGCGGCTACTCAAAGCTTCCGGTCTGCGACGGAGATTTCTCAAAAGTCGAGGGAATGTTATTTTACAAAACAGTTCTGCTAAAAACTTCAGCAACCTCAAGGTCTAAGAAATCTTTTGCAAGAAAGCACCTGAGGCCGACGATTTTTGTGCCGGAAACGCTCTATGCGACTGACCTTCTGCAAAAATTCAAGAGCGAAAAACAGAATTTTGCGATTGCGGTCGATGAAAACGGCTCGAATTCAGGAATCGTCACAATGGACGACATCCTTCGCGCGGTTTTCGGACGAAGCATCAACTCAATCCACAACGAACTGCCTCCTGAAAACAGGATACAGCCGGTCTCAGTCAAAGAATACATCGTTCCCGGAGACCTCAAGATTGACGACGTGAACGAATTTCTGGATTTGGACCTGGAAAGTGATAATTACAATACTTTTGGCGGCTGGCTTCTCGAAGAATTCGGCGAGCTTCCTGAGATTGGCGCTGTCATAAAAAAAGACGGCGTCGTTTACAAAATCGAAGAGCAGAGTCAGAGAAGAATCAGGAGCGTGCGGGTAATCCTTCGGTAAAGAACGGCCGGAGCGAAAAAATTCACAGACAAATGCACGGCTTTTTGTTATACTTCTTGCACTGGAGTAAAAATGTCGCAGGTAAACCTTAATCTTAATGGCAAAGAAATTATACTTTTGGGAACGGCGCATGTTTCAAAAGAGAGTTGTGAAGAAGTAAAAACTGCAATCAGTGAAAAAAAGCCTGATGTCGTTGCGATAGAGCTGGATGAGCAGAGATATGCTTCATTGAACGACAGTGAAAAATGGAAAAATCTTGACATAATCAAAGTCCTCAAAGAAAAAAAAGGTTTCCTGCTTCTTGCGAACCTGGTTCTCTCAAGTTTTCAGAAAAGAATGGGCGCAAATGTCGGCGTAAAGCCCGGTGACGAAATGAGGGCCGGAATCGATACTGCAAAAGAACTTGGAATTCCCTGTGAAATGGTTGACCGGCCTGTTCAGACTACTCTTCGCCGTGCATGGGCAAAAAATTCCGGTTACGGGAGAATAAAACTCCTTTCTGCGCTGTTTGCGAGTGCTGCCACAAAAGAAGAAATTTCCGGCGACGAAATTGAGAACCTCAAGGATAAGAGCGAGATGGACGGAATGATGGCCGAACTCGCAGAGGTTTTGCCTGAGGTAAAAGCAGTTCTTATCGACGAAAGGGATTTTTATCTTGCGGCCCATATCTGGAAAGCCGTTCAGAAAGATGACAGAAAAAACTGTATTGCAGTTCTTGGAGCGGGACATCTACCGGGGGTTCAGTCACATCTTGAAAAAATTGCCGCTGAGAGTGAAAACACTGATACGAGTGCAATTTCTGTACTCCCAAAGAAAAAACTCGGTGCAAAAATAACCGGCTGGCTGATTCCTGTCCTGATTGTTGCGCTTATTGCCGCAGGTTTTGTCTGGGGCGGAATGAATAAAGGTGCAGATCTTCTCGGAGCATGGGTTTTCTGGAATGCGGCTCTGGCTGGAATCGGCGCTTTGATTGCGGGCGGGCATCCGCTCACTGTTCTGATGTCAGCCGTCGGTGCTCCGTTCACTTCTCTTTGTCCGCTTGTAGGTGTCGGAATGTTTGCAGGCATCGTTCAGGCCTTCGTTAAAAAACCGAAGGTCGCTGATATGGAAAGCGTTATGGACGATGTTTCGAGCCTGAAGGGATTCTATAAAAACCGGCTTCTCCGCGTGCTTCTCGTGTTCTTTTTGTCTTCCCTGGGAAGTTCGATCGGCACTTTTATCGGCGGCTCACAGATTGTGGTAAACGTAGTTTCTTTCGTCAAAGGCCTGTTTTAGAAATATCCTGCGTCTGCTTAGCCTGAGATTTTCTTAGTTTTCCCCATTTTTCGCCTGAGATTTTCTTAGTTTTCCCCATTTTTCGCCTGAGATTTTCCACCGGCGGCCGTTTTCAAATTCTTCGGTTTCAAGCTCTGCGATTTTGAAAGGACTCAGTTTTTTTACGGGGCCCAGGCTCTCTTCAATTTCAGAATCCAGGGGGAACTCAGCCTGCCACTTTTTTGAGGAGCTGGCTTTTTCTCCCGGCTCTTTTCCGATTTCAATTCTCCCGGAAGCCGATTCTCCGTTTATCTCAAGTTCTACGGAAAGGCTGATTATTTTTTGTGAAGAATTTTCTTCCGTCTGAAGGTCTTTTACTTCGATTTTTGTTATTTTTGAGTCTAAGCCGGTTAATTTTTCGCATTTTACGCAAAGGGGCAGAACCGGGTAAAGACCGGCTTTCCTGCAGATTTCGTTCTGCAGTTTTCGGAGAAGAATAAGCTGGTTCGGATTCGGTAAAATTACGATTTCTGAAATCAAATTCCGGGCTTTCATTTTTTCGATTTTTTCTCATTATGATAGTTTAAAATCTTTTTTTGTGATAGATTGAGAATATGAATTTTTTTTCCAGAAGAGCGGCCTTCATTCTTTTCGTCTGTATTTTTCCGCTTGTTTTTTCATGCACTTCAAAATCAAATTTTACTCTCGAAATTCCTGATTTTTACTCTTCCGAAGTTTCCGCGTCGGCCTCAAAAGGCGAGAATTTCTTTTCTTTTACGGCCGACCAGAAAGGCGCAGTCCGGAATTTTTTTGAAAAAAACGGCGACGCTTCTCTTATGATTCAGCTCGTTCCCGTTAAAGTTGCGCAGGATTCTTCAAACGGCGCCCTCTCTTTCGGTTTTTTCTACAACAGCGAAAATAAAGTTTCTGAAATTGCATCTGTTCCGGTTGTTACGGATTATCTTCAGAAATACAACGGCTCTGCTTTTGCACTTGCTTTCTGTTTTTCACGGGAGAAGGGCGTTCCTCAGGGATTTTTCATAAAATCTTCCTCAAAAGTAAAGGTTTTAAATGCCCAGATTACACCGGCCTTTGTTGGTCACGATTTTTCCGGCGATATTCCCGTCTTTGCTTTCGCTGCGAATGGCGGTGAGAACAACGGAACTGACGATTTCAGGGGCGCTTCGCTTGTGTTCAATTCAATCAATACCCGCGAAAGCCTCATGCCGAAAATTACTGTAAAATTCCGCGAGACTTCTGGAAGTCAGAAAATCGCTTTCGGCGGTGAAGTGCTTTTTATAAGGCGTAACGAGCTCCCCGTGGAAATTCCGACTGCATCATTAAAATCTCCTTTCTCAGTTGTTACTTATCCTGATGAGCAGGAATATCCGGTTTCTGTTCTTCTCACTGCTTCTGACAAAAATCTCCTTACTTTTGCGCACGGAAAGAAGAATGTGCTTGTTCCGCTCAAAGTAGATCCAGGCCTCATTATGAACTGGCCGAGAAACAACTGGCGGGGAAACGATTACGAGCTTTTTGAATGGGACCGTTTCCCTGGAGTCTTATTTTTTGACATTTCGACCTATTCAGTTCAGGATGATTTCTTCCGGAGACTTGCATTCTTTGTTGAGAAAGCGGGTTTTAAGGGACGCCTTCTTTCAGATTCTGAACTTCAGGGAAAGCACGGTTATAACGCCCATGATTATAAGGCGGATGATCTCGCAAGGTTTTTCGAGAAAGCAAGAAGGGAGAATTTCCCGCTCAACGAAAAGGAACTTCTTTTAAAAGATATTCTCGCAAACAACGGTGTTATAAAAATCGCTTCAAACGGTGAGGTTCAGGCGGGAAGCGGGGCTGTAATCTCGATTTCCCAGGAGTCTCCGTCTTACCTCCGCACGACTTTTATCGCTCACGAAGGCTGGCACGGAATCTTTTTTATCGACGAGGATTTCAGAAACACTGTAGCTTCAATTTATTACACGATTGATCCTGACACGCTCGCTTATATGCGCCGTTATTTCCAGATAACGCCGAGCCTTAATTATGATGTTAACGACGACTATTTAATGAAAAACGAATTCATGGCCTATCTTTTGCAGAGACCTGTAAGCCAGACCGCAAAATATTTCGTTGACATGGCAAGCCGCGAACATTCCCAGCAGCTGGCTAAACGTCAGGCGGATTACATCATTGAAACCGGGGGAGCGGGCTTTGAGGGGGCTGCGCGCCTTCTCGATGAATATGTCAGTGACCGCTGGAATCTGAATGCAGGCAGGGTCTGGCTTATAAACCGTTAATAGTGCGGAAAAATGCAATTCTAACGAAAATTTGACTGATAGATTTTTATAAAGAAGTGTGTTACACTATTATCGTTTTATGGAAATGTCAAATTTACCAGAAGCAGACATACTTTTTTATGTTTCTTTCGATTTGTTCTGCGCTTTAATCATGGCCATCCTTGTTTTTGCCACAATTACCGATGTTGAGCGCACTGTAAGACGATACCATCTTTTGAGCGTTCTCGTAACTGTAATGCTTTACTGCTTTTCCGATGTTTTCTGGCAGTTTGCTTACAGCGGTGTCTGGGTGCCGCGTACGATTTTTACACGTAATTTGACGAATATTATTTCTTATATCCTTATGATTGGCTGTACCCATACAATAAGCAGGTATCTGTTTTCAATCTGGGAGCTGGCCGGCATAAAATTCAGCAGAATCCGGAAATATGTTTTTATTCCGTTTTTTATTCTCGCGCTCTTTGTCCTGACGACTCCGCTCACACACCTTGTGTTTTCATTTGATTCTGACTGCAGAATTATAAAAGGCCCGCTGTATTCTGTTTTAATGGTATTTCTATTCGGCTATCTGATTTCTTTTGGAATCTTATCGCTGATTTTTTACTTCAGTACCGAAAACGACTTCGAAAAAGAACAGTACAAACTTGTGATTCTTTACGCAATTCCTGTGTTTTTCGGCGGACTTGTACGTTATAACATCTGGGCAGCCCCGGGCTTTGCAATCGGACTCACTCTTGCGACTTTCATCATTTATATTTTCCAGATGCGTGAACTCATATCCCTCGATGCCCTCACCGGAATCAAAAACCGCCGTCAGGGTGAGAGATTTTTTACTGAGCAGATACGCCGCATAAACGAAGAGCCTCATTCTACGCTTGAGTGCCTTTATCTTTTTATGATGGATTTAAACAGGTTCAAGTCGATTAACGATACTTATGGTCACAATGAGGGCGACAAAGCGCTGATTGCGACTGCCGAGGTCATTAAGGAAGCCTGTTCTCATATCAGACGAAGATGCATTATGAGCCGTTTTGGCGGCGATGAGTTCGTAATTGGTGTCGTATTCACCCCTGAGGAAGCGCATTTTTTAAGCGAGAAAATCAAGCGTCTTATTGAAGTTAAGAATAAAGAACTTGGAACTCCATACAAAATCTCAATCAGCGTAGGTTTCACTTACTATAAAAAAGAGTACAAAGACTTCCGGACTTTCTTCCTGCATGCCGACCGGCTTATGTACGAAATGAAAGAGATTGCTCACAGCGAAGAGGCGAATCCTTCGTAATTCTGCCAAGTTCATCTTGTGTAAGAAATCTCCATTCTCCGGGGGCAAGTTTTTCGTCTAATTCGAGACCTGCGAATTCTACCCGTTTTAAAAATGCCACTTCATTTCCGAGTGCCAGGAAAATTCTTTTTACTTCGTGGAATTTTCCTTCCGTGAGGGTGATATGGCATTCTGTTTCTGAAATCCACTCTATCGTGCTGCCACTGGAGTTCTGTTCTGCTGCTTTTTTTTCAGGCGGAAGAATAAGTCCTTTTTCCGCTCTTTCTTTGTATTCTTTCTGACCTTCTTTTGAAACCGGAAGTTTTAACCTTACGAAATATTTTTTTGCAATTCTGTTTTCGGGGCGGGTCAAAAAATTCGAGAGTTTTCCGTCATTCGTAAAAATTAAAAGTCCCTCTGTGTCACAGTCGAGTCGCCCGGCAGAATGAAGTTTTGCTCCATTTGATAAAAGAATATTTTGCGGAAAGCGGGAGTAAACCGTCTCGTGAGAATCACTGACAGTCGAGCAGACTTCACCTGATTTTTTATTCATCATAATGTAGTAAAAATCTTCTGGAATTTTCTTTCGGCGCATATTTTAATTCTATCAGAAAAACAAAATATGAAAATGACAAAAATCGAAAAGCGTAGTATAATATTTGAAGAATTATGAAAGAAACTGTAAACGAAGAAAATATAACAGAACTGACATCAAAAGATCTGGAAGGAGCTCTCCGTGAAATGTGCAAGCTCCTCGCAAAAAACGGCAATCCAGACTTCATCTACGACTTTTTCGGCTGTCTTTTCACACCTGCCGAAATGAACGATTTCGCAAAAAGATGGCTTCTTGTGCGTGAAATCGACAAAGGCACAACCCAGCGCGAAATTGCCAAAAAATTCCACATCTCGCTGTGTAAAATAACGCGCGGCTCCCGTGAATTAAAGAAAAAAGACAGTGCCTTCCGGAAACTGCTCGATTACGCTGATTCAATTTAAATCTTCTCTCTGTATTTCTCATCGGGAAACTTTATTGAAGAAAACGCTCCAATTCAATATAATGTCTGCAACATTTTTTTAGAGGTCGTTGTTTTATGCACGCTATTGAACTGGAAAAAGCTTACAATCCAAAAGATTTTGAAGACAGAATTTATTCTCAGTGGGTCGAGAAGGGCTTCTTTAAGCCTGCTTCAGATTCCGACTCTCCTGTCCACTCACAGAAAAAATCAAACATCAAATATACAGTCGTCATTCCGCCGCCAAATGTAACCGGCGTTCTTCACATGGGACACGGTCTCAATAACACTCTGCAGGATGTCGTCGTCCGCTATCACCGCATGAAGGGTGACGACACTCTCTGGATTCCTGGAACTGACCATGCCGGTATCGCAACCCAGAATGTCGTTGAGCGAGCGCTTAAAAAAGAAGGAAAAACCCGAAACGACCTCGGCCGGGAAAAGTTCATCGAGCGTACCTGGGAAGTAACTCACGACCATCACGACACAATCGTAAAGCAGCAGAAAAAACTCGGAAACTCAGTTGACTGGAGCCGTGAGCGCTTCACTTACGATGAAGGTCTTTCAAAAGCCGTCCGTGATGTTTTCGTAACTTTGTATGAGCGTGGTCTTATGTACAAAGGTCAGCGTCTTGTAAACTGGTGTCCCCGCTGTGGAACCGCCCTTGCCGACGATGAAGTTGACCATGTTGATACACAGGGCGCAATGTACCACCTTTATTATGAATATGCAGACGGCTCTGGTAAAATCGAAGTCGCTACAACCCGACCGGAAACCTTCTTTGGTGATACGGCAGTCGCAGTAAACCCGGATGACGAGCGCTACAAGGCTCTGGTTGGCAAAATGCTCAAACTGCCTCTCACAGGCAAAGAAATCCCGATTATCGCAGATTCTTATGTAGACAAAGAATTCGGAACAGGTATGGTAAAAATCACACCTGCACATGACCCCAACGACTGGGAAGTCGGAAAGAGACACAATCTTGAGGTAATCAATCTCCTTAATCCTGACGGAACATTGAATGAAAACGTTCCTGAAAAATACCGCGGACTTACCTGCGAAAAAGCCCGCAAGCTCGTAATCGAGGACTTGACCGAAGCAGGCCTTTTTAAGGGTGAAGAAAAGATGACTCACTCAGTCGGTCACTGCTACCGCTGTAAGACAGTCGTTGAGCCTTATTTGAGCTATCAGTGGTTTGTCAAAATGAAGCCACTGGCCGAAAAGGCACTCAAGGCCTGGCGAGACGGTGAAATCGTATTCTACCCGCGAAAATGGGAAAACACATACACTCACTGGATGGAGAACATCCGTGACTGGTGTGTAAGCCGTCAGATCTGGTGGGGACACCGTATTCCTGCATGGTACTGTGAGTGTGGCGAGACAATCGTAAGCCGTGAGGATGTCACAAAATGTCCGAAATGCGGAAGCACGAATGTTAAGCAGGATCCAGATGTACTCGATACATGGTTCTCTTCATGGCTCTGGCCGTTCTCAACTTTGGGCTGGCCTGAGAATACCAAAGACCTTGCAAACTTCTACCCGACAACAGCCCTCGTAACAGCTTACGACATCATCTTCTTCTGGGTCAGCCGCATGATTATGGCAGGCCTTGAATTCACAGGCAAGGCTCCTTTCCACGACATTTACATCCACGGCCTCGTCCGAGACAAGCAGGGCCGTAAAATGTCAAAATCTCTTGGAAACGGAATTGACCCGCTTGAAATCATCGAGCAGTATGGTGCCGATGCCCTCAAATTTACCCTCAGCTTCCTTTGTGCTCAGGGACAGGACATCCTCATTGACAACGAATCATTCAAGATGGGCTCTAAGTTCTGTAACAAAGTCTGGAACGCAAGCCGCTATATCCTCGGAAATCTCGAAGGCCGCAACCTGATTCCTGTAAAGGACAGTGACCTCAACGAGCTTGATAAATGGATTTTCACAGAGCTTAATAAGGCCGCAAAAAATGCCCGTGAAGCTCTTGATTCATACCGCTACAACGATGCCGCTTCGGCTGTTTACGAATATTTCTGGTACAATTTCTGTGACTGGTATGTTGAGGCAACAAAACTCTCATTCTGGCACGGCGATGACCACGAAAAAGACCGTGCAGTCTCAGTTCTTCTCAATGTTCTTGAAGAATCTCTCAGACTGCTCCATCCGTTCATTCCGTTCGTAACCGAAGAAATCTACTCAAAACTTCCACGAGCCGAAATCATCGAAAACCGAAAGAAAGCCGGCGAGCAGAAAATCATGTCAAACGAGACTTATTCTGATTTGCTCGTAACGGCTCCTTATCCTGAATACTCTGAAATCCGTGCTGACCAGAAAGTCATCACCCGTTTTGCAGTCCTGCAGGATTTAATCCGCTCAGTCCGGGGTCTTCGCAACGAGTGCGGAGTGAATCCGGCTGACAAAATCAACCTCGCAATTCTTATCGAAAAGGGAAGTGCGGCTGAAGTCTGCCGGGAAAAAGTCGAGATGATTCAGCTTCTTGCAGGCCTCTCAAAGGTCGAGTTCGTTGAGACAAAACCTGCCAAGGCTATTGGTACAGTTGGCACAGGCTTTGAGGCCTTTATCCTTCTCGATGAGAACATCAACAAAGAGCAGCTTTTGCTTCATTTCCAGAAAGATTTGGAAAAGGACAAAAAGGACGCTGAGCGAACCGAAGCCAAGCTTAACGGCAAATTTGCCGAGCACGCCCCAGCCGAGGTTGTTCAGGCCGAGCGGGACAAGCTGGCCGAAACAAAACGACGAATCGAAAAACTTGGTACATATATCGAAGCTTTGAAGTAAACAAGAAACCACCGATTACACAGATGTCACAGATTCTATATTTTATCTGTGACATTATTTCGTGTTAATCTGACTTTTTAATCTGTGTAATCTGTGGTTTAAAAATCCGGGAGGACTGTATGGCAAATAAATATGAGATGAAAACCGAAAAGCCTGACCAGATGGACAAGGAGCATATGCAGCAGCTCAAGCACATTATCCTTGCTCCGTACATGCAGCTTTCTACCGGGCTTATCGGGAAAGGCCGTCATGCGGGCGGAAATATGTTCCGTCATCAGATTGACACTCTCGGAATTCTCATCGATTACGGCTATATCGACTCCGTGCTTTTAAAGGCTTCTCTCGTTCATGATACGGTCGAGGACATCAAAGGCTTCGACCCGAACGAAATTATCAATGCAGATTCTGACGGGCAGGCTGTTCTTGACCTCGTCCTTGAAGTTACCCGCCGTGAAGACGAAAGTAAAACCCAGTTTTTAAGGCGAATCATCAATAACGGAAGCCAGAAAGCAAAAATTCTAAAATGCGCTGACCGAATCTCTAACATGATTTCACTCGGTTTCGTAACAGACCCGAAATTCATCGAGCGCTATTGCGACGAAACTGAATTCTACCTTCTTCCGATGGCTCTTGAAATTGACTACAACATGTATCAGGAGCTTATCGAACTTGTCCGTACCCGACGGCGCTATCTTGAGGACGGCGGATATTTCGACAACAGACATAAAGAATCATCAAGCGATAAACAGTAACCTTTCAGACTTGTAATTTAAGGACTCTCAATCTGATAAAAAAATCTGGCGTATTTGAAAATCTGGTCTTATAATTGATTTATGAAATTTACAAAACGTACTCTTCCAAAAAATCTTCCGCTTTTGCTCAAAGAACGGGTATCTCAGTGCCCGAAAGTCTTTCTTCAGGCCGCAAAAGACAAAAATGGTGCCTGGCAATACTACACTTACGAAGAATTTTACGATTCAGTGATTGCTTTTGCTCACGCTCTTCTTTCAATCGGTATAAAACGGGGCGACAACATTGCCCTTATGAGCGATAACCGGCGTGAGTGGTTTATCACCGACTATGCGATTCTCTGTCTCGGGGCGGCTGATGTTCCCCGTGGCTGTGACTCGATGGGAACGGAGATGCGTTTTATAACGGCCTACGCTGACTGTAAATTCGGTTTCTTTGAGAATGAGAGGCAGCTTTGTAAAATTCTGGAGAAAATCGAAGAAGTTCCCCTGCTTAAGACCTTCATTCTTTTTGACAAGATGACTGCTGAAGCCGAAGAAAGAGCGAGAAATGCGGGTCTTACTTTCTATTACTTTGAAGATTTGCTTGAAAAAGGCAGGGCTATAGTCGAAGAAAATCCTCTTGAGAAAAAAGCTCAGATTGAAGCCGAGATGGAAAAAACTTCTCCTGATGATGTGGCGACAATGATTTTCACTTCAGGAACGACAGGTACCCCAAAAGGCGTTATGCTTACCCACAATAATTACATTTCCCAGCTTTCTGTAATCCATGACTTTATCGGCTGTAAGGAAGGCGAGTGGTGGATGACGATTCTTCCTGTCTGGCATGTTTTCGAACGCCTCATTCAGTATGTCGCCGTTCACATGAAGTGCGGACTTGCCTATTCAAAGCCCGCCGCTCCGGTTCTTCTTCCTGACATGGCCGCTATCCGGCCTCAATGGATTTGCGGTGTTCCCCGGCTCTGGGAAGCACTTGCGAACGGTGTTATCCGAACCATGAAGAAGACCGGCGGATTCAAATATAAGATGTTCAACTTCTTCATTAAGACAGGCTCTGCCTACGCCACGATGAAGAATTATGTTTTCTGGAATATTCCTCAGATTTCGGTCAAAAAACGATGCCGCATCTTTGACACAATGATTGGGCTTATCCCGTGGATTCTTCTCTGGCCTCTTCATAAACTCGGCGATATCCTTGTTTTCAAGAAAATCCGTGAAAAGATGGGTGGCCGCATTTCAATCGCAATTTCCGGCGGTGGTGCACTTCAAAAAGAAATCGACAATTTCTACCGTGCAATCGGAATGAATCTTCTTGAAGGCTACGGAATGAGCGAGACGGCTCCTGTAGTTTCCTTCCGTGATTTCAAGCATCCACGCCCCGGTGTCGTAGGAATCGTTTTCCCGACCATGGAGCTTCGTATTGTTGAGGAAGAGCACGGCGTCATAAAGAGCATGGAGCATCTGGGACCAGGAAAACAGGGACTTATCGTTCTTCGTTCCCCTCAGGTGATGAAAGGCTACTATAAGCGGCCTGATTTGACAGAAAAAGTGATTGATAAGGACGGATGGCTCAATACAGGCGACCTCGGAATTATGACTCACGACGGCGAAATCAAGATTACCGGGCGGGCGAAGGACACAATCGTTCTTCTTGACGGTGAGAACATTGAGCCGAGCGTGATTGAATCTGCCCTTCTTGCGAGCGACTTTATCGAGAGTGTGATGGTGGTCGGTCAGGACAAAAAATATCTCGGAGCGTTGATTGTCCCTTCCAGAGACGCCGTTTGCGCTTATGCTTCGGAAAACAATATTCCTTACGAGAATTACGAAAGTCTTTTAAAAGATGAAAAAATTCACAAACTCATTGATGGAATTATCTCTGGTACGATAAACACGGCGAACGGATTCAGAATCTGCGAGAAGATATTCAAATTCGTTCTTATTCCTAAATCTTTTGAGGCGGGCGTGGAACTGAGTGCGAAACTTGAGATGATGCGCTACAAAATCGCTGAAATTTATAAAAGTGAAATAAATTCGCTTTTTGAATAAGTAATTTATGAAAAGCCGGAAAACTCAAATCTGACATTCCGGCTATTTGTGCTTCGTAAGTTTTAAGGAAACTCCGAAAATATTGTCCCTGCTGCCTCCGCGGGGCATGCTTTTGAGGCTCACAACCAGTTCCGGCGCAAATGATTTCAGATGATACGAAAAATCATAGCCCAGCGCAAATTTAAATCCGTTTCCCCATTCACTGTTTTTTGTTCCGTCGAATTCTGGAATTGAAATGAAATCTGTTCGTCTGCCAATAGCGTAGTCAACAGAAGCGAATAATCCTCCCATATCCGGATAGACCCTGAATCCTGTGAGAAAAGCGTAGTCGATGAGATAAATGTGGTCGTCGCCTGACCATCTCAAATCAAAAGTTGAGTCTCCGCCAAACGAGAAGGAGATATAATCATTCAGCGGGAATAAAAAAGCTGCATCTGTTGAAAGAATTACCTGACTTGAATCGCTGATTGCGGAATTCCGGTTTTTTGTTTCACGGCTTCCGTAAAAAACATAGCCTGACCCGATTCCGAATTCAAAACCAGCGGCAGAAAAAGCCTGAATTCCCAGGAGAAAAAGAAAAACAACTGAAAGCAAATATTTTTTACTCATAATGACATTATCGGCATGAGAACTGAAAACGGAAAATGGAAAAAGGAAAATGCGATAGAATTTTCAGCTTTCAACTTTCACCTTTCCGTTCGTTGCGTCAAAGACTCTTTGAGTGAGCGTTTCAAAATCTGAGATGGCAATTGCACCTTTAATCTGGATTTTCTCTCCGAATTCTTCGGTTGTGTCGTAGAGTGTAAAATTTTCGAAAATCTTTTTTACAATCTGATACTGCTGATAGTCGCAAAGCAGGGAAAAGTCAGACTTTTCGACAAGTTCTTCAAATTCTGCGGCTGCAAGGACATTTTTTACACCGTCTCCGTAAGCGTGAACAAGTCCTCCGGTTCCCAGAAGGGTTCCTCCGAACCATCTTGTTATTGTGACAAGAAGATTTGTAGCTCCGCTCCCTTTGAGAACATCGAGCATAGGGCGGCCGGCTGTTCCTCCGGGTTCTCCGTCATCGCTCATTCCCATAATTTCAGCATTTTTACCGCAGATAAAGGCGTGGCAGACATGTGTTGCATCCGGGTATTTCTGTTTCTGAGCCTTGATTTTTTCGCGGACTTCATTCTGTGATGAAACTGGAAAAAGTTCAGAGAGAAAACGGGAACCTTTTATTATCTGTTCGTTAAATGCGTATTCTTTAGGAATTTTCATGTTCTGGCTTTAATATTTCTTCGTAGAGAACTGGTACTGTCAGGTAGATTCTAATCATCGCGGTGTACAGGTTGATAAAGTAGACCATATCGAGGATAAAAGTCAGGATTGAGATACCCGATGACTTATCTTCGGGGATAAAATTTACCAGAATTGCGATTATGATTGCGGTGAGAAGCTGTTTTCCGCCAGCCCTGAGGGCAAAAAGAATCAGACGAAAGACATTTTTTTTCATCATTCCGGAACTTTTTTTGAAAACGGACAGAATCGGCATCGAAGGATTGTCAAAATGAATCTGAAATACAAAAACGAAGCGAATCAGGATGAAAAGCCCGAGAATAAAAAGAATTCCGAGAAAAAGCGCCAGGAAAGTGACGGCATCCATGGCAAAAGATGAGAGAAGTTCACGGTTTTCCGGAATCTGAGACAACGATTCAAATGAAAAATCGGGTTTGGTTTTTAGAAAAATGAACCGTGCAGCAAACCTTGCGATTATGGCAAGAATGGAGATAAGTCCTGCGAATGCGGCAATCACTTTTCCAGCCGGATTCATGCACCGGAATCCTGCAAACAAAAATCCGATATTTGTGTATTCGCGCCTTGTCATTTTTAAAAGCATTATTGCAAAGCCGAACTGGAAAGTGAGCCATACGAAAATTGCCAGAAATGCGAGCGCAATTGTGACAATTCTGGCTGTGAGTGGAGACACTCCGTTTGAGGCCAGGCGCATTACGGGCGATAAAACGGCAAACGAAGCGAGAGTTTCCAGAATTGACATCAGAAACAGGGCGTACATAATTTTGCCGAAATTCTGAGAAGAAACCTGATTGAGGCGGACCATTAGATGCTTAATATTCATTTTATTTCTTAATCTCAAACGCTTTTACGAATTCTTCGCACTTGTACTCAGCCTTTTTCTGGGCGGTGTCCAGCTCCTTGAACATAGATGCGATAAGTTTTGCTTTTGTTTCACTTGTGCTAAGCGAGAGAATTGATTCGTAAAGTTCGAGAGTTGATTCCATCTTTTCTTTGTTGAACCAGTGAACTCCGTTGTATTCGTTTGCGCCGACATAAAGCCAGGCCAAATCAGACTTAGCAAGTTTCTCTGCAATCAAGAGCAAATCTTCTTTTGATGAAGTTTCCGTGAGGCGAGGCTGTTTTCCTTCGGTAAGTGCAAATGCCCTGTCGAAGAAGCTGTATGAGCACATATCTCCGATAGCCGTATTTCCAGTGAACTCGGCAACCTTTCTCTGAAGACTCCATTTTCGTGCAAATCCTGCCTGTGAAAGCGGTGTAAGCGCACTGAAAATGTAGAGATAGAGTTCTTCCAGACTGACTTTTGCCCCTTTCGGGAAAGCAAGAGACTTAGGTGCCGCAAATGTCTTGAACGAAACAACGCTTTTCTCGATTACAGAAAGCATCTTCTCGTATTCAGCTTTGAGAGCCTTTTCAGCCTTTGCCGTGTCGGTAGTCTTAGCGTTTTTCTTAGTCTTAGATGCGATTTTCTTAGTCTTTGCAGATTTTTTTTCTTCAGCAGAATCTGCGCCAATCTGTGTTGCATCTGCCTCTGATTTCAATTTCGCAAGTTCATTTTCATACCAGGCTTTGAGTTCAGCTTTCTTCTGCTCACAGATTGCTTTCTGCTCTTCGTTGAATTCGACTTCAGCAAATTCGTTAGCAACGGTGTAGAAATATTCAAGCGAAGAAGAGATGATTTTTTTGACGCCTGCAGATGTCGCTTTCTTTAAGCCAGCTTCACGCAGCTCTTTTGCGCTCATTTTGAGTGTTCCGAGGGAAGTGCAAAGCTCGTTTCCGATTACATTCTCCAAAGCCTGATAGAGCTTTTTGTAGTGGAGTTCCTGCCATGCGGTGTGCAAATCTGGTGTTCCTTTTCCGTTTAAGAAGTCGTGAAGTTCTTTGAGAGAGCCGTCCTTGTCCTTTTCCTGCCGGATATCCATAAAGATTTGTGTCTCAAAGCCGTTCAATGCGATGAACATTCCCTGTTCGCAGATATCTTTGGATTTTCTGATGTACCAGAGGTTGCTTCGGTCTTCACGGAAAATCATGTAGAAGTCATCTTCGCCCCACAAGCCAAGACCTTCTGAGATTGAGCGGGTAACGAGTTTTTTGTCATTCTCGCCGCTGCCGGTTTTGACTGCATATTCACATGACTGCTTGATCCAGCCTGAAGCCCGCTCGTATTTGTTGTTGTAGAAGACAACGCTGTATTCGTTACCACAGCGGTTTGAATATGCGAACACATTTTCGTTCACGCTTCCGTTATCCCAGACATCATAGAACAGGAAGTCCTCGACGCCGGCAAAAAGATATCGTTTTTTGAGAAGCGGGAAGATTTCCCGTTTGTGGCGGTCAATAAGGTACTGGTCAGGCACTTCGTCACGGTAGGCCCGGGTGTATTCCATTCCGTATTTTTCTTCGAAGCCTTCAATTTGGCCGTGTCCGAACATTGGAAGGCCCGGCATTGTGGCCATTAAAGTACAGACACCAAAATATTTGTCGCCTTTTCCGAATTGAGCGACCGCCGTTTCTTCGTCCGGGTTGTTCATGAAGTTTACATATCGTTTGAGAATCTGAGGGTCAAAGTTGATTGTATTTTTGACAGTCTGACGATATTTGTAGTTTTCTTCTTTTTTGAGCATGTTCATGAATGCCGAATTGTAGACCCGGTGCATTCCAAGCGTGCGGGTGAAGTAGCCTTCCATCATCCAGAAAGCTTCGGCGAGAAGGAGAGTGTCCGGCACTTCCTTTGCAACCCTGTCAACGACCTCACGCCAGAACTCGTTCGGAATCCGGTTTTCAAATTCCTGTGCGGAAAGGGCGAATTCGCTTCGGGTTGCGATGTCACCGCCTTTTCCCGGCTCAGGATACCAGAGTCGCTTGATGTGTTTTTTTGCAAGAACCATAGCCGCATCAAAGCGGATGATCGGGAAGTTTCGGGCCACATGAAGAATCTTCTGCATGACCTCTTCGCGGGCAGCAGGATTCAAAAAGTCAATTTGAGCCGTATCGTTCCACGGCATTCCCGTTCCGTCGTTTCCGTGATAGATGTAGCGGGTGTCGCCTGTCTGGGTGTCGACACGCTTGAAGCAGACGGCACAGTCATTTTTTGAGTAATAGTGGTCTTCAAGGTAGATTGCGACCCGGCTGTCGTGGCTAAGGTTCACGCCGTTGTAAGTGTACTGAGGAAAAGGATTGTCACGCCTCTGAACGAACAAATCAGGCTTTTCGACGACCCAGCGGGCATCCATGCCGGTGTGGTTCGGAACCATATCGCTTGCAAGACGGATTCCACGCTTCCAGAGTCGTGTACGGAGATTTGAAAGTGCATCCCAGCCACCGAGGTTCCATGCGATTTCGTAATCATCGAGGGAATATGCCGAAGCTGCCGCCTCTGGGTTTCCGCAAATCTGCTTGATTGTACGGCTAGCAGGGCTTCGCTCCCAGAGACCAATCAGCCACAAGCCCGTAAAGCCTTCGTCACGGAGCAAATCAAGCTCTTCGTCAGGAATCTGGTCAAGGCGGGTGATTTCACGATTGTATTTTTTTGAAAGCTGGTAGAGCCAGACGAGAACGGTCTTCGCCATGAGGACGACACGAGGCATCCATTCTTTGTCGGCACTGAACCGCTCGTACTCACGCATGAGGTAATCGTAGTTCGGAGGAGACATGTCAGGACTTCCGCCGTTTGTCGGGTGCCAGGCCGGCTTCCATTCCTCAGAAAGAAGGTCGCTTCCTGCAAGAAGTCGTTTGAGCCAGTAATCTTCGCCTTCTCCGTCGCCCGGAATGAGTAAATCTGCCCAGTGAACTCGGACATAGTTGAGCTGTTCCTGAATGTTGTCAGGAGCAAAATTGACAGGTTCTTTGAGGAATGTAATCAAATCATGTCCGAAAGTGCCCCAGTAAGGAAGCTTTGTGAAATAAGATTTGATTTCGCCCCAGACAGCGTTCCATTTCGGATTTCTTGCAAGCCTTGAATCATCAAAAAGGTCGATGAAAGGCTTGAATGCCGGGTTTTCGTTATCGAGATGGAGCATAATCATCTCTTCGAGAGTCTGCTCCCAGTTTGTGCGTGTGCGCCCGGTTTTTTTTTCTGTGAGTTCAAGGTTCAGGTAGTCTTCGATTGAAATGTGACCTTTGTAAACTTCTGTCGGCGGAAATTCACGGCAGAAATCAAGAATCATCGCCCGGATAACATCGCTTCCGAATTTTCCTTCAAGCTCCGAAAGAAGACCTTTAAAAGAATCCTGATATTTCTGACGGCGGTAAGTGTAGCAGGCAAGGTGAAAAATCTCGTCGAGCAGGCCCATTGCGTTGAGAGTTCCCGCAGAAATCTGATTTTTGCTGTGGTTTATAAGATATTTGTTGAAGCGTGTCTGAAAATCACGGACAGCACGGATATTCTGAAGAACGACATTGCCGCTGGAAGCAAAAAGGCCGTCGCTGAAATTACACTCATCGCGAACAGTTTTTGAAATATGGAATTCGTTGTATGAATAGGTCACAGAAGCCCCCGGAAATTCTGAAAAATTAAGTGTAACTATTATACAACGAATTCAAGAAAAAGACATTAAAATTCTGTCGGGAATACTGCATTTCTGCTCATTCCACGAATCAAACCGTCTTCCAGTCAGCGCCGTGTTTGCCTGAGAAAACACGGACACGGCATTTTTGTTTGCCGCAATTCTCCGTGAAGAATTCAATGTCAGTGCCGTATTCGCTCATCACATCGTCGGGGTGGTAGTGCGTTGTGAAAGTTGACTCCGTGCCGTCGAAAGTACAGCGGCCGAGTGCGGCGTGCATTCGGATTAAATCTTCCGCAGCGGGCAGGAACCGTTCCCTGTGTTTTTCGCGGAATTTTTTCTGAATAAAAGCAATTTGAAGCTCTTCGATTTGGGTAGAATTTTTCTCAGCCGACCAGTCTCGGATTGAGCCTGTAGAAGAGAGAGATTCCTTAAAATCAGACGGAAAATGCGCGTCCGCTATGGAGAGCCGCCTCTGGCGTTCGCCGCTTGCCGGCGAATGAGCGTTAGCGAAGCTCGCAACAGCGGTAGCCGGTGAATCTTCGCCCAAATTTAAAAATTCCACAAAACTTTTCAGAAATTCGCTCGGTTTTTCACGCAGAACATACAGTACCGAATTGAACCATGCCACAGCACGCCCCTTTGTGTAAAAAAGATTCGTTGCAAGGGAAAGTTTTTCCGCCCTTTCCAGGTCTTTTTCGCCAAACTGAGGTGTTCGCAGAACATGATACGGCGGCTCGCTTTCCCATTCAAGTCCATATCCTTTTGCCCCATCGTGCAAGTCTGTTCCAGGAAGAACGCTCAGACAGAAAAGTTCCAGATTATTCGGATAAAGCCCCAGCGCAAAGTCGATACTCTCACAGAAGCCGTGAAAATTGTCGCCCGGAAGACCGTAAATCAGGTCGAAGCCGAAAGTGACACCTTCTTCGTTCAAAAAACCGATGTTTTTCTCGAATTTCTTTTTGTCGAGAGTGCGGTGAACATTTTTGAGCACTTCGGGATTTGCACTCTGTAATCCAATCTGAAGACAGCAGGGAATGCGGGAAAAAGCGTGGGCAAGCTCCCTGTCGATAAATTCGGCTCGAGCCTCAAAATAGAAGAACATTCCCGGAGCCTTTTTCTCGATGATTTTGAGCATTTTGATAGCCCGCTCTTTGCTCGCGTTGTATGTCGGGTCAAGCACGAACACCTGGGAGATATTTTTCTTCGCAAAAAGCTCGATTTCCTTTTCAAGCCGCTCCATCGGAAAATAAGCAATTTTTTTCTCACCCTTTGACTCGTAGCAGTAAGAGCATTTGAAAGGGCATCCCCGCGCAAGTTCCCAGAGAGCTCCTCCGTATTTTGCGACATCAAGAGTTCCGTCAAGGTAAGGAGAAGCCGTCATATCAGGCGGAAGCGGACAAGCCCGGATGATTTGCGATTCATGTTGGTTATGGGGAGTCGCCCCACATCTGTTTTGTGTCTCTGGATTTTCGTTTCGATAAACACCCTGCACCCCAAAAGCAAAACCTGGTACATCATTATTATTCCCGGAATTACAAGCAGCGGTAATCTCTTGAACGCAAGTGTTCACGGTTTTCTGTGTAATCTGTGGTTTATTTTCTGTCAGGTGAGCCAGAAGATCCACCATGGCCCGCTCGCCCTGACCTGCAATCATAAAGTCAAAACTGTGGAACGAAAGCGGATCCGCCGTAACTTCAGGGCCGCCCGCAATACAAACGCAATCCGGCAGAAGTTTTTTCAGCTCAAGACAGGTCTTTTCAAGAATCACACGGTTCCAGACATAGACCGAAAAGCACAAGAAATCAGGCTTTTTAGAGGCGAGACGAGACGCAAGCAGAACCGAAACTGCCCGCTCACCGCCGTTCTGCTTTGCAAGCACAATTTCCTGCTCTTCAAGCGAAAAATCAATCAGCCCGACTGAAAAATTATCGCGCGTGCGGGAATCCGCCTTGATTGAGCTTGCAATACAAGCCGCCCCCAGCGGAAGTCCTTGTGGAGAAGTTTCGACTAAAAGAGTTGTGCAGATGACGGATTTCATAGAAATACGGGAATCTTATCATAAATTCTGCGTCGTTGCGAGGGTGTTTTAGATTAGTTTTTTAGAGAGATTTCTGTGCGGCGGATTTTCCGTTGTTTATTTTGCTTATGAGTTCTTTATCTATATAAGTGACCTTAAAAGTCGGTTTTTCGAAGCATCTTTTTACAGATTGGATAAAACTTGGCTTATAGATTAAGAGATTTTTATATTCTTCGCTTTTTCCTAAATCTTTCAAAACTACATGCGTTAATTTTCTTCCGCATGGGGCTTCCATATAGATTTGGAAAGTTTCAGGCTTGAATTCTTTTTTGTTTTTAGCCATTAAGAGCGCATATTCCCGTTTTTTATGATTCCAGCTGCTTAGAAGAGTAAATGAAAGATAAAAAGGAATAAAGGAAGCAGCACACTGAAGAATAAGAGTGAATGGAGAAATTAACCAGAATGGAAGGGATATGATTAACAGCCCTGCTGCAAGCAGCAGGAAGCCGTAGGTATTCAGATAGAGATACCTGATTAGTCTGGACATTATGCTTTTACAACTGCTTCAAATGCAGAGCAGAGACCATCGAGAGACTCTTTGTTGTATGGCATGCCGAATGAGTAAACTACAGAAGATGCTTTGAAATAGAATGAAGCACCTTTTACTGCGCAGAGGCAGCCTGATTTTCCCATTCTGTATCCGTATTCAGAAACGAATTTCGGGTTGATATAAGTGACGAGGTCTACTTTGTCACAGCACTTTGTTGCTTTGTCAATCAAAACAATTCGCTGATTTGTAACGATTACAAAGCTGCTGCTTTTTGTACAAGTGAGCTTACGTTTGATTTTGTCAAGACATCCGCTTGCCAGCCCGTCTGTTCGTGATTCACAGAGAATCTGTTCTCCTTCTCTGCATACAAAACCTGATTCTAGTTCTGCCATAATAGAAAAACTCCTTTAACTTTTTTGAAATCAAAAGATTTCATAAGATAAGAGAAATCTTATCACATATGGGGGGAGGAAAATGACAACATTTTGTAAGAAACTGCGTTTTTTTAGTAAAAAAAATACCCCGCAGGGGAGCGGGGCTGTAATTTATTTATTCTTGTTTATAATCTTTTCTTCGTATTTGCCTGTCGCTATGTTGATGAAGCGGACGAAAAGCGAAACCTTGTTTTCTTCGTTTAGGCTCGACCAGATCATGTCTGCGAATTCGTTGATTGAACCTTTGATTTCAACTTTATCAGGCTCGCCCTCAAAGCTTGGGAGAGGATTTCCGTTGCCCATGTATGTGTGGATAAAGTGACCTTCGCCCTTCTGCGGATTGTCGTAAGTGTATGTGAAGCGGAGGCAGTTGTCGCCGTTTCCGTTGTCGCTTTTGAGGATTGAAATTGCGTAGTCGTATTTTCCGCCTTCAACATTTAAAAGTGAAGAGATGCGCGGTGTGAAGTTTGGTGCGTCGTGCTCGTATTTTCTGACACGGAGTGACTGCTCGAAAGTTTCGCCTTTTTTGAGACCTTCAAAGATTGTGTCGGTCTGGTCGCCGTTTGTGACGATTGTTTTTGAACCGAGCTGGCGGACTGCAGCGTAGATGATAAGGCTCGGGTCACCTGCGATCAAAGATTCGTCAAAAGCCTTTGTGCGGACGACCTCAGTTCCGTCTTCTGTTTCTGTAACGAAAACACGGTTCCGGCTGCCTGCGCTTCGTCCCATCGTCCAGTAAGCAGAGACGGCGTATTTTCCGTCAGCTGAAAGGCCTGCGACGATTCCGCGTCCCGGGTATTCATTAGCCTTTAAAATTTCGTCAAGTTTGTTGATTTTCATATATACCTCTTATTTGTTTGTATTATCTACTGTTTCGACTGAATCCGGAATTATGGTTTCTGGTCTGTTTTTCCACTGAATCAAAGTCATTGCGATTCCGCCGGTTAAAAGAGCAACGCCGAAAATCCTGATTATTAAGGTTCCGATTGTCTCGGACGGAATGATAAAAAGCACAAGTACGAGAACAAGGGATGTCGCAACTTCAATCATTGACTGTCTTATCATTATTCCGTTTCTGCGGAGCTGTGTGATTGTGTAAAGCTGAAGGACTACTGAAATTATCAGATAAACGGCAAGAGTGTATGCCATGGCTCCCCATGCAACTGCTGCGACAAGTTTTGGGAGTGCGACTGCCAGAAGACCGACCAGGACGCTCATAACTCCGCGGATTGTTACAATCAGCTTGTACTGCGGGTCAATGATAAGGTCACGGGTTGCCGCCAGAATAAAAATACCGTCGATAACTGCCGCAACTCCAAGAATAATCACGAAGAAGGAAATGAAAGTAGACGGAGAAATGAGAAGAAAAAGCCCCAGAGCAGCCGTTACGAAGCCCAGAAAAAGTTTGTTTTTATCCATGTTTGAACCTTCCTTTTATTTTTTATAGTAGTTTCCGTCAACGAAATTTGCGACACGGTATTCATTCTGAAGATTGTTTATGCTCACCAGGAAGCTGATTGTGTCCTGAAGTGCAAGAATATCTTCATTCATGATTTCGACGGAAAAATTGTATTTTTTTGAGATTGACTTTATCTGCTCTCCTGAAATATTCAGTGCTGAAGAAAGTTTTTTAAGCATTTCGTCGTTCAGATCCGGGATTTTCTGTACCGCAATTGCATACTGATTCAGAATTTCAGAGATGATGTCGCCGCTGTCAGCAAGAAATTCGTCACGAACAACAAAACCATTTGTGCCGCGCAGGTTTGTTTCATCTCCCTGTGCGACGATTTTTGCATCTCCATTATCCAGAAGACGTGTGATGTTCGGTTCCCAGATTGCGACCGCATCGGCAGAAGAATCGGAAAGAACCTGCTGTGCCTGGCCGGCCTGAATATTTACGAATTCGATATCCTCAAAAGTGAGGCCTGCCTTTTCGAGGAGTTTTTTTACAAAATTGTGACCTGTAGACCCGAAGACTGTTGCGATTTTTTTGCCTTTTAAATCTTTGTATGAATTCAGGAATGTGTTGTCGGCACGGGCAAGCAGTGCATAAGCGTTTGCGCCGCTTGCAGGAACACCGACAAGGCGCATTTTTGTTGCTCCGGAAAGAGCCCTTACAGTCGGAACGTCTCCGATTACGCCGATGTCTGTCAGATCTGCCGTGAGCGACTCGTTTATGGGCGGACCGGACTCAAAGTCCTGCCAGACAACCGTGACATTTTTTGGAGCGAGTGCGTTTTCAATCTGACCGGAATAGCGTGCAATATAAAGCGGGATAAATGCAGCCGAGGGCTGAATCGCAATTCTTACGGTGCGTGTCGGCTGTGATTTTTCTTTGCAGGAGAAAAGGGAAAGTAAAACGCAGAAAACAGATATTAAAAATCCGAATTTTTTCAAAAAAGTCTTCATAATGAAATGAAATTATACAGTAAAAAATTAAAAGAGTAAAATTCTTTGCGCAAATGCTTTTTTGGTAGTAGAATTTATGGATATGGACATAAAACGCAATTCCAGAAATAAAATTTTAATTCTTCTTATTCTTGCTCTCGTTGCTTTCGTAATGGCTTCGGTTTTTGTTTTCAGGCTTAAGACCCTCAATCTGTTCTCAGAATCATCCCTTCAGAATATCTCAGAAATTCAGGAGATGTACGCAAAGACCATGCAGACCAAATTCTCAGATCAGCTGAACATGCTTGAGGCTCAGGCTCGTTATTTTGAGAATGTTGATTTAAGGGATGACGCCGCCTTAAAAAAGACAATCACAAGAACTAAGGGTATAGGGGACTTTAAAAAGATTGCGGTCTCAAACAGACAGGGCGTCTGCACAAGTTTCGAGGGGAAAAACCTTCCTAACATCTACAATAAGACATATTTCTTTGACACTCTGATAACAGGTGCACCTCAGATTTCAAACCGTATCGAGGTTGATGACAGTCTTGAACCAATTCTGTCGCTCACTTATCCGATCAGGCGGGACGGTTCTGTTGAGGCTGCCATAATCGGAACCCTTTCCTACGATGTGCTCAAAAATCTTTTCGCGGTTTCCCTGTTTTCGGGCGAAAGTTACATGTACATCATTTCGGACGACGGAAACGTAATTCTCTGCAATAAAGATAAAAAACGCAACCTTTACAATGTAAATCTCTATGATCTGGTAAAAAACAATGCAAAGGCGCACAGTGAAGAAGTCAGCGCAAAAATAAAATCTGATATTTTAAAGAATAATTCCGAATTTATGACTTTTGAGGCGAAGGATTCAAAAAAACTCCTGGCTTACGCTCCTCTCGGAATCAACAACTGGTACATCCTTTCGGTAATTCCTTATTCTTACGTCGTTGAGCAGCAGTCTACTGTCGGACTTCTGGTTTACGTCCTTCTTGCGATAATTGCGTTTACAATCTTTGTCTTTATTTTCCTCGTTTACTGGCTTTTCAAAAAGACTTCATCTGTTGAAGAAGACAATGAAAGACTTACGATTGCCAGTAATCAGGCGCAGACACTTATTTTTGAAAACGACATTCAGAAACAGAATGTTACATTCTCCGGCGACACACAGTCCATACTTGGAACAGACCAGAAAGTCTTCCCCATTGATTTTATCAGAAGTGAATATTACAAGCGGATTCACAATGATGATAAAAAAGTCATGGTTGAGCTCAGAAAAACAATCGAAAACTCAATTCCAGACTTCACTGGAGAATTTCGTTACAAGACATTCTCAGGAGAATTTGTCTGGCTCAGAATTTCAGGAAGCCTGTTGAATAAGGATTACGGTGCCGGCAAAAAATTCATCGGAACGATTACAAACGTAAATTCCCAGATTCTTCATGAACAGGAATTAAAATCGATTGCCGAGCGGGACAAACTCACCGGGCTTTTGAATAAGAGCGCAATGGAGCAGAAATGCCGTGCACTTCTTTCCGGCTCAGACAAAGACCTGAACTGTGCGCTTTTCATCATCGACCTTGATAACTTTAAGAAAGTCAATGATATGCTCGGACATCTTGTGGGAGATATGGCAATCGTTGATGCCGGTAAAAAACTCTCGCTTATTTTCTCAGAAAAAGACTATATCAGCCGTTTTGGCGGTGATGAATTCTGTATCCTTCTCAGGTTCAACAAGAACCTGCCGGAAGAAACAATCGAAAGCATTATTCACGAGAAAGCAAAGAGCCTCTGTACTTTCCTTCGCGAAGATTATTTCGACGAGAACACGGTCATCAGCGTGAGCGCAAGCGTCGGAATCGCCTTTTATCCTGAGAACGGATTAACTTATGAGGAACTTTTTGAATCGGCAGACTCAGCCTTGTACGATGTTAAGGAAAGTGGAAAGAACGGCTACAAATTTTTTGAGAAAAAATAAAAAAAATCTTCAGATGCGTGTTGACACAAATTATAAAAAAGCGTATATTATCCAAGCATCATTTATGGAGCGATGGCAGAGTGGCTGAATGCACCGGTCTTGAAAACCGACGTACCGCAAGGTACCGGGGGTTCAAATCCCTCTCGCTCCGTTTTTTTTTAGGTTGTACAAACCTTTGGAGGCGTCGTATAGCGGTATTACAACGGATTGCTAATCCGTCAGTTCCTTTCGGGCTGGGCAGGTTCGACTCCTGTCGCCTCCGTAAGAAACACCACTCTTCCAAAGTGTTGTTCATTTCTGAGATTGTAGCTCAGTTGGATTAGAGCGCCACCCTGCGGAGGTGGAGGTCGCACGTTCGAATCGTGTCAGTCTCACGATTTAAGGTCAGTGAGAACTGACCTTTTTTTATTTTAAAGTTATTCTTTTCACAAAAAAACTTTTAATTTTTATTTAAATCACTTTAAAAAAAAGAAGAATCGCTGTAAAATCCAGATATATGAAAAAATCAGTAATTATTTGTTGTCTGGCTTTTTTATTAGGCCGTCTTTCCGCTCAGAATCTTGATATTACAAATCCTGTTACAGAGGGTAAAAAAACATATCTCATCGAAAATTCTGCGTATACCCTTGGTTTTACGGGTAATTATGGAATTCCTTCCTGGTCACTTTACAAATTTATGCTTGGAATGGCCCATGGAACAGCGGTCACAAAAGAGGAATGGAAATCTGACAGCAGGGTGAAAAACTACAAGCTTTTTGCAAAGGATGTCAGAAATGCCGGCACAAATCTTGAGCCTGTACAGCTGTTCCCTAAGGAGCATGCCCGCTACGATTCAGAAGCAATGGAATCAACATTCTTAACTTCAAACATTGTTTTTATGAGCCGGCAGCTGCATGAATATGTCTGGGATAGAATTACGGAGTCTTTTGAAGAGGCAGCTCAGAAGAATGGAACCATCTACATTTTTTCAGGCCCGGTTTTTGATAAAAATCCGTTAAAAATCAAATGGATCCTGAATAATAAAGTTGCGGTACCGACACATTTTTACAGAATTGCAGTCTATAACGAAGACGGTCACACGGTCTGCAAGTGCTACCGCTTTGCTAACAGAATTCCTACGGATTATGAGCGTAACTGTGACCTTGAAGAATTCGCTTACAATATTTATCAGCTTGAAGACGATACTGGAATCGATTTTTTCAGCCGGGATATGGACGCTAATTTCCGCCAGGAAAAATTAAAGTATCTGGAAAAGCGTGAAAGTCTGTCAGACTGGTAATCAGCCGGGCAAAAAAAAGGTCAGGGTGACCATGCACAACTCTTAACCTCATAGTGCTGCTGCTTCCGCCCTGACACGGTTTTGAAGAAAGAATTTGCTGGCTCCTGACCAATGCAAAGAATCTATCATAAATAATCACAAAAATCAAGAGAGCGGGTCCACCCCAAAAATGGAACTCAGCTGTTTTCGTGTCGCTTCCATGTCCTTGGGGTAGGGGGCCGTAAAGGTCATTTCTTCGCCTGATTTCGGGTGTTTGAGCGTCAGTTTGTAGGCGTGCAGGGCAAGACGGCTCAGAAGAGGTCTTTCCTGTTTTTCATCGCCGTTCCAGCGTTTTTTGATTTCGGAGAGAAGAACCGGATGCTGGTTTCCTGAGTAAAGCGGATCGCAGACAATCGAGATTCCCAGGGACTGAAGGTGAACGCGAATCTGGTGTGTCCGGCCTGTGTGCGGCTTTGCTTCGATCCATGAATAAGGCCCGCAGTTTCCTAAATTTCTGAAATCGGTTACAGCCGCTTTTCCGTATTTCTGATTTAAAACCGTGCGGTGTCGTGCATCTCCGTCAACAAGAAGCTTTGAATCTACCTTTTTTGTTTCCCACATCGGATGACCGAGTACGAGTGCGTGGTAAATCTTTGTGACTTCACGGTTTTCAAACTGCATTGAGAGATTTCTGTGTGCTTCAGGATTTTTTGCATAGATGACGCAGCCTGAGGTGTCTTTGTCGATTCTGTGGACTGCGAAAAGTTTTCCGAATTCTTTTTCGGCTTCGATGTCAAGGCGGGTTGCTTCTTCATCGTATCTGTCGGCGGCAATTAAAAGGCCGCTTCGTTTGTTGAGGACGACAATGTCATCATCATTATAAATTACTGTGTAGTCTGGTGTGATTTTCATTGCGAAAAGTATATCAGACTACACAAAAAATGTCAGTCAGTGAGAATTTTTGCTGTGAATTCTTTTAAGGCATCAGTTTTTGAAGAGTTCTTCGCATTTTTCTTTCGGCATCGGCTTGCCTTTTAAGAAGCCCTGGATATTCTTACAGTTAATTTCTTTCAGAATATCGAGCTGCTCGTTTCTTTCGACTCCTTCTGCGATTGTGTCGAGCCCCATTTTTGTGACCATCGAGATGATTGAGTCCGTGATGTTTGCCTCAACCCCGTCCTTGTCGGTGATGTTTGCGATGAAAGACTTGTCGATTTTGAGTGTCGTAATCGGGAGCAGCTGAAGGTAACTCAAACTTGAGTATCCTGTTCCGAAGTCGTCAAGGGAAAGACCGATTCCCATTTCGCGAATCTGCCTGAGAATCATAATCGCTTCGGTCTTGTTGTCGATGAAGACGCCTTCCGTAATTTCAATCTCGAGATTTTTTGTAGGTACCTTGTATTTTTTGATAAGGTCTGCCAGGTCAAAGATGAATGTGGGCTTTTTGAGCTGTACCGGACTTACGTTTACGCTCATGATTCCGTTGAATTTGTAGCGGTCTATCCATTCTTTGAGGGTTACTATCGCTGTTTCAAGAATCCACTCGCCGAGAGGAATTACCATTTTTGTTTCTTCTGCAATCGGAATGAACTGTTCAGGATTAATCCAGCCCGTTTCTTCATCGTACCAGCGCAGAAGAGCCTCGAAGCCCCTGAGCTTGTTTGTCGCGACATCGAACTGAGGCTGGTAATAAAGCTGGAAAAGTTCGTCTGTGACGGCCCGGCCGAGTTTTGACTGGATCGCGACTTTCTCCATGAACCTTTCGCGCATGATTGACTTGAAGAAGCAGAGATCATTCTTTCCTTTTCGTTTTGCCTCGTACATCGCCATGTCAGCGTATTTGAGGATGTCGTCGGAATTGTCTCCGTCGTCAGGGCAGATTGCGATTCCGCCTGAAAATTCGATGCCTTCGTCGTTCATAACTTCGAGAAGCATGTCTCCGGCGTTAAGGATTGTGTCCTGGGAGTTGATTCCCCTCATCATTACGATGAATTCGTCTCCTCCGTAGCGGTAGACTCTCATATTCTCGCTTTTGAAACGCTTTAAAATGTCGGCCGTGTGGCAGATGACTGCGTCTCCCTCGCTGTGCCCCTGTGCGTCATTGATAAGCTTCATGTCGTCAAGGTCAAGCAGAATGAGTCCGAATTTTATGTCTGTCTCCCTGATAGATTTGTACCAGTTGTCAAAATCCATCTTGAATTTCTGCCTGTTGTAAAGACCTGTCATTGAGTCGTGGTATGCGTGGAATTCGAGCTGCTCGTTCAGAAAAGTTATGTTCTCGAGGCGTTTTTTGAGTTCTTCACGGGAATTTGAGAGTTCGTCAGTGAGCGCCGCAAGCCTGAGGTTCTGGCGGAGAAGCTGCTGCTCACGTTCTTTGTCGTTGTCTACATTTACGACTGCAATGATGATAAAACCGCTTTGGGTTGAGTTCATGTGAACCCGGAGCCAGGCGTTTGCGTTTGTGGAATAGAAGGTTGTCTGCTGGCGTTCTCCGGTTTCGAAGCAGTTTTCTGCCATTTTATACCATTCAACATCTTTTGACAGAACTTCAACACACTGCTCTGATGAGTATCCTACCTTAATCAGGTGTCCGTAGGTCTCCTCAAAACTTTTATTCATGAAATGAATGTAAAAATTCTCACGGAAATTGTCTTCTTTTTTTGCTTTTTTCTGAGAATTCTCATCTTTAGAAATAATCACTACTACCGGAGTTGATATTTTCTCAAGAACCTCTTTGTAATCCCTATCTTTCATCGTAATCCTTATTATCGGCAGTCAATCCCGTAATGTGAGGTTTGTTTTCTGGTCAGTGTGAAAAACTCCCCCTCTGCTGTTTTTATTTCGCAGTATTTTCAGCCGCCTCAAGCGTGTTATACATGAGCATTGCGATTGTCATTGGACCAACTCCGCCCGGAACTGGTGTGATGAAGCTTGCTTTTTCCTTGAGGTCGTCGAAGTCGCAGTCGCCGATAAGACGGAAGCCTGATTTTTTGCTTGCGTCAGGAATGCGGTTAACGCCTACATCGATTACGACGGCACCGTCTTTTACCATATCAGCGGTAACTGTGTGAGGATGGCCGCTCGCTGCAATCAAGATGTCTGCCTGTCGGGTGATTTCTGCCATGTTTTTTGTGCCTGTGTGGCAGATTGTGACCGTGCAGTTTGTTTCTTTGCGTGCGAGAAGAAGTGAGACTGGCTTTCCGACGATGTTGCTTCGTCCGATTACGACGGCGTGCTTTCCGCTTGTTTCGATTCCCATGCGCTCAAGAAGAACGATGATTCCGTGCGGGGTGCAAGGCAAGAACGCTTTTTTGCCGATTACGAGATTTCCGACATTGACCGGGTGGAAACCGTCTACATCTTTTTCTGGCGAAATTGCCATGATGATTTTGTCTTCGTTGATATGTTTTGGAAGAGGAAGCTGAACGAGAATTCCGTGAACGGTCGGGTCGCGGTTGAGCTCGTCAATAAGGCGGAGCAGGTCTTCTTCGCTTGTGTTCTCCGGAAGCTCTACGCTTTTGTCTGCCATTCCGGCTTCGGCGAGTGCCTTGCGTTTTCCTGTGACATAGCTTACGCTTGCAGGATTTTCGCCGACAAGGATGACTGCCAGGCAGGGAGTGATTCCCTTTTCTTTAAGGGCAGAAACTTTTTCTGCAACTCCTGCCCGAACATCAAGTGCAATCTGCTTTCCATCGATAATCTGTGCGCTCATTTTGTAACCTCTTCGTTTCTTTTATTTTTAATTTATTGAATTGAAAATATACAGTATTTTCATTAGAATTACTATCCATTCTTTTAATAATGAGGATTTATGAAACGTTTATCTGCGCTTTTCTGCGCGCTCCTTTTAATCAGTCCGTTTGCTTTTGCAGAGGAAAATTCCGGAACCGGTGATATTGATATTAACAATGATATTGATCAGGAAAAACCCGAAGAAGAAGGTGATGATGTCGCAATAAAGTCTCCGTCAAATTTGAATGAGCCTGGCGACCAGTTCATCAGAATCTCCCTTATGGCTACATTTCCGCTTAATTTCGGCGGTTCATTCCCGCTGTACAGGGACGGTCAGCTCTCAATAGGTGGAGCAGGTTCTCTCGGCTATCACAGGTTCATCACAAGCTGGTGGGCTTGCGGAATCGACGTTTATTTCGGATATCACCCGACGATTGGTGAAAATATCTTCACTTACATTCCGTTTGTTCTGAATACGACTATTCAGCCGACATTCAAACACTTTGAGTTCCCGATTACACTGGGAGTTGGCGCTGCAATGGAGAATTATCTCAGCCGTACATATTTCCCGGGTCTGATTTTAAAAGGTCAGGCAGGCGTTTTCTACAGGGCAACTCCGAGCTGGTCTTTCGGTGCCGAGGGAGACTATATGTACATGCCACAGTGGTTTAATAATTCAGATGTAAATGATTACGGGCTTTTCGCTTCTTTTGCGCTTGTCGCACGCTATCACTTCTAGGTCATAATTCTGAGAGAAAAAAAGAACCTTAAAAAAGGATTTTTATAATGAAAAAAAATATCACAAAAAAACGATTTTCTTTAATTCTGTTAACGATTTTGACTTCTGTATTCCTTTCGTGTGGTTTTGATGAAGACGAAGGAATTTTTAAATCAATCCGTAATGAGGTTGCCCTCGACGAAGCTAAGATTTACGGAACCATCAACTCGATTGTGCGCTATCAGCTTGACGGCGTAGAAAATATTTTTGTTGAAAACGGAAAGATTTATAACAGAGTTGCTTCCATTGACAAAGATACAGACGGTAATGATGTTTCAACTTTTGAAGAATCTGCCGCTTATCAGAAACTCGACTGGAATACATTCACAAAGCCTTCTGGAAAAGTTTACGCCCTTGGTTCTGATTCTACATATCTTTATGCCCTGTCCATTGTCTTTGAAGATGACGACGACGGATACAATACGGCGACTACCCGCTCTCTTTTCTGCTATGATGGTTCTTCATGGACTGAAATCTGGAGCACTTCGTATTCTTCTTCTTATGAGGCATATCTTTTCTGCACAAACGCCCCGAAAAATGAAAACCGTGAGGCTTATTTCAGATACGGAACGGCTGTCTGGCAATTGAACGGAACAACCAGCCTTTCTGATGACAACGCGATGACAACCGGTGATACAGACAACTCAACAAGTCCGACAACAGGCGTTAACAGCTGCACAAAACTTGGCTCAACCACTTATTTCAGCAGTTCTGAGGCGATGATTTCAAACGAAACGTCTTCTTCTGACGCAACTTTCATCTACTACGCAAGCGGTGACTGTGTTTACTACACTCCTGACGGTTCGACCTGGACGGCTGTTGATCTCGACTGTGACACGATTGTTTCGCTCGCAGTTACGAGTGACTATCTTCTTGCCGGAACTGACGGCGGAATAGTGCACACTACATGGTCTTCAGAAGGAATTCCGGCTTCCGGAAACGCAAGCTTCTCAACGAACGCAAGCTCAACCCTCTCTTCATATTACGAAATTCTTCAGGTTCTGGCGGTCGATCCTTCGCTTTCGGAAACTGCAGGAACGCTTTTTGCCTCAACTGACACATCAAGTTCTTCCGCATCACTGAAAAATGTCGGACTCTGGGGATACTTTGCATCTAAGGGTAAATGGAACCGGGAATAGTACAGCCTCCTGTTGTGGCGTGGTTTTCTGATGACATAGCTTTGATTTTAGTGCTATAATTCGGCTATGTCTGATTCTTCAATTCTTGTAATTTATAATGCCGTTCTTGTCGATTCCAAGCTCAATACTCCGGGCGCGGTTGTCGTTGAGGACGGAAAAATCCGTGCGGTTCTTCTGGGAGAATGCAAAACTGCTAAAAATGCGCTCCACTACGCTTCCGCTTTTCTTTCGGATTCTTCTTCAGATTCACAGCCTCAGTTTTACGATGCAAAAGGGCTTACTTTAATGCCTTCTTTCGTGGATATGCATGTCCATTTTCGTTATCCGGGGCAGACTCAAAAAGAAGACCTTGATTCCGGACTTCGGGCGGCCGTTGCCGGTGGTTATGGAACCGTAGTCCTTATGCCGAACACAAATCCAGTAGTTTCAGAAAAAACTCTCGCCAAAAAAATCATGGACGAGGCAAAAAGTAAAAATCTTGCGAGAGTTTTTCAGACTGTAAGCGTTACGAAGAATTTTGAAGGAACGGACACAAACGAGATTTCTAAACTTTCCGCAAATGAATTTCCTGTGATTTCAGAAGACGGACGCGATGTGGCATCAAGTGCCGTTATGCTCGAAGGAATGAAGAAAGCGGCCGAAAAAAATATTATCGTCAGCTGCCATTGTGAAGACCCGTCTCTTGCGCAGGCTGCTCGCCCTTATCGTGAGCGGGCTCTCGGATTCATGGCTCACTACGGAATTCCTGCCGGAAAAGTGAACGTTGAGACTCCGAATGTTCCCAAAGCAATTAATTTCGAAATTGACGGAAACCTTACGAAAGCGAATTCTCTTCTTGCGCTCGCAGAAGACACTGCCACAATCAGAAATATCGAAATCGCAAAAATGGCAGGATGTCATGTACATATCTGTCACTGCTCTACAAAAACAAGCATGGATGCCGTCAGGCGCGCAAAGGAAGATATCGCGCTTGGAAACACGAACGACGGCTTTGAATGCACGGTCGAGGTTACTCCGCATCATCTTGCGCTTGTCGGAACCGATGCGCCGAATATCCGTGCTCTTGTAAATCCGCCTCTCCGAAGCGACGATGACCGCCGTTCTATTATCGAGGCTCTTCGGGACGGTACTGTGGACGCAATCGCGACCGACCACGCACCTCATACTCAGGAAGACAAGGCGAAGGGAAGTCCGGGCTTTTCCGGCATCGAGACCGCTTTTGCTGTCTGCAACACGATTCTCGTAAAAAAAGAGGGGTTCTCGCTTTCAAAACTTTCACGCCTGATGAGTGAAAATCCGGCAAGGCTCCTCAGAATCGAATCCGGACGAATCAAAACCGGCTATAATGCAGACCTTGTTCTCGTAAATCCTGATGAAGAATGGATTGTGAACAGCGAAACTTTCAGAAGCAAAGGTAAATCAACTCCTTTCGAAGGAAAACGGCTCACAGGCAAAGTTCACGCGACATTCTTTGGCGGAAAGCAGGTGTTTTAATGAACGGTATTTTCCGGAGCCGCAGATTTTTTTCTCTTCTGACCGTTCTTTTATTTTTCTCATTTAATCTTTTTTCAGAAGAGACTGCCCTGCCGGAAGATACAGCACTGCCGGAAGATACCGCACTGCCGGAGGAAGCCGGAACAGGCATAGACTCCGAAAAAACTCCAGAAGCAGGCGAAAAATCAATCACTTTTAATGCGATAAACTTCTTGCGTGACATTCTCTACGACAAATATCCTTTCAGGGTTGATTTCGGGGCTGAGCCGCACCGTCACGGAAGCATGGTTTTCGGTTCTGTCGATTATGACTGGTCGGACAGTTTTTCGCAGAGATTCCGGCTGGAATACGACCACTATCTTATATCAACGAATTCGTCAGGCAAACTTTCAAATCAGGAAGTACGCTCTGTTTCACTTACGCCGTTCCCGGTGGTTTTTTATTTCGGAGACGGAGACATAAAATCAAAAGAACGTTTCACACAGTTCAACATAGGTCTTTATTTTAATTATTCCATTACGACAACAGATTCTGGTTCTTTTTTCTCCCTGTCTGAAGACGATGATGTATGGGAGAAAATAGGTCTTGATGATTCATCGGACCAGTCGGTTTCAGGTTTTTTAATCAACAATGCCGAGCAGAAATATACGATTATCGGGCCCGCATTCGGATATTCGCTGAATATTCCGATTCACAAATATATTTCTGCTACAATCGAAGGATTTATCGTACCTGCTTATATTGTAAATCTTACCACTGAGTCTGAGACGACTTATCATGTAAGCGGCGAATATGGGGTTCAGAAAGCTCCGAAAAGCTCGGTAGATTTCCGCTCTCTTTCTTATCCGATTGCAAGGCAGACGCTTGCCCTTGATTTTTTCAGGTATATCAGAATCAAAGCGAATATGACTTATCAGCACCTGGATCTTCGTGCTATCAATATAGAAGACACTGAAGTCGAAAGTTACTCACAGCACACGATAACACTTCGCTACGGTGGAGAACTCATAAAACCTGCGAATACGAGAAAAAAATCCTCGCATTTGTGGGCAGGTCTCTACTACGAAATGAGCTGGGTGAAAAGTTATATTCAGGATGTTTACAGCAGCGAATACAACGGAAAATGGGTCCTTTGTTTCGGAACCTAAATGTCTTTTTTGCTCCACAGGGCGCAGTAAGCCTGGGTTCTCGCGGCAAAGCGGGCGACTTTTAAAAGCGCGCGGATTTCTGCCTTTGTGTACCAGAACGCTTCGATTTCTTCAAAGTCCGAGTCGCTAGGGCGTATTTCTCCGGAGGCAGTACCTGTGACGACGATATTTTTTTCATTTGAAAAACCGACAGCAGAATAGGATTCGAGCCAGATTTCATCAATATGGGAAAGTTTAAGGCCTGTCTCTTCACGGAGTTCCCTTCCTGCGGCAGAGGCTGCATCTTCTCCCGCGTCAATCAGTCCCGCCGGAAAATTGTAGACCCATTCGCCGACAGCCATGCGGAATTCCCTGCTCAGAAGAATCTGTTCTCCCGTTTCGTCGTGGAGTATCATAACGACGGCATCGACCCGCCCGTCATGGAGCTGAGCGAAATCTTTTATATCCGGGTTCCGGCTTATCATTTCATAGACTTTGTTTTTTCCTGTTTCTGTTTCGTATTCGAGGTTATATCGGGTTATAAATTTGCTTTCCAGAATTTTCTTTATTGAGCGGAATTTCATACTGTGATTATAAACCTGAAATCAGTAAGTGAACAGAAATTCACGCAAGATATATCTGTAAAAACGTAAAAAAATTAGAGAATCAGTAGAATTTTTTTCAAAAAATATATAGACCATAGCGCTGATTTACTTTATATTCACTGTTACAAATTTTCAAATTTTTATTTACAGAGGTCGCTGATGTTCAAGCGTGAGGACTATATTTCTGATTCCGAGTGGGACAGATTTCTTGAGTTTTCCAAAGACCTGGAGACTCCTAATGTCGTTATTAATCTTAAACAGATTAAGTACAATTTCATTAAGCTTCGCGACTCATTTCCTTATGCGCACATCTACTATGCTATGAAGTCAAATCCGGGCGAGCCTGTCTTAAAAATGCTGGCAGAACTCGGCTCAAATTTTGACATCGCATCACGCTATGAACTCGATAAGATTCTTTCTATCGGAGTTACGGGAGACCGTCTTTCTTACGGAAATACAATCAAAAAAGCAAAGGACATCAAATATTTCTACGAGAAAGGTGTCCGCATGTTCGCAACTGACTCAAAGGACGACCTCAAGGCAATCGCCGAGAACGCTCCGGGCAGCCGGATTTATGTGCGAATGCTGATGGAAAACACTCAGAGTGCCGACTGGCCGCTTTCCCGCAAATTCGGATGTCACCCTGATATGGCTTACGATTTGCTTGTTATGGCAAAGAATCTCGGACTCACTCCGTACGGCGTATCATTCCATGTCGGAAGCCAGCAGCGTGATATCGGTGCATGGAACGACGCTATTGCAAAGGCATCTTATCTTTTCTCTTCACTCGAAGAAGAAGAAGGAATCCGTCTTTCAATGATTAATATGGGCGGTGGTTTCCCGGCTCACTACATTCAGCCTGCTAACGAACTTGGAACATATGCTTCAGAAATCACACGATATCTTCACGATGACTTTGGTGACGAAATCCCGATGATTATTCTGGAGCCAGGCCGCTCCCTTGTCGGTGACTGCGGAATTCTTACAAGCGAAGTAGTTCTTGTAAGCCGAAAGAACAACACGGCTTTGCAGAGATGGGTTTATCAGGACTCAGGAAAATTCAATGGTCTTATCGAAACTCTCGACGAAGCAATGAAATATCCAGTAATCTCTTCAAAGGACAAGCCGGGCGAAAAAGAAGGCGAAGTAATTCTTGCAGGTCCTACCTGTGACAGTGCCGACATCATGTACGAGGACTTCAAGTACAAGCTCCCGCTCTCGCTCAAGGCAGGCGACAGGCTTTACTGGCTCACGACAGGCGCTTACACGAGCACTTACGCCAGCGTAGAGTTCAACGGTTTCCCGCCGATTAAAACATATTTCATGTAGAAATCTGTGTCAATCTGTGGTAATCTGAGTTATCTTTGGTTAATAATTTTAAGGAGATACAAATGGCAGATACAATGCATGCACTTGAAAAAAATCCGAACTGGAAAGGCCGCCGTGGTCCTGTAGTTCTCGTAATTATGGACGGCGTTGGCTATGGAAAATACGAAGAGGGTGACGCTGTTAAGGCTTCAAAAATGAAGTACCTCGACTGGTTCACAAAGAACTGCCCTCATACACAGCTCAAAGCTCACGGAACGGCAGTTGGTCTTCCTTCTGACGACGACATGGGTAACTCAGAGGTCGGTCACAACGCAATGGGATGCGGTCGTGTATTCGCTCAGGGCGCAAAACTTGTTGGTGAGTCAATCGCTAACGGCTCAATGTTCGCTGCTGACACCTGGAAAAAGCTTGTCAAAAATGTAAACGACAAGAACGGCACATTGCACTTCATCGGTTTGGTCTCTGACGGTAATGTTCACTCTCACATCGACCACCTCAAAGCAATGATTACACAGGCAAGCAAAGACGGCGTTAAAAAGCTCCGTGTTCACGCTTTGCTCGACGGCCGCGATGTTGACCCGACATCAGCCCTTAACTATATCACTCCTCTCGAAGAGTTCCTTGCTTCATTCGCTGGCTGTGACTACCAGATTGCTTCTGGCGGCGGACGAATGTACATGACAATGGACCGCTACAACGCAGACTGGTCAATGGTAGAGCGTGGCTGGAAGGCTCATGTTCTCGGCGAAGGACGCAAATTTGAATCTGCTACAAAAGCAATCGAAACATACCGCTCAGAAGTTCCGGGCCTTCTCGACCAGGACATGCATGAGTTCGTAATCGCAAAAGACGGAAAGGCTGTGGGCACAATCGAAGACGGAGATTCAGTAATCTACTTCAACTTCCGCGGCGACCGTGCCCTCGAAATGACTCGTGCATTCGAGACACCAAAAGGCGGTGATTTGCCGTTTGACCGAGTTCGAGTCCCGGCTGTTGAATACGCAGGTATGATGGAATACGACGGCGACGCTCATGTTCCTGCTCAGTACCTCGTTAACCCGCCAAGCATCGACCGCACAATGGGTGAGTACCTCACAAAAACAGGCGTAAAATTGCTCGCAATCTCTGAGACTCAGAAATACGGCCATGTAACATACTTCTTCAACGGAAACAAACAGGGAAAATTCGACGAAAAACTTGAGGACTACATCGAAGTTCCGAGCGATGTCGTTCCGTTCGAGCAGCGCCCGTGGATGAAGTGCGCAGAAATCACAGACAAAGTAATCGAAGCAATCAAATCTGGCAAATACGACCATATCCGCCTCAACTACCCGAACGGCGACATGGTTGGTCACACAGGCGTATTCAACGCAGTTGTCTGCTCTATGGAAGGCATGGACTTGCAGCTGGGTCGCTTAAAGGCCGCAATCGACGAGGCAGGCGGTATTCTCTGTCTCACAGCTGACCACGGAAACTCAGACGACATGTACGAGCACGCAAAAGACGGCTCTGTCAAAATGGATAAGAGCGGTGAGCCAAAAGCAAAGACATCTCACAGCTTGAACCCGGTCCCAGGTATCATCTACGACCCGGAATACAAGGGCGAGTATGACAACACCAAACTCAACGAAGGCTTGGGAATCAGCTCTTGGCCAGCAACTCTCATGAACCTTATGGGCTATGTTGCTCCAACTGACTACGACAAATCAATGATCAACTTGAAGTAAAAAAAAGCAGGACAAGCGCCACCTTTTGCCAAAGGTTTCTCTTTTCCTGCAACCTTTTTTCTTCCAAAGGCTCCGGATGATTTCCGGGGCTTTTTTTTATTGGTTTTAAAGTCCTTTGAGTTTCGGGCTAAAGTCCTGTGAGTTTTCGACTAAAGTTCAATGAACTACGGACAAAAGTCAGGTGAACTTTAGTCCGTAGTCCTATTGACTTTTGCTCGAAGTTCGGTTGACTTCAGGCGGAAGTTTTATCGGAGGAGGGGGAAACAAATAGGACCGAAACCTGATAGTTTTATTGAGAATACTGATTCTGTGAAATTACGGTTAGCTGTGAAAATTTTTATCTGGATAAAGCTGTCTTGTACATTATCTTCATTAAAACAAATTCGGTTGGTTTCTTTGCCGCCAATACCACCAGAATCTAAAACTAGTATTCCATTTGCAAATACCCAGCAGTCATCAGTGTGGCTTATTTCCATTTCGGATTGACCGCCGTGATATTCGAACCAAAATTCGATTTCACTAGTCCAGCCACTATTAATGTGTGGATTGAGATCTGAATCTGATTCTGCAGAATTTTTTCCAAAGCCTGTATTGTGTATTGGATCGAATTCATCACCACTTTTGAACAGGTAGAATGGTGCAGAATAGTAGCTGGTATCAACTAATTTTAGAACTAACGTGGAGGGAATACGGATATTTATTCCTTGCGTATCATTGAACCACATATCGAAAGAAGTCTGTGTTATTCCATAATATGTTGAAGTGTTGAATACCGGCTTTTCATTTGAATTCAAAAAGTTTTTTACGATGCCGGTCTCTTTCTGACTTCCTGTTCCATTAATCCTGAAATCAGGGTGTCCGTGTCCAGCGACAAAAGGGGAGCCGTAAAGGGAGGCCTGTTCTTGGGTAACAAAACCGCCTTTGGTTCCAGTTTCGTCAAATCCCTTAAAATCCCGATAATTTACAGGAATAAGTAAAGTTGAGGGGTAATATTCTGAAGCGTCTGTGCAATAAAATTCTTTGGGTGAAAATGCGGCTATAAAGAATGTTTCGTTCTTTGTGTTTTCATCGAAAAATAAATGTTGTTTTTCAAACTTTTCTTTTTCTTCTTCATCGATTGTAAAACCTTCTTTTGTATTTATGTCAGGGAATTTTATTTTTTCGCCATATTTGCCAATTACTGGGATTTCATCCCTTGAACTGAGAGCATACGAAAATAGCTCGTATTCAAAGTAAAAGGTTTCACGATTATAAAGGCTTGAAAATATCCTGTAAAAATACTCCACGCAAAACTTTGCGTTAATGATTTCCCGGTCATAGTAAATATTCACAACAGTGTCGTTTTCCAGTAGCTTTTCCTGATGGAATGTTTTTGTTTCAAAATGCCCAATTGATAAAGCCTTTGCTTTTGTCTGGTCGTTTATATTTCCTTCAAGATACTCTGTTTTTGAAAGGGTGTATTCGTCGTCTTCTATATTCTGAAGCCAGTGATTTACTTTGTAATAAGCTGTGTGAATTCCCAGTACATCAGATGAAATGCTCCACAGTGCATGAAGGTGCAAGTCCGCCGCTGAGTCACTGGTAATTTCCGTTACGAGAGCGTTTTCCTCGTCTGCCCAGCCGAAGAATTTATAGTCTCCAATGTCTGAAAGAGGCGTTAAAGTCAGCGGCAGGATGTCCTGGGTGTAATTGACTGGATTTGGATTTTCCGGGGCAGAGGTAACCTCCGATAAATCATAGTTTATCGAATATGCATATCTTTCCCAGACAGCCTTAAGGGTAAGGTTTCCTTCGACTTTCGAGCCGTTTTCGATTTTCTTCTGTTCTGAGTACCAGCCTTTGAATTTGTGCGTAGTAGTGTCTGAAAGAACTGGAAGTTCTTCTCCCAAAAGCCGATAGCCGTCCTGGCACATAAAGGAATCAGGGGCTGTCCCGAACTCACTTTCGTAAGACACAGTATAGATTTTTGTCGGCACGGCTGTCGTCTGAGCCGAGTCCTGAGGTTCTTTTATAACTTCTACTGTCTCAACCTTGCAGTTAAGGACGGTCAGCAGAAGCGGAAGAAATAATGCGTAAACTTTTTTCATGATGTGTGTTTTTTCTCCTGGGGTGGTGTTATTTTTGTTTTACAGTGCCGATGCATGACGAGCCGTCTGCGAAGTGTACGATTGTGACATAATAGTCTTCTTCAGGAATACTATATTTGAACTGTTCTGGAGTGAGGGCAAAGTGATATGGCGTTTGCGAGTAATCGCCTGTTGTTTTGCATGCACAGGCTGCAACCATGTCGCTTGTACAATGAGTTTCCCATTCTGTTACATCGCTGCC
Organism: Treponema sp.; assembly: GCA_017395545.1. GTDB lineage: Bacteria > Spirochaetota > Spirochaetia > Treponematales > Treponemataceae > Treponema_D. The sequence goes on along the minus strand of JAFPUF010000019.1, from coordinate 2,984 downwards.
ATAATTTATTTTATTGTGAAGTGTATGTACATAGAAAGGTTTGTCACAGTAAATGTTTGCACCATATAGAGTTTCCTGTATGTCTTTTACGGTCATGGATGCTGTTGTAGTTCTTAGTCCCGTATAAAAATAGAATGGGCCTCCGAAGTACCATCCAGAATATACCTCTTCGCTGATATAAAGGCGTATAAAGGCATGTTCTGAGACATCGGAGCCGTTTTTCTTGTTGAAAGCGTAAAGTGGATATTTGCTGTACGGGGCTGAATAACTGCTCCAGCTCATCTGATGGGATGAACTGACATAATCAGTTACTTTTGTCCATGATGTGCCGGAATCTCCGATAGAGTCATACTCAATGTAAGGCTCCCAGTCTTTGCTTGAGTAATCATCATACATATAATAGAACTGAAAGTATCCGGCAGATGCCTGAGGGGCAGTGTACATTTTGGCATTTTGCCCGTAAAAACCGATGTATCTGTTATCTTTCATAAAATCAAAAGTCTTTGTGGTTGTGTTTCCTTTAGAGTCGGAGACTGAAAATGTTATGTTGTATTTTGTACTGTCTGGAAGATGAGCAATCGGAATATTCAGTGTAGTGTCACCTGAATATAAATATTCTGCTTTTTCTGAAGAATGAGTCATATCTTTTGACTCATACTTTATCGTTACTGTTTGCCAGTTTGGGAGTCCGTCGCCTGTGTCTGAAATTTTAACTGCAAGTTTCTGGCCTGTATAATCTCTTTTGTCGCTGTCCAGTTCATCCGGGAGTGTCGGAGCTACATTGTCAACGATGCTTGAGTCTGTCTCTGAGATTGTGAATGTTTTTGCCTCGCTTTCTTTTCCTTCATTTACGCCGTAAAGGCTGAATGTGCGTTCTGTTCTGGAATTGTTTATAGTGTAAAATACAGATGTCGGAACTTCAAACTCTGCCAATCCTGTTTCGTTGAACTGATATATTCCAATGTTGTCATTTTTGATAAAGAAACATTCATAATTTGCAAGTGAGCCTTCTGAAATCTGAACAGATATTTTGTGAGTGTCTTTTTCCTGTGCCGTTATAGTCATAGCGGCTTCCGGGGCGGTGTAGGTTGCACTTGTTAATTTTGCAGTCTGTTCGTCAGAAATCATCCCGTAAATGTATCTGTCATTTCCTTCGTAATCAGAATATTTGTAGACCAGACGGGCGTAGAAAGGTGTCTGTGTGAGTTCGTTGTATGATGTCGGGCTGTAGCTTCCTACGACTGATTCTGAAAATGTAGAAAAATATGCTGATTTTTTTACGATTTCCCAGTCGTCATTTGTTATTGTGCTTGTGGTATGGGTATAAAGCATTTTGTAAATAGTGCTGTCGCTGTCTTCCTGCTCTGTAAAATTTGTTTTAAGCCTTTTGTAACTGTAACCGCCAGAACTGGAAGTTTCAGTTACTACATAGCCTGAAAGAATTTTAGGAACGGCTGGAATTTCGAAATATTCAGACCTTGAATTTCCGATAGCGTCTTCTCCGTAGATTTTTATGTATGTTTTTTTTGTTGTGTCAGGAACCTTTATCGAAACATCCTTGTAAGAATCGTTTTCGGCAAAAACAATGGGTTCCATTGCAATGTTGTCGAGCTTTTCCCTGTCATTTGAATATGCATACTTAAATATAAGATTTTCAGGATATGTGTCGTCATAATAAAATCTGTCTCTAGTTGCGTAGAATCTGAAACTCATATCGAGGGAACCGTCTGAGTTCAAAACCTTTGAAGGAAGTTGAGAGGTTGTGCAATACCCGCTGCTGCCGCCGAAATCGTTTACATCTGTAAGTACTGTCGTCGTTCCGGGTTCCCTGTAGTTTCCATGAAAATTGATCAAATAAAAATTGGCCGTCATGGCGGTGTCTTTTGAGACATAAACGGTCTTAGGCTCGCTTTTATTCTGTCCGGAGTCCAAAGCAAAAATTTTGAGAATAATAAGTCCGTCAGAGTCAGACTGCAGTTTGTAATCGAAAGAAACATTGAATTCTGAAATCTTTGTCTGGGTTACCAAAGGTGTTATTTTTGCATCTTTATAGTTGTTACCATATTCTCTATCATAGTATTCCATAATGTAAATCTGACTGACAGAGGATTCTGCTTCAAGAATGTTGAAGTTGAAATAAAGGCTGTCTTTTATGTGGTTTTTTATGAGGTCTGTATTGCTCCATAAGTAGTAGTCGCTGGTTGAGCAGCAGTAGTTCTGACTGTCAAAATTGTCTTTATCTTTGGCAAACAGGAAAGTGTCTGAAATGATTTCCGGCGGGTTTGCATCGCTTTTAAGTCCACAGACTGGTGTAATCAGGAGGTTTTCATTTTCAACAAGAAGTTTTGCTGTCGTTTTGAAAAGTGTCATGTTTCCGCTGGGTCTTTCATCGATTTCTGAAAATTCGACTGCATCTTTTAAAATTCCGTATGTAGATTTATCAATAACTTCAAACCTGCTGAATGTATAGCTCGGATTCATGCGGAATTCGATGTTTATGGTTTCACCGACTTTTATTGATTGCAGCCCTACCGGAGAAATTGTACCCTGTAATGTATTTGAAGTGGCTATTTCTACTTTGAGTGAGTTTTTATTCGCCCATTCAATCTCCTCGGCAATCTTCTTTTTAAGCTCAGTGCTGTCCATAAAATTTTCACACGAAGTGAACAGCGACATACAGATTAAAAATCCTGCAGCCATGGTGGGGAGGTGTTTTGTAATTTTTCTTATGAAACTAAAATTTCTCAGGTGTCGGGTGAGATTTACTTTTTTCATGAGCGTCCTCTTTTTTTATCTTAGAATATTCTTAATATAATTATAACGCAAATCTCTCATTTTTCAACTCCCTATTGAACAAGCACCCGAATTTCTATATACTAGGCCGATAAATCTATTTTTGGAAATTCTTTTTTGAGAGGTAAACAATATGGCTTTTGATATTACCAAAGTACGTAATATCGGTATCAGTGCCCACATTGACTCTG
>JAFPUF010000131.1 GCA_017395545.1 Treponema sp. | reverse complement strand
TGTCGTGACGACCGTGTGTTGCATTATTTTCTTTAGATAACGACAAGGATTTTATATGAAAAAATTTTTCTCCCCGCAAATTCTTAGGGAGAGCAATGATTTGTTCGCATCGCTTATTGATTTGATTGACTCAAACTACATGCGGAATCTCTGTCATGCGGGCAAATCATTTGTGAACTTAAAAAATTATAGAGGTGATTTTATGTTGTTCGGACTTATTGCTATTGTTTTAATCGTTGTTTCTGCTGTCGTCTTTTCGATTCTCGGAGTTGCAGTTGACAATCTCGGCGACAAGTGCATCGAGATGATTGACAGAAAGAAATAATTCATAAAAAACTAACCACAGATTAACACAGATGTACACGGATTTTTATTTTAATCTGTGATAATCTGTGCCTCTCTGTGGATGAAAATTTTGAACGCTCCTGTGGCTTTTTTTTGCGAATTTGAGTTTTATATCTGATTTCAGAGGAGACGGGGAAGAGTTTTTTTACAGAAAACGGTCGTCGTAAATACGACAGCCTTTTTTCCCGCTTTCTTTGACTGCGTAAAGCGCTTTGTCGGCATTTTTGTAGAGTATTTCCGTGTAGCCGACGGGTGAGAATGCCATTCCTACACTGACGGAAACTTTTTCCAGACCTTCAAGTTTTGACAGCCTGTTGTTTATATATGAGATTTTTTCTTCGATGATTTTGAAGCCTTCCGGCTTGAAGTTAACGAGAATTGCTGCAAATTCATCGCCGCCGATTCGTGCAACAAAGTCCCCGTTCCGGAATGTGTCTTTTAAGATTTCCGCAAGTGCTTTTAGCGCCGTGTCTCCGCCTGTATGACCGTAAGTGTCGTTGATGTGCTTGAAATTGTCCATGTCAATGAGAAGCAGGGCAATGCTGATTTTCTGTTTTGATGAATTCGTGCAGATTTGTTCGTATGCCCGCCTGTTAAGAATGCCTGTAAGAGCGTCGTATTCTGCATTTTTGAGGAGAATTTTATTGCGCCGTTCTCCCATTTCGTACATTTTGTTGTAAGATTTTGTGACATCCTTGAATTCTTTGAGACCGATGGTACTGAGTCCGTTTACGACCAGCAGAACAAGAATGAGAAGCCTCAGTCTGTCGAGGTTCTGTCCCAGTTTTTCTGAATTTTCGTCTACTTCCTGCTTTATTTCGTCAGAGATTGCCTTTATGGTAATCTGGCAGTTTTCGTTGATTCTCATTTTGTAGATGGAATAGCCGTTTCCGAATATGTTTTTGACAGCCATTTCATGAAGTTCTTCCTTTGAGAGTTTTTTGTCGCTGGGCTTTATCTCGATTTTTCGGATTATATCAGGAATGTCTTCCTCATTTTTCGAAATAATCTCATAACAGAGCTTCATGTTGTAAAGCTCCATTGCGACAATGCTTTTTGACTGTGTGATTGCTACCTTAAGACGCTGTAATGCAAGTTCTTTGTCGGAGCAGACGCGCTGCAAATCTTCAAGTGCCTTCTGCTGGGAGTTCGTGCCTTCTATTTCTTCGACGTAGGCGAGGGCAAAACGATCATCATGGTTAACGATAAACATTCTGGCAAGTTCCGTAAGCGTGTTTGAACTTGTTTTTATGATTTCTGAACACTGTTCGCAGACCGTGAATCTGTTGATTGATGAGCGTAGTGCCTTGTATCCATGGTTGACTCTGTATGATATAAGAATGATGAAGAAAAAAACGATTATGGTAATAGCGACAAGAACTGAACTTAAAAGTCCTGTGCTTATTCCTTTTTTTAAATTGAGACTTTCAGAATCGTAATGTTCATCAATGAAGTTGCTCATAAGCTACTTAATTATATTTTAAATTTAATGAAATTTCAATAATAAAAAATGGCGCTGCTCAACTGGCAACTGGCTATCCGCGGTTCCGTGCTAACCGCACTCCATTCCTCCGCTTACGCTCCGCGGGCACTCTCGTTGTCGTGCCCGTTCGAACGGCTTCGCCGCCGCTACTATCCAGCGCGTACATTTGCGGTCAGAAAAAAAATGGCGGATTACAGTATTTCTACTTCTTTAAATCCTGCGGCATACAGAACCGACTCAAGAATTTTTACGGCCTGTTTTTTTGATTCCTCAAGGAATCCTGTTTCCAGAATCTGCGCTGAAGAGGTTTCCTGGTTGAAACGTATTTCTTCCATTATTTCTTTCACGGAAATTTCAACAAAAACACTCTTTCCTTCGTCAAATACTTCTATATCAGAAATGTCGTTTGAAAGAATTTCCATCGGCGGGAGAATTACTTTCACTTTTTTGCCCCCGTCACTTATAAAAATTTCAGCTTCCCGTATGTCGTGCAGGCCGGCCCTCATTACCCCAGTATATTTTACGATGCTGAAGCTTTTTGCCAGTCCTGCGATTCTGGTCTTTTTTATCGAAATCACATCGGTATAAGTTGTTTTTGCCGTAACAAGTTCCGCGCATTTTTCAAGTTCCTTGAACACGAACGCATGGCTTTTTTCTGTTTTAATTTCAGTAAACTTTTTCAGGGCGATCTTTCCGCCGGCCAGGGCCAGTACGATAAGAAGCGCAATGAATCCGGCTTTAAATAAGAGTTTTCTTAAAAACTTGACAACCGGCCTCATAAAACTTTTTGGTTTTTGGTTTTCCTCTATTTGAACCTCATCCTCAAACTGTAGTTTTTCATGATTAGAGGGTGTCTCCGAGGGGGCTGATTTCTCCAGGTTCTGTGGTGTTTCCAGATTTTGCGGTTTCTCCTGTTTATGGATCCGTTTCGGTTCGGCCGCATCGTTCTTTTCTTTTTTCATACTTTCCCCTTCGATTTTCCTTTAAATTTACTTTAATCTATTGTACACTAATTTCTATGGAAAACAAGGTAGCTCTTTCACAGTCTGAAGTTGATAAACTTCTGGGGCTGGATTCAGGTTCTTCTGCTCCGCAAAAAAAAGCAAAACAATACAAAGTCGAAAATTTTCTTTCCGAAGAACAGCTGGCTCAGGTACTGGAAGTCGGAAAGTCAGTCTATAAATTTTTCAAGCTGGCCCTCCGTGAAAAATTCGGTGAGCCGAAAATCCGTAAACTGACCGTAAAATCTTCCGAACAGAAAAATATCGACGAATTTTTCGACAGCCTCACAGGCAATGATTTTATTTATCAGGCAAAAGTCGACGAAGCCGATATCTTCATAAAATTCGATACTTTCCTTTTTGGTGCCCTTTCAGGGATGACTATCGACACAAAGCATAAAATCAATTTCTTTCAGAGTGAAGTGCTCCAGGAATTTGTTGCAGTTTATCTGGTTGAGGGCTTTGCCCGTCAGGTTTCCGAAGATGCAGACTTTGACATAATCTCACTCTACGGACAGGAGAAAACGCCTTTCTGTACCGGAGAAACGGGGCTTCTTATTAGTGTCAACTGGAACGAAAATCTTCGTTCTTTCGGAATCGAAAAAATCTTCCTCACAAAAGAATTTATAAAAAAACTTCGGGCGGTATCAAAATGAAAATTGCAGTTCTTGTAAGCGGTGGTGGCACAAACCTTCAGGCCTTGATTGACTATGAAAAATCACATGACGATTGTCCTTATAAAATTGCGCTCGTGGTTTCAAATACAAAAAACGCCTACGCACTCGAGAGGGCGAAAAATGCAGGAATTCCTTCTGAAATCCGCAGCCCTTTTTCTGTCCTCGGAAAAGAAAAAGCTGAAAAAGCAGGACGTGATGAAAAACGAATTGCTATAAGCGATGCCATCCTTGATTTGTGCCGTAAAAACGGTATTGATGCGATTGTCCTTGCCGGTTATCTGTCAGTTCTCGGCGGAGAGATAATAAACGAGTATTCAGGAAGAATCATAAATCTTCATCCGGCCCTTCTTCCGAAATTCGGCGGAGTAGGCATGTGGGGGCATAATGTTCACGAGGCTGTCCTTGCTTCTGGCGAAAAAGAAAGCGGCTGCACTGTTCATCTTGTCGATTCAGGCTGCGATACGGGAGAAATTCTTGTCCAGAAGAAAGTTCCTGTTCTTCCCGGCGATACGCCTGATTCACTTTATGCCAGAATCGCCCCAAAAGAACATGAGGCGATGGTCGAAGGTGTTTGTCTTCTTGCCAAACGGCTGAAAAAATAACTTTAAATTAAATTAAAGATTTTTCTTTAAAATAATCTTTTTTTTAGTTGACTTTTAGAAATTAACGATTAAAATAGATTGTATGAGTGATTATCTTGACGCTACTAATGAAGAACTCTTGAAAGACTATTTCTCTGAGTCAGAAATGATGGTTGATAATCTCGAAAGCAATATTCTTGCGATTGAGAACGATCCTAATAACCATGATGCTATCGACGAAATCTTCCGTGCAGCACATACTCTTAAAGGAAATTCGGCTACGGTCGAGTTCACTGAAATTGCACATTTCGCACACACTATGGAAGACCTCCTCGATGAAGTCCGTTCTGACAAAATAAAAGTCACAGGAGAAATTGTTGACACGCTTTTGACGGCTCTTGATGTTATCAAGGCCATGCTTGATGAACGTAAAAATGGTTCTGTATACGGCGAAAGTGTTGACGAAATTACCGAAAAAATCAAAGGTATGATTGCCGGCGGTGGTGCTGCTCCTAAAGCTGCGGCTCCTGCACCTCAGACTGCTCTTGCTGCTCAGTCATCTTCTTCAAGTGCGCCAGCGGCTGCTTCATCTTCTTCTGCATCTGTAAATCTTTCCGAATACGAACTCGCCGAACTCAAACAGGGATGCGAGCCTGGTCAGCAGTTGTGGTCTGTTGCTGTTACATTTGACGAGTCAAATCCAATGAACTCTGTCGGCGGTATTCAGGTATTTGCTGCGCTCAAGGCTTGTGGTACGGTTCTTAAAACTATACCTGATTTCGATGCCCTTTACGAAGACGAATTTCATAATGACGTTACATATTTTGTTGCTTCAAACAACTCTGGCGACGAGCTTGAGGATACAGCATTCCTTGATGATGTTACCTTGAGTGTCGATGCTAAAAATATAACCGATGCTACAGCCAGCGATTCAGGCGCTAAGACAGCTCCGGCTCAGGCGGCGCCTGCTCCGAAAGCAGCAGAACCTGCTCCACAGGCTGTGGCTCCTCAACCTGTGGCAGCGCCTGCAGCAGAAAAACCTGCTGAGCCTAAAAAAGAGGCTCCGAAACCTGCTGCAAAATCTGCCCCGGCTACAGGCCATGCGCAGCAAAGCACGATTCTTCGTGTAGATTCAAAGCGTGTCGATAACCTTATGAACCTCGTCTCAGAAACTGTTATTACAAAGGCTTCTTTCAATCAGAGCCAGCAGCAGTTTGCTGACATGCTTATTCAGTTCCAGAATCTTGATGCTTCTTACAAAGAAAAAATCAGACGGATGTTTGAGCAGCTTCCGCAGTATCTCGAAGAAATTCAGAACGGCGTCGCTGTAAAAGATATTAAGGCCAATATTACCAATGAATACGGTGATATTGCTACAATCTTTGATGCATTTGAAAATCGTTTCAAAGATTTGAATTCAAAATTCCATTCTTCTACCCAGAACCTTGGCCGCATTACAGGCGAACTTCAGGAAGGTATCATGAAAATCCGAATGGTTCCTATCAGTCAGGTTTTCGATCGCTTCCCGAGGGTCGTCCGCGATTTGCAAAAGGATTTGGGTAAAAAAGTAACTCTTCTTCTTGAAGGTGAAGATACCGAGCTTGATAAGACTGTTGTTGATGACTTAATGGATCCTATCATGCACTGTGTCCGTAACTCTGTTGACCATGGTATTGAGTCTCCGGAAGAGCGAAAAAATGCAGGAAAAGACGAAACCGGTACAGTTCTTCTTAAAGCTGCCAACGAAGGTAACAGTATTGTAATTGATGTAGTCGATGATGGTGGCGGAATCAATGTTGAAAAAGTCAAAAAGAAGGCTATTGATAAAGGTCTTATTCATCCGAGTAAGGTTCTTACTGATCAGGAAGCAGCACAGCTTATCTTCCTGCCAGGTTTCTCGACAGCAGAAAAAATAACCAATGTCTCTGGTCGTGGGGTCGGTCTTGATGTCGTTAAAACGATGATTGAGAAACTCAACGGTACGATCCAGGTAACAAGTGAGCACGGAAAAGGTTCAAAATTCTCTATCCGGCTTCCGCTCACACTGGCTATCATCCAGGGGCTTCTGGTTCGTGTCGGCCGCGAAGTTTACTCAATTCCGATTGCATCTGTAATTGAGAGTGTTCGTGTTAAAAAGTCAGAAATTAACACAATTGATAATCACGAAGTTTTAAACGTTCGTAACGAGGTTATTTCTGTTCTTCGGTTGAGCCGGCTGTTTAATATCCGCACGAATGAGGATGGCGAATACTGTTTTGTAGTAATCGTTGGTTCTCAGGACAAAAAAATTGGTGTTATGGTTGATAATCTCATCGGTGAAGAAGATGTCGTTATCAAGCCGCTTCGAGATCAGTTTACACAGTCTCCGGGAATTTCTGGAGCTTCAATTTTGGGTGACGGTTCTGTCTCGCTCATTATTGATGTCACGCAGTTGCTTGAACTTGGAGTTCGCCAGGAAATTCAGGCAAGACAAGAAACCAGCATTGAAGATTAAAGGACTAGCGGGTACATAAGGAGATAAAAATGAGCGCAGAAAACACATCAGATAAACCTTCTATCAACTCAGTCCTTAAAGAAAGTCTGGGCAATATTCAGAACATTGCTGGTGCAGATGTAGCTGATACTCCCAAACAGGATAATATGGCTGTCGTCGATTACAAAATGGTCACATTTTCTCTTGCAGGAAAAGACTATGCAATCGACATTATGAAAGTAAAAGAAATCGCTAAGGCTGGCAGATTTACCTATGTTCCGAATGCTTTGCCATTCGTTCTTGGTGTTTACAATCTTCGAGGAGATATTATTCCTATTATCGATTTGAGATTATTCTTCAATATCGATATGCCAGAGCGCGAGTATGATGCTCTTGAAAATATGCTTATCGTTTCAATCGGTGAGCTTACTTTTGGTATCGTAGTTGATGAAATCGATAAAGTAGTCGGTATACAGAAATCAAGCATAAATCCGCCTCATCCGCTGTTTGGTGATATAAACATCAAATATATTCAGGGTGTGGTTGAGGTTAATAACCGTTTGTACGTTCTGCTCGATATCGACAAAATCTTCGGAGCAAAAGCTGACAATAAGGCTTCTGAAGAGCAGGTAATGAAAGAAATGTCTGCGAGAATAGCGGCTTCAAACGCACCTGCAAAAAAACAGGCCGCTGCTCCAAAAAAAGAAGAAAAAGTAGATTATTCGTTTGTGGTTGATTCATTGATTAACATGCGAAAATTTACAGCTTCATCGCTTAATGATAAATGGATGCAGAGCCGTTATAAAGAATGGGAGAAAGAACGGGGTAAAGACAAAACTCAGCTTCAGAATCCGGCTGATGCAGATTTATTCCTTAAAACTTTTTATTCTCCATTCAGCGGAACCTGGTGGGATAAAACATATGCTGACTCAGTCTTAAAGGCTTTGCCTGATAATACTGCTAAGCAGATTGTCGTCTGGAATCCGGGTTGTGGAAAAGGTCCTGAAACTTATTCTCTGGCTTGTGTCCTTAGAAAACGTTATCCAGAGGCAAAAGTGAGAATTTATGCTCATGAGGTTGATTTGCTAAGTATTTCAAATGCACCTTTGCTTTCTGTTCCAAATGAAGTTGGCAATGACTGGTATGCACCATATATCACAAAAAAGGCTAATGGTGATTTAACTTTCATTCCGGAAATTCGGGATAGTATTTTGTTTGAGTACCATGATTGTGCTAATACTAACAATCTCCCGACTTGTGACTTAATCTTTGCGAGAGATTTGCTTTCTTTCTTGCCACAGGCAGGACAGCAGACAATCGTCACTGATTTTTATGAAAAACTTAAGGGAAACGGTGTCGTGATTCTCGGTCAGAACGAGTCGCTTGAGAATAACCCGCAATGGTCAGCAAAAACTATTGGAACCATAAATATTTTCAGCAAAAAATAATTATAGCATTCAAAAAATGCTAAAATTGAATTGCTAAAATATTGATAAATAGTATAAAATAAACAGGAGTAAAAACTCATGAGAGTAGAGTACATTAACCCATTCGTAGAAACTTCATATCAGATTTTGAAAGAAGTGCTTGGTGGTGCTACAGTAACACGCGGTGATTTATATCTTAAATCCACTGCTATGCCAGTAATTGGTGTTGCTGCCCTCGTCGGTCTTGCCGGTGATGTCGAAGGTCGAGTTCTTTTTGATATGACTTTCGAAACAGCTTTGAACATCGCTTCTGCGATGAACGGCGAAACATTGACAAAGTTTGATGATCTTGCAAAGGCTACAATCAGCGAGCTCGCAAACCTTATCACGGCACAGGCTGTCACAAAATTGCACGAACTTGGTTTCAAGTTCGACCTTACACCTCCAGCACTTTTCGCTGGTGAAAAAATGGAGATTGCCGCTTTGGGTGGTAGTCAGACAAACAGTGTAGAGGCTCTCATTGTTCCTCTTATCACTGAATGTGGAAAAATCGAAGTTAACGTCGCAATTCGCGAACGCATGTAATAATAAGGAGTGCCAAAATGAAAACAAAACAGGATTTTCCTTCAATCAATGAGCGTCCGCCAGAGGGCATGAATGCTGACGGAACAAAAATCCGCGTACTTGTAGTTGATGACTCAATGTTCGTCGCAAAACAGCTCGGTCAGATTCTGACCAGTGAAGGCTATGAGGTTGTTGCTACTGCAGTAGACGGAAAAGATGGTGTTGATAAGTATAAGGAACTTTGTCCAAATATTGACTTGGTAACTATGGATATTACAATGCCTCGTATGGACGGAATTACTGCACTTGAGCAGATTGTCGCTTTCGATAAAAATGCACGCGTTGTTATGGTATCAGCTCTTGGTAAAGAGGAACTGGTTAAAAAATCACTTCTTTTGGGTGCAAAGAACTATATCGTAAAACCGCTTGATCGTAAAAAGGTTCTTGAGCGAATTTCTGCAGCTCTTAAATAGTCCCTGCATAAAAACGGAATGCATTATGTTGCATTCCGTTTTTTTTGTGTCTCCTTGCTGATAAACTCTGTTAATCTGATATTGATTTCTTTCCGAAAATTTAAGCATGAAAAAAGTTTTTCTTGTTCTTGCTTTTGTTTTTTCTGTCGGATTTGCCAGTCTTTTTTTCTTTACTAATGCAAATCAAAAACTTTATCAGATTCTTCAAAAAAATCTTTCTGGTAAAAATAATTCTGTTCCTCTGTTAATGATTTCTGTCGATGAATCAGATATTGAAAAGTTTGGTTATTCTTTTTTTTCTGAAGAAAAAATGAATGAATTAAAAGAACTTGCATATGAACTTGGGGCAATTGGTTCGATTTGTAATTTAGGATTTGAAAAAAAAGGTGTTGAAATAGATTCTTTCGTTGATAAAGAAAACAATAATATTGAAAATGAGAAAAAAATGCCCTTGTTTAATGCAAAAATTGTTTTTTCAAGAGTGGCAAATTCTGAAATTGATAAAAGAACTCCGGAACTTAATTGTGGATTTATTCCTAAGTCAGAATTTTCAAACTCACTTTCTTTTTTAGGTGTGAAAGATGGAAAATACTATGCAAACTCATATTTTTCTCAATTGCTGGAAGTAATACGCAATGTCAGGCTTAAAATCTCATCAGACGAAATTCTGCTAACTCAGCCTGCTGATTCTGAAGGTGGCTTGATAATTGATAATCTTAAAATTCCCCGTGGAAGAGATGGTTCTGTTCTTATGGTATATCCGCGTTCATCTTATAAAAAATATCCCCAGATTTCATTTTCAGAATTGTATTATTTGTCTTTGAGCGAGAAAAATCTTTATAAATATCTTCTTCTGCTTGAAAAAAGAGGATTCTTTGGAGAAGTTAATACAGAAAATCCCCTTTCAGTTTTTGAACTTTCGATGAGAAATGAAAACTCCTTGAGTGAACGAAGAAATCTTAAGAACAGGTTTTATATTCTTATGTCATCATTTTTGTCAGGAAATCAGGAACGAATACTTACTGAAATGGCTAAAAATGAGTCTGAAAAATCCCTGATAAAAAATTCTTTTTCTTTGGCAAGAAAAATTTTTTATGACATTGAGACAGAGAGAGCCCGTCTGTCGGCAAAGATTCAGGAGGCACTGTGTGTTTTTGCAAATGTCTCTCAAATTCATAACAGTTTAGTGAAAACTCCGTATGACGACAAATTCCCGGAATGCCTTGAAAGCTATGTCCTTGCAAACATGCTTTTTTCTGATGATTTTATTAATGCATTGCCGGGGGTAGTTTCTTTTTTTATTGCATTACTTTCATGTCTGCTGTTTATTTTACTTTCCTTGAAAATTAAGAAGCTGCCGCTGTATTGTGTTTTTTCTGCTCTTTTTCTTGGTCTGGTAACATCTGCTCTTGTTTTGATTTTTTTATATTGCAGGGTGCTGCCTGATATTTTTGTGATTTTTTTCTCTGTTCTTACTCTTTCCATAGTTCTTGGGATAAATAAATATTATTTGAATGCATGTGAAAAATCTGAAATAGCTGCGCTTTTTACACAGCGGATCCCGTCTTCGCTTGTAAGAGACGTGTTTAGAAATCCGGAAAAAGGTAGTGTTTACGGTGATAATAATGAAAGCACGATTCTTTCTCTGTCTATCCAGGATATTTCAATTCTTAAGAATTTACTGAATGAAGGTCAGTTAGTCTCTTTGTTTAATTATTATTTTGATAAGATTGCAGAAATTATTACGGATATGCAGGGAGTTGTGGAATCATATTCAATTTCTGAAATAACTGCGATTTTTGGTTCTCCGGTTAATTATAAGGAGCATTATATTTCTGCCCTGAAAAGTTCTTTTATGATCAGGGAAGTTGAAAAAAGAATTAATAAGGAAATTTCATATTATCCACTTTCCCCGAAGCCTGATGGTATGAGCGATGATTTGTACACTTCATTTTTCATTTTAAATCATAATAACAGAAAAGTTCTATCTAATATTGGACTCTATTCTGGAGAGGTAAAATCTGGCTGCATTGGTGATAAAAAGCAAAAATCCTGCAGAATTCTTGACGAATCTGCTAAAAAAGCAGGTTTCCTTAAAAATATGGCAAAAAAAATCGGCGCATATGGGGTTGTGATGAATGAAAACGCTGCAGTTTATTTCTCAGACTCTTATCTTTTGCGTAAACTGTCATTTTGTGAGATAGAAAACGATTTGAATGAAGCGGACTTTTTTGAGGTAATGGGTGACCGAAACGATGACGATGATAAACTTTATAATTATGTGAGTTACTGGAATCAGGCAATGGATTTACTAAAAAGAGGGGAAAAACAAAAATCTTTAGAAATCTTAAAGAAACTGTGTACTGGAAGACCGAGTGATAATGTAGCAAAATATTTTGCGGAAAATTTGAAAAAAAATCTGTTAAAAGTGTAGAAATTGTAAGAAGAATCATAAGCGGATACTTGATATTTTGTTTTAGAATTGATATAATTCATTTCACTGTTTGAGTTTGACTCAGGCAAAGACTTTGAAAAATCAAGCAACTGGTTTGAGATTAATATCATATAACCTGCCTTGATTAAAAAACAGGAGCACGAAATGGCTACACGACGCAATCCTCGCTTTAAGGAATGCCGCCGACTTGGTGTCAACGTATCAGGACACCCAAAGGCAATGGACAGAGCTGGCGCACCAGCTTTCAAAAAGAACAAGAAACCTTCTGACTATGCTTTGCACCTTATCGAAAAGCAGAAAGTAAAGGCTTACTACAACATCCTTGAGAAGCAGCTTAGAAGATATTTTGAAAAAGCTGCTAAATCAAAGGAAATGACAGGCGTTGCTCTCCTTGTTTCTCTTGAGACACGTCTTGATAATCTCGTTTACAGACTTGGTTTTGCCTCTTCAATCCGAATGGCACGCCAGATGGTCAGCCACAAACATATCGAAGTCGATGGAAAAGTTATTAACATTCCTTCATATGCTGTAAAAGTTGGCTCAACAATTTCTCTGGTTGAAAAAATGAGAAAAAGCGAGCAGTTCAAATCAACTTATCTTTCAAACAACAAAGCTAAGCTTGATTATCTCGAGCGCGACGATGACAATTTCTCTGGAAAACTGGCTCGTCTTCCACTTCGCTCAGAAATTCCTGTTCAGATTAACGATCAGATGGTCGTCGAATACTACAGCAAGTAGTAAATTATGGTGGTTTGCTTGTTTTGACAAGACAGACCGCCGTAAAAAAAAAGCCGCTCCTTACGGGGCGGTTTTTTTTGTCTGTAATTTTTAGGCAGAATTGATTTACATTCGTCCTGCGGCTCTTTCCTGTTTTTCCCAGTCAGCCTTAGTCATATATTCCACGACAACTTTTCCGTTAATCTCTTCGACTTTAGTCATCGCAAATTCCTCATAATGCTGAATGAGCCAGGCGTCATATTCCGTCCAGTTGTTAAAAGTTTCGGTCATAAAATTCCTTTTTAAGTTCCTCACAGAGTTTTGTTTTAGGGATTGCTTTGCCATATTCAAAAATCTCTCTGTGTTCTCTATTCCTCTGTGAGAAAGTGATTTACTGCAGGATTGCACCTTTATCTGCACTTGATACTAATTTCGCATATCGTGCGAGGTAGCCAGTCTTAACTTTTGGCTCCGGTGCGACCCATGCGGCCTTTCGTTTTGCAAGTTCTTCGTCGCTTACATCGAGGTGAATCTTGTAATTGTTGATGTCGAGGGTGATTTTGTCTCCTTCCTGAACGAGAGCGATCGGACCACCGACAGCAGCTTCTGGTGAACAGTGACCGAGTGAAGCACCACGGGTAGCTCCTGAGAAGCGTCCGTCTGTAATCAAAGCAACCTGCTTATCTAGACCCTGACCTGCCAATGCCGCAGTTACAGCGAGCATCTCTCGCATTCCAGGACCGCCCTTCGGACCTTCGTAGCGGATTACGACAACATCGCCCGGGTGAATCTGTGCCTTCTGAACTGCTTCCATTGCCTCGCTTTCATCATTGAAGACTCGTGCCGGACCTGTGTGAAGCATAAGCTCTTTTGCACAGGCAGAGCGCTTTACGACTGTTCCGTTTGGTGCAAGGTTTCCGAACAGAATTGCGATACCACCGTTGTCCGAGAACGGATTTTCGATTGGTCTGAGGATTTCCGGGTTGCGGTTTCGTACGCCCTTTATGTTCTCAGCGATTGTTTTTCCTGTCGCCGTGATAAGATTCGTGTTGATAAGGTTTTTCTTTGCGAGTTCTGCAAGAACAGCCTGAACTCCGCCCGCATCATCAAGCTCGCACATGAAAGTGTGACCTGCAGGAGCGAGGTGGCAGAGGTTCGGAGTACGGTTAGAGATTTCGTTTACTTCGTGAAGATCAAGCTCTAGTCCTGCTTCGTGCATGATGGCAGGAACATGGAGCATTGTGTTTGAAGAGCATCCCAGAGCCATGTCAGCCGCAAGAGCGTTCTTGAAGTTTTCGGCAGTCATCATCTGTCGGGCAGTGATTCCCCGTTTGTACATTTCCATAACCTGCATACCAGCATGTTTAGCAAGCTGGATTCGGCGGCCTGTTACTGCAGGAATAGTTCCGTTTCCAGGAAGACCGAGACCAAGAACCTCAGTAAGGCAGTTCATTGAGTTTGCAGTGAACATACCTGAACAAGCACCACAGCCAGGGCAGGCATAATTCTCCATTTCGCAAAGCTGCTCTTCAGTGACTTTTCCGACAGCTAGCCCTCCAACAGCCTCGAACATATCAGTCAAAGAAAGATTTTTTCCGGAATAAGGATTTGAAGCGTCGTGACCAGGCAAGTGACCCGGCATCATAGGTCCTCCTGAAACAAAGACGGTCGGCAAGTCCAGGCGGGCAGCGGCCATAAGCATACCCGGAACTATTTTGTCACAGTTCGGAATCATAACGAGAGCGTCAAACTGATGAGCCTTGGCAACGCACTCAACGCTGTCTGCAATCAATTCACGAGTAACGAGAGAGTATTTCATTCCCTCGTGACCCATTGCAATCCCGTCACAAACACCGATAGCCGGGAACTCGACAGGAGTTCCGCCAGCCATGCGGACGCCGGCCTTTACAGCCTCAGCGATGCGGTCAAGCTCAATATGACCCGGGATCAACTCGTTCTTTGCGCAGATAATTCCGACCATAGGCTGGTTCAATTCTTCGTTTGTGTAGCCGGAAGCATAAAAAAGAGAGCGGTGTGGAGCCCGAGCCGTTCCCTTGATTGCGTTATCAGATTTTTTAGTATTTGCCATAATGTACCTCAAATTAATTGAAATTAATCAACGACATTATAGCGAGATTTCTTAGTTGCGTAAATTGAAATATAAGAAAAGGATTGTTGAATATTATGCAACCTCATTTTTCTTTGAATGGTAATTATATTTTGCGATTTTTACTTTTTGAGTGTATACTTAAAGAAAGCATATCAGGAGGAAAATATGGTTGATTATACAGAAGGTTCTGGAAAACAGTATCATACTGGAGTTGGGCCTGATGATATTGGAAAATATGTAATTTTACCCGGCGATCCAAAAAGATGCGCCAAAATTGCTGAGCATTTCGATAATGCCAGGCTTGTTGCGGATGTCCGCGAATATACTACATATACAGGAACTCTTGAAGGAGTGCCTGTTTCTGTAACTTCAACTGGAATTGGCGGTCCTTCTGCTTCAATTGCAATTGACGAACTTGCAAAATGCGGTGCCCACACTTTTATTCGTGTCGGAACTTGCGGAGGAATGCAGGAAGATGTTCTTGGGGGGGATATTGTAATTGCGACTGGTGCCGTTCGTATGGAAGGTACAAGCCGTGAATTTGCTCCGATTGAATATCCTGCTGTCGCTAATATTGAGTGTGTCAACGCTTTGATGAACGCTGCACAAAAACTTGGCGTTATAAATCATACGGGAGTCGTGCAGTGCAAGGATTCTTTTTTCGGTCAGCATGAACCGGAAATTATGCCGGTTAGTTATGAACTTGAGAACAAGTGGCAGGCATGGCTCAGAATGGGCTGTCTTGCGAGTGAAATGGAGAGTGCGGCTCTGTTTATTGCTGGCCAGTTCCTGCGGGTAAGGGTCGGTTCCTGTTTTTTGGTTGTCGCAAATCAGGAGAGGGCTAAAAAAGGCCTGCCGAATAAGCAGGCTCACGATACAGAAGCGGCGATTTCTGTTGCTGTTGAGGCGCTCCGTTCTCTGATTCTGAAAGATAAAAAATAGAATGTTCAGATAATGCTGAAAAAAAAGCTTGTCCGGAAACTGAAAGAGTTTCTGAACAGGCCTTTTTTTTTCAAAGATGCGCTGATTGTTATTTTTTTTTGTATTTATCTTACATCTGCTGTGTAGACTATCTGCTTTTCTTTTCCAAGAATGTCTGCGGCAACAACCATAATCTGTGTTTTTCCTTTGGGGAGGGTGATTTCTCCCAGAAATTGTCTGTCGTTTTCAGGGTAAACTGTATTTACGTCGTAATTCTTTTTCCCTGAGACCGCGATTCTTCCGTCTTTTTCGGTGAGCGTATCGTAACTGAGGCTTTCTGCAATTGCGCCGTTTACATAAACTGTAGTTTTATATGGCATGGCCGTTTCCTGACGTTCGCGATAGAGCGTGTAAACTCCAGAGGGCATTGTTTTGACTGTTGCTAAATCGTAAGAAACGCCTTTTTTGCTGATTGCAACTACATCTTTTATTGTGAGAGGCAACTCTTTTCCGATTCTGGGCATAAGTATGCGCGGATTTATATATGTATGATTCTTTGTGTCCAGGACCTGAAATTCAAGGCAGGCTTCTCCTTCCTGCCAGCTTGAAGTTCCCGTAGTTCCGAAAGATGTTCCCGTTTCGATATCTTTCATTGCATAAAGGGAATCTGTGTTTTCTGAATCCAGGTTTCCGTAAACTGTAATCAAATCATTTTTGTGTGAGAGAATTACGGCATTTCCGAGTGTGCTTTCAAAAAGTTCATCCTCATCGTGTTCGCTGATGACTGCGAGAACCCTGCCGCTGTCAGCGGCTTTGACTTCCCTGCTTTCTGAAAAAACTAAGGAAGTGCCGATTGTTCCGCCACGGAGCTGTGCAAAATAAGAGAAAAAAGAATCTGAAAGAATTTCGTTTTGTGGCCAGTCGAATGCAAACAGTGCCGATAAAGTTAGAACTGCGAGTGAAGCAAAAATCAGTTTTTTCATATTTTCCTACCTGTGGATTATGTCTATCCGTGAGATTTTCCCGTCCCGTCCAACGAACAGAGAATTCCCTTTGACTGCGATGCATGCACTTTCTGCATCGAAAGAGAAAGAACCGCCGAAAGCATCGAATGATTCGATGGTTGATACAGTGTAAGTGTTTTGGTCTTTGCTAAGGACAAAAATTTCGTTTCCGTTTTCAGATTCGAGAATTGATAAAATTTTGCCTTTGACAGGAATCTCTGTGTTTTTGAAATTTTTTGTACTTACGATGCCGATTCCTGTGGCGTTGTTGTAGAAAACCTTTTTTTCGTCCCTGCTGAATTTGATTAAGACCTGACGGTTAACTTCCTGCTCCATAGATTTGTAAAAGACTATTGACGTGTGTGAGCCGTAATCAGAGCCGCTTTTTTTTGAAATCACGAATCTCTGTCCGTCCTGACCTGAGAGCGTTGCGATGAATCTGGAACTTTCTGAGATTGCAGCTCCGTAAATTACCTCGTAGGCTGAGCCGCCTGGATTGTAGTTATGCGTGATGTTGCCTTCGTTGTCAAAACCGAGTACAGTTCCATTTGCGAAACCTGCGACAGTTCCTGTTTTTGAAGAGGAGAATGCCGTAATCGGACTGAAGCCTTCGTATTTCCACTGGAGGTTACCTGTTTCATCAAGTTTTGCAAAAGAAGAGCCTCCCGGCAAAAAGATGAATTTGCGGTCCTGAGTGAAGTAGGGGAAACCTGTGGCCTGAATTTTCCCGATTTCTTTACTTGAAGGAGAAAGAATCTGCATTTCATAGGAAGAGGTTCCGTAAAGTGTGTATGATTCGTCTGAAATTGTTGCTTTGTAAGGGAAGGTGATGTAGGAAAGAATTTTTCCTTCCGGCGTAAAATAACCGAGAGTCTGTCCCATTTTAAATGATACCGCATTTTCAAAGTCTTCAGGTGAAAAATCCGGAGAATCACTTTTTGTGTATGCTTCAAGATCGACTGTCCATACGGGGATAAACTGAATTTCGGGTGAAAGCGGGCGGGCTGCGATTATTACATATAGAATTGCCAGAAGAACGAAAACCGGCAGGATGATTTTTAGTCTTTTGCTCATGATGAGACATTATATAAAAAAGAATTGAAAATTGAAAGTTGAAAAAATAAAAATAGTTTGACCTGCGGTAAAAATCAGTAATTTACAAAAAGCGGCTTTGCATGAGCTTTATTCGGCTGTCATTTCCTGGAAATATGCTTGTTTACGCACAACTTGACAAAATACCGCAAAGTATGCAAAATATGAATGTCATTTCAACATAATAGTAAATTAAGGAGCAAAATCGTGGGAGACGACATACTTACCATTGAAGAAGTAGCAAAATATCTTAGAGTTTCAGAGCGTACGGTTTACGACTGGGCACAGAAGGGAGAGATTCCTGCCGGAAAAATAGGAACTGTATGGCGTTTTAAAAAATCAGAAATTGAAAAATGGGTGAATGAGCGCCTTTCATCAACTCAGAAACCTGCGGAAGTAAAGCAGGCTGTAACGGTCAAGAACATTCTTTCTCCGGACAGAATTATGTTCATTGATCATTCTACAAAACATGATGCAATCATCGAGCTCGCCCAGAATCTTGCGACTGCTCCTCAGATTAAAAACGAAAAAGAACTTGTTGAAGAAATCCTGAAGCGTGAGGAACTTATGTCAACTGCTATCGGCCGCGGAATCGCAATACCTCATGTCCGTCTTTCTTCTGTTACTGATCTTGTTATGAGCGTTGGTATCTGTAAGCACGACCTGATTGATTTCCAGGCAATTGACGATAATCCTGTGCGAATCCTGATTATGATTGCTGCTGCATACAATCAGCATTCATATTACCTTCAGACTCTCAGCTTCTTCAGTTCGAAACTTAAAGACAAAGAAGTTCGTGACGCACTTCTTGCTTCAAAAGATCCGATGGAAGCATACGAAATCCTTACGAGCGAGTAATTTCTGAGGGGGCTGTCCAGTTTTTTTGGACGGCCTTTTTTTATTTGACTGCGTTGACGGCTTCTTCGTAGTCCTGAAACATCTTGTCTGTAAGTTCCTGGAGGTTACCTTCAGACTTTCTCCTGAGAACATCCTCGAGCTGCTGCCCTGAATCTTTTAGTTTTTCCATGCAGAGCTGGCGGGCGGCACCTTTTGTTGCATGAACGTAGCTTGCGGCCTCATTCATTTTGCCTTCTTTAATCAGATTTTCCAGGTAAGGTTTTTCAAATCTGGTTTCGTTCAGAAACGAATCAATAAGAATCTGGAGTAAATCTCCGTCATTATCGACAAGGTCAAGAGCTGCTTTTTTATTGTAAATTTCCATAAAAGTCCTCTCCATTTTTGTTTGTGATTACGAAGCACGGGAGGTTTTTGACTTCGACAAGCCTGACAGCCTCCATTCCTAGATCTTCGTAATCCAGAATTTCCTGATTTACGATGTATTCGCTTGCGATAAGGGCTGCGATTCCTCCCGGGGTTCCAAGATAGAATGCACCGTATTTTTTGCAGGCGTCAGTCCAGGTTCTGCTTCTGTTTCCTTTTGCGAGCGTTACGAGTGCGGCGCCCCTTTTCATGAGGCTTTCTGCGTAGACATCCATTCTTCCTGCGGTTGTTGGACCGAAACTGCCGATGATTTTTCCTTCTGGTGTTCTGGCAGGTCCTGCATAGCAGACCGGGTATTTCGTGCAGTATTCGGGAAGATTTTTGCCTGTGTCGAGTAGTTTTTGCCATCTGGCATGAGCTGCATCCCTGGCAACGAGAATTTTTCCTGAAAGCAGGATTCTTTCTCCGGGTTTTGAGTTTTCGAGGGAAGAAAGCACGGCTTTTATGTCTCCGTCACTCCGGATGTTCCGTTCGTTCTTCTGTTCGTTTTTTTCACTTTCGCAGCATGCGAATTTAACTGCCTCGTTAAATCCTTCAAGTTCCTGCGGGTTTTCTGCGGTTTTCTGAAGGTAAAGGCCTTCATCTGTGAGAACTGCGCGCAAATTTCTGTGTGCAGAGCAGGATACTCCGAAAGAAATCGGGCAGCTCGCACCGTGACGCGGAAGGCGGATGACTTGGGCGCTCAGGGCAAACTGTGTTCCGCCAAACTGGGCACCGAACCCGCTTTCTTTTGCGGTTTTTATTACCAGTTCTTCGAGTTCTTTATCTCTGAATCCTGATTCATTCGGTTCGTAAGTCATTTCGTCGTAAGCGCCTGTTGTGGCCAACTTTAATGTGAGGAGATTCTGTTCGGGGCTGAGTCCGCCTGCGACAACCGCTATCGTGTAAGGCGGGCAGGCACTTGTTCCAAAGTGATGAAGTTCTTCTTTTATGAGGTTTGAAAAACGTTCTTTTGTGAGAAAAGCCTTTGTTCCCTGAATAAAACTTGTTTTATTGGAAGAGCCTCCTCCCTTTGCACAGAAAATGAAACTGAAGGAATCTTTTGGAGCCGCTTTTACGAAATCCGGAAGAGGAGCAAGACAGGCTCTGTTTGAAAAAATCGAGATTTGTGCCGGAAGATTGTTTTTAGGATCTTTTTCGTCATAAAAAGAAACGGGAACTGTTGTGGAGAACCTTAGTTTTTTTTCGTCGTAGACTTTTCTGACACCTTTTGTGAGTTCGTCGTATTCGTCGATATTCTGAGCGGAAGAAATGTTACCGTTCTTCCAGCCGAAGATGTTTGCAATTCCTGTGTCCTGGCAGATCGGGAAAACGCCTTTTGAGGCGACAAGGGCATTTTTCAGCATGCAGGCACAGACATAACGGTCGTTATCACTTGCATCTTCTGAAAGGGCAGCCTTTATTAAAGATTCTATATGTTCGCGCGTGAAAGTAAAGGAAAGCCGGGAAAATGCTTTTTCCGCAGTCTTAGAAAGGGATGTTTCGTTTTGGTAAAAATCAAAATTCTGGAGAAGTTTATTGTTCATAAGCTGATTATATAGAAACGGAATATAAAATTTAAGTGGATTTTAAAACATAACATTAAATCATATAGATATTTACACGATTTTTGATTTGTGATATTCTTTGTCATTCTATTCTGTAATATTTTTATTAAGGGGTGTTCCGATGTCAGGACATAATAAATGGTCGACCATTAAACATGCAAAGGGAGCCGCAGATGCAAAACGCGGCGCATTGTTCACAAAATTAATTAAAGAAATTTCTATCGCTGCGAGCATGGGCGGCGGAGATCCAAATGCTAACCCTCGTCTCCGTGCAGCAATCGTTAAAGCTCGTGCTGCTTCAATGCCAAAAGACAACATTGAGCGTGCAATCAAAAAGGGTACTGGTGAGCTTGGCGGCGGTACATTCGAAGAACTGGTTTACGAAGGATACGCAGCTGGTGGCGTTGCAGTTCTCGTTGAGGTTCTTACAGACAACCACAACCGTGCAGCAGCTAATGTCCGCAACATCTTCAACAAAACAGGCGGAAACCTCGGTACAACAGGTTCTGTAAGCCGCATGTTCGACCGAAAG
This sequence comes from Treponema sp., assembly GCA_017395545.1. Classification (GTDB taxonomy): domain Bacteria; phylum Spirochaetota; class Spirochaetia; order Treponematales; family Treponemataceae; genus Treponema_D. The sequence goes on along the minus strand of JAFPUF010000131.1, from coordinate 37,888 downwards.
GGTGTCATCGAGTACGATGCAGAAGTTGTTTCAGAAGACGAAGTAATGGAAGCTGCTCTTGAGGCAGGTGCAGAAGATGTTGAGAACGATGAGGGAGTTATCACAGTTACAACAGCTCCAAACGACTTCACTGCTGTTGTCGAAGCTCTTGAGCCAAAAGGCTGGACTTCTCTTTCTGCAGAAGTTGCTATGGTTCCACAGGCTTATACAGCAGTCGATAAAGATACAGCTGCAAAAGTTCAGAAACTCATCGACCGTCTCGAAGAGGACGACGATGTTCAGAATGTCTGGACAACAGTTGAATATCCGGACGATTTCGATCCAGAGGCATAAGTTAATCTCTGAGAAAGTGCTGATTAATCGCGTCAAGTGTTAATCTGCGTTTCCTTAAAAACTGCTTTTACCCCGCATTTAAACAAGCGCGACAACGCGACTGCTTGATGTGGGGCATTTTTTTTATATGGTGATTGAATGCAAAAAAGGCGCGTAATCGGCATTGACCCCGGCCTTGCTCACACAGGTTTTGGTGTAATCGATGCTGCAGGAAACAACATTCGTCTCGTAAGTTATGGCGTGATAGAAACTCCTTCCACTGAGGAGCACGGTACGCGTCTTCTGGCAATCTATAACCGCCTTCTTGCTGTTTTGCAGGAATTTAAGCCTGAGCAGGCTGCGATGGAAGAGCTTTATTTTGCCAGAAACGTTACGAGCGCACTGACAGTTTCCGAGGCAAAGGGTGTCGTTACGATGTGTCTTGCCCAGCAGGCGCTTCCTTTGTGCATGTACCGCCCGAATCAGATAAAATATGCCGTAACAGGAACAAAAACGGCCGACAAAAAAACAGTCGAGCAGTATGTCAAAATCCTGCTGAACCTTGAGACTGAGCCCAAGCCGGATCATGCGGCGGATGCGCTGGCAGCGGCGATAACTCACGTTTTTTCAACTGCCGAAAAGAATTATATCCTGTAAAAATCTCTCCAAAAATCTTAAGAATTTTTCTCAGATTCCGATAATCAAAGGGAATAAAACTAAAATTTGGCGTAACCGTCATTTCTTCCGGGGAATCTGATGTCTGAAGAAAATATTGAGCAGAGTGAAATTATCGCAACAAAAGAGAATCTTGTTTCCGTAATGCAGGAAGAGAATGCGCTTCTGGATAAAATTCTTGAGCAGCAGACAATATTGCATAAGTGTGTGCGTGACAAGGATTGGGAAACTCTCAATAAAAACATTGAGAACCTCCAGAATCTCAGCGACCAGTTCGTGGAACTTGAGGAGAAGCGGATGAAACTGAGCGAAAATATAGATATGGTCAGTGATGAGACAGTTTCGCCGGTACTCAGCGAGGTGCGCGGAAAACTTCAGAAGTCGAAGGTGGAGAACAAGGTTCTTAATGAATATATCACCACCACGCGCAAATTTCTGCAGGGCGTATTCGATTCTGTTGTCCCTCAGAGAAGGAATGTCCTTTATTCGAATAAAGGTCAGATTGTAAAACCCGAGTTGAGCAGCGTTGTCCTCAACCAGATGATATAGGAAATATTAGAAAGGAGCATAGACTATGGCAAATTCATTCGCAGGTATTGAAATTGGAAAAAGAAGCCTCATGGCTCACTCGACACAGATTAATACTGCCGGTCACAATATTTCTAACGCCGACACTGAAGGTTATTCACGCCAGAGGGTCCAAATTAAGACTTTCGACCCGATTTACCGCCCGGATTTGACACGAGAGGAAAGGGCCGGTCAGATTGGCCAGGGAACGAGTGTCGAGAGCATTAAACGGCTCCGTGACGAACTTCTGGATCAGAGAATTGTCGCTCAGACTAACCAGGAGACTTACTGGACTACCCGTGAAAAATATTACACGATGATTGAGCAGGTTTATAACGAGCCTGATGAAATCTCCGTCCGCACAAATATGGACAAATACTGGCAGGGCTGGCAGGAACTTTCTGTTTACCCGGAAAGTCAGGCTGCCCGTCAGGCTGTTGTTACCCGAGGTGAGACCCTTGCAGAGAGCATTCAGCAGAGATACACGGCTTTGAGCGGAATCGGAAACCTTATTAATGGTGACATCGAGGCTACCGTAAAGCAGATTAACACAATCTCAAAGCAGATTGCAGAAATCAACGGCGAAATCGTAAAAGTAAAGGCAATGGGAGACAATCCGAACGACCTTCTTGACCGCCGGGATCTTCTCGTTGAAAAACTTTCTGGTCTTGCAAATATCACTACCGATATCCGTGATGACGACGAGTTTATGGTTCACCTTGAAGGAAATATTCTCGTTCAGGGACACATCTCCCGAAGTTTTGAAGTCGAACCTGTAATCAACAATAACGGCTACAGTAAGGTTATCTGGGCAGACACAAAGAACAATGTTCAGGTTTCCGGCGGTACCCTTGGTGCCTTGATTGAACTTCGTGATGTTGATATCCGTGAGCAGGTTCAGTCTTTGAATACAGTTACGATGAACTTCGCTGACCTTGTGAATGATGTTCATAAAGCCGGAATCGGCATGAACAATGTGAGCGGCCTTGATTTCTTCGTTCAGCAGCCTTTCGTAACGAGCGTAAATGGAAATTATGACCGTGACGGAGACGGTGTTGACGACCATTCATACCTTTTCAGATTCACAGGAACAAATTCGCTCAATCCGCAGGAAAAACTCGGCCTTGAAGGCGAGATGACCCTTTCCGGAAAAAGCGGCACAATAAAAGTTGCTTACCATGCGACAGACACAATCGAAGAAGTTGTTGCGAGAATCAACGACAGTGACGGTGAGGTTAAGGCTTATCTTGACCGCAATAACCGCCTTGTCTTGAAGGCAACCACCGCAAAAGATATGGAGAACCCGGACTTCGTAATCCGACATGTTGAGGATTCAGGAATGTTCCTTACAGGTTATGCCGGCGTTCTTAACGGAAGCGGGGCAGAGAATGCTTACGATTTTGCACAGGCTGACGCTTCTAACGCTCTTCGTGGTGAATTCGCCGTTTCCCCTGTTATGAATCCGGCCGGCTATATTGCAGTAAACGACGCTGTTAAGGGCGATGTCCTCAGCGTTGCGGCCGCTTACCCGAACAATCAGGGAAAATCTATGATTGGCGACGCCCGTGCTGCCGTTGAGATTGCCTCTATCCGAAACACAGATGTTATGATTGGAAAAGACCGTACTTTCGACGACTACTTTGCCAACAGCGTAACTAATGTGGGCTTGAAAGGCGAGCAGGCTGAGATGAATATGCTTTCTCAGAACGCAATCATGGACGACTTGCGAAATCTCCGTGATTCAATCAGCGGTGTCAACATTGACGAGGAACTTGCAGAAATCATCAAGTTCCAGCACGGCTACAACGCTGCCGCAAAATTCGTCACAGTAATTGACCAGATGCTTGATACCGTAATCAACCGGCTTGGAGTTTAATAATAAAAGCACAGATTGTATAAAGAACCACAGATGACACAGATGAACATAAATTAGAACTATGAAATCTGTTAAAGTCTGTGGATATAAAAAAAACTGGACAACGTTTAGCTTGTCCAGTTTTTTTATGCCTTGTTTTCTTTTGCTTATTCTGTGATTCCGAGTTTTCTCATCTGCTCGGCTTCTTCTATGTATGATGTGTATTCTGCACGGTACTGGTTTGCCTTGATGACTGAGTTTTTGAAGGTCGTGATGTCGATTTTAAGGCCTTTGACTTTTGATTTGTTAAGCGGGCTTGCAGCAGCCTTGAAGAAGTCATCGAGAGAGTTAAGAATTATAATCATTCTGTTACAGTCAGAAATCTGGGCTGCGACAAATTCAGCGATTTTTTCTTCCGGCATGGAGATGATTTTCTGGTATCCCGGAGAATTTTTCTGCGCTACGGAAGAATATCTTCTGGTTTTTGTCGCAAGGTCTGTCATAAGACTCTGATAATTGATTTTTTCAGTGCGTTTTGCACCTGTAGTCTGGTCAACAATCGTAATGGTGTAGAATAGTGGTTTTTCTGCAATGCCGAATGCTTTTTTCAGGTATCGTTTGAGTTTGTCCATGAAAGAATTGTGTTCGCTCAGAAGAAGATCGTGATTTTCCTGAATCTTCTGTGCTATCGTGCTGATTTGTGCCGGAGTTGCTCCGAGAACCAGGAGAGAATCCATAATCAGCGCCTTTGTGTCGATTTTTTTCTCCTGTTTCTTGTCGCTGGCTTTCTGGACGTTCAGTTTTGCGAGAAGGGCAGTCTGTCTTGCGAGTTTCTTTTCTCCCTGGTCTTCCTGAATGATTTCTTCAATGAGTTCTCCGTAGAACGGAACTTTTCCCATTCCTGCGGCAAAATTCTTTTTAATCTGCTGAAGTTCGCTTGCCGGATCGCTCATCGCCTTGTTTGCGTCAAATCCGCCGGCTGTCATTACGTTTTTTCGAACCTGGGCTTTATACCATTCTTTCTGGAAATCCGTATATTCCTTGAGAATTGAATTTATTTCGGTGAGTGCCTGCGAGGCTTTCGCAAGATTGTCGTTGAGCATGCTTGCGGTGATTGCTTCGCTGCTCTGTCGTGCCTGAAAAACGAGTGTTGCGAGAACGCGCGTGTTCGTTTTGTTGGAATTCGCAGAAAAAGAGTTCCAGCTGATAGAATTGTTCAAATCCATCAGTTTTTTTACATTGCCAAGTGAAAGCTGAGAAACGGAAAATTTGTAATAATTGCACAGAAAGTCCAGGGTACTCTCGTAGTCAGAAAAACGCTGGCCCATAACGACTGAGCGTTCGTTTTCAACAAACTGTCCGTTGTCCGGTGACTTGATATCAGAAATTTTTTTGTCAAGTTTGTACGGATCCGGAGTAATAAGTGATTTGTTGACGAGAAAGTCAAAGACAACTTTGATGCATGTGTGCAGAAGCCGGTAGTTATCGAGGAGTTTCGGAAGTTCATCCATATCATACCACTGGGCTTTTGCATCTACTGCCTGTAAAAGGGTTTCTGTAAAATTTTTTCCGTTTTCCATACTTTTAATATCGGCATCTGAACATGAAAATTAAGAATTGAAAATTGAAAATTTCCCTTGTATCTTTGAAAGTTTATCGTTATTTTTAATGTAAGAGGACATCATTGGAAGATTTATACGAAATTCTTGGCGTCGAAAAAACAGCATCTCAAAAAGAAATAAAATCCGCTTATCGTAAGTTGGCCGTAAAATATCATCCTGACAAAAATCCGGGTGATAAGGCGGCCGAAGAAAAATTTAAAAAAATTACTGCTGCTTATGATGTTCTTTCAGACGAAACAAAACGCCGTCAGTACGATTCTTACGGTTCATATTCAGAAAATAGTGCGTACGGTTCTTCTCAGGGAAACGGCGGCTACGGAAATTATGGTTACGGCCGGGGCTTTCAGGGCGGAACATGGCGGAGCGGAACCTGGCGGGCTGAGACTCAGCAGGATTTTGAGGACGCATTTAACCAGTGGTTCAATTATTCAGGACGTGCGGATCGTGAAAATGACCAGGGGCAGAATTATTCTTACTACAAAAGAAACTATGAGCCGCAGACAAAGTCAGATGCTTTAGTCTATACCCTGAAAAAAATTCTCATACTTCTGATTGGTTTCTGGTCTTTTAAGATTTCATGGATAATTCTTCCTTTTGGTCCGATTCTCAGTCTTGTTGCCGTCCTTCACGGGTTTACGGGAGTTATCTTTGGACTAAGAAGGCTTTTCGGGAAATCTTTTTCCTGATGACATTTATTTGAGATTCCGCTATAATTCAACACAATCTGCTGGTTAATTCCAGAAATGACATTTCCTTTTGGAGTAAAAAATGGCTGTTAATTACAAAGATTCTGGTGTTGATGTTGAAGAGGGCTACAATGCCGTCAACGAATACAAAGTTCATGCAAAACGCACCCGCATTCCTGGTCTCCTCACTGATTTGGGAAGTTTCAACGGAATGTTCGAAGTTCCAAAAGGAATCAAAAATCCTGTAATGGTTTCCGGCACTGACGGTGTTGGAACAAAACTTGAAATCGCTTTCCAGCTCAAAAAATACGACACTGTTGGAATTGACTGTGTTGCCATGAGTGTAAACGACATCCTCTGTTCCGGTGTTCAGACTTCATTCTTCCTTGACTATGTAGCATGCGGCAAACTCGACGCTAAAGTTGCCGGCCAGCTTGTAAAAGGCATCGCTGACGGCTGTGTTGACACCGGTTGTGCGCTTCTCGGTGGTGAGACTGCCGAAATGCCAGGCTTCTACGATGAGGGTAAATACGACCTCGCTGGTTTTGGCGTTGGTGTCGGTGACAAGGAAAAAATGATTACCGGCGAAAAAATCGAGGCTGGCGATGTTTTGATTGGTCTTTCTTCAACTGGCTGTCACTCAAACGGCTATTCTCTGGTTCGAAAACTTGTAAAAGATTTTAACGAACCTTTCGCTGGCAAAACAATCGGCGAAGTTCTTCTTACTCCAACCCGAATCTATGTCCGCCCTGTAATCGATGTTCTCTCTGCTTTCGGTGAGAGCGTTCACGGCATGGTTCATATCACTGGCGGCGGGTTCTACGAGAATGTTCCTCGCATGTACGCAAAAGGAAAGAACCTTGTTTCTGTAATTAAAAAGGATTCATGGGAAAAGCCGGCAATTTTTGATGAACTTATCCGCCGTGGTGCTGATTCAGAAGGCGTTTGGGGCACTTTCAACATGGGAATCGGTTTCATTCTCGCTGTAAAAGCAGAAGATGCTGACAAAATCATCGCCCGATTCAACGAAAAGGCCGCTTCTTTCGAGACAGAGCCTTACAAAAAGGCTGGTGCTGCTCCTCTCAGGGCTTACAAAATCGGTCATGTTGAGGCCGCAGAAAAAGACCTCGGCGACGAGCTCAAAGGCAGCCACGAAGCTACAAAACTTATCTAATTTTTAATACTCCATAGTGCACGATTAAACGGGATGTTGCATTTCGCTCGTCCCGTTTTTTTGTCAAAAAATCTGAAATCGTCATAAATTGAATTTTTCTCAAAAAAAGTATAACCTATCCGCTGTATTTTGTTTTAAATAAAAGATTCTCTCTGTGAACTCTAATGCTCCGTGAGAAATTTTAACAAGGAAAAATCACAAAATGATTGAAGTTTCAAATCTCTCTAAACGCTTCGGCGAATTCAAGGCTGTTGATGATGTCAGCTTTTCGATTCCGACGGGGCAGATTGTCGGTCTTTTAGGCCCTAACGGTGCCGGAAAATCAACCACCATGCGAATGATTACCGGATTCTTTAAGCCAACGAGTGGCACGGTTCTTATCGACGGAATTGACATCACACAGAATCCTGTCGAAGCCAAGCAGAAAATCGGCTATATGCCGGAAAGTGCCCCGCTTTACGCTGACATGATTGTCGAAGAATACCTTCGCTATGTTGCCCTCATGCAGAATCAGAATGCAGACGAAAAAATTCCGAAACTGTGCGAGGAATGTGGTCTCAAAGAGGTCATGCACAAAAATATCTCCGAGCTTTCACGAGGATACAAACAGCGTGTAGGTCTTGCTCACGCCCTTATGAACGACCCTGAAATCCTGATTCTGGACGAACCGACCAGCGGTCTCGACCCGAACCAGATTGAGGATGTCCGAAATCTTATCCGCGAAATCGGAAAAACCCGCACCGTCATCATTTCGACACACATTTTGAGCGAAGTAGAGATGCTTTGTGGCAGAGTCATCATCATCTCAAAAGGAAAAGTCGTAGCCGACAGCCCGACGACCGAACTCCGGGAGCGATACGGTCACGCCGAGACAGTCTACATCCAGATTGACGGGGCGAACGAGGAAGAGGCAAAAGAAGCCCTTTCTTCTATTGAGAATGTCGATTCGTGCACCAAAACCGAAGGTGACAAGATTGAATCAGCCCCAGATGCAATTTCGCTTCTTGTGAGCGCAAAAGACGGCAAGGAAATCCGCCCGGAACTTTTCAAGCTCTGCGCAAGCAAAAACTGGACAATCTACGAGCTGGCAGTCCGAAAGAACAGCCTCGAAGACATTTTCCACGGACTAACAGTGGAAAATTAAGAAAGGAGTTTTTATGAAACAAAACTGTTCATCTATAGTAATATTCAAGCGCGAAATCAAAGCGTACTTTACCAGCCCTATCGCATATATCGTTACGGGGCTTTTTTTGCTGGCTTCGGGATTTTTGTTCTTTAACACATTCTTCCTGAATAACCGTGCGGAACTTCGTCAGTTCTTCGGTCTTTTGCCGATTGTGCTTTCCTTCTTTATTCCGGCACTCACAATGCGACTTCTTGCTGAGGAAAAACGAAGCGGTTCTTACGAGACTTTGCTCACTCTTCCTGTCACGGAGACTGAGATTGTACTCGGAAAATACCTTGCTTCTTTCGTGGCAGGGGCTGTGATGCTCGTTCCGACACTTTTCTATGCGATTACCTGCTTTGTTTTCGGAAAGCCTGATGCAGGCCCGATGATTGGCGGTTATCTTGGCGCTCTCTTTTTGATTGCTTCTTTTTCTGCAATCGGATTGTTCGCCTCTAGCCTTACCAAAAATCAGATTATCGCCTTCTTTATTGCCTTCGCAATCTGCATCGTCTTCACATTGATTTCTAGCTTCCTGATTTTTATGCCGGCAAGCGTCGTCAGCTTCTTCGACTTCTTCTCGGCTTACTCACACTTCGAGTCAATCTCACGGGGAATCATCGACTTGCGTGATTTGGTTTATTTCGTTTCTCTCACGGCCTTGTTCTTCGTTTTGACCGTCGAATCTCTTAAATCAACAGGGGAGGCTCGCTGATTTTATGAAAAACTTCATCAATTACCTTAAAAGCCCGAAGAGTGACTTCTTCTTGTTCATTCTTCTTTTGATTTTTGCAAATCTGGTCGTTTCTCGTTCTTACTTCCGAATCGACCTCACAGCTCCGAAATCTTACTCGCTTTCAAAAGGAAGTGCGCAGGTCGTAAAAACTCTGGAAGAGCCTCTTTCTGTCAAAGTTTTCTTCAGCGACAACTTGAACGCTCCTTATTCGAGCGTTTATCAGTACATCAAGGATATTCTCGTTGAGTACAAATCAAGCGCAAACGACAATTTCTCTTATGAATTCGTCGATATGAAAAAGCCTGAAAACGAAAAACTTGCACGAACTTACGGCTTGAACCAGATTCAGATTCAGGAACTAAAAAACAACGAGGTCGGAATGAAGCGTGTCTGGATGGGAATCGTCCTTCTCTACGCTGACCGAATCGAAATTCTTGATGCGCTCACGCAGGCAGACGGCTTGGAATACAGAATCACCACCACAATTTCAAACATGGTTTCGACCACAAGTGCGCTTGCAGGTCTTTCTGGAGATGTCAAACTCACTTTGTATGCCTCAAAAAAACTCGCTGACTTCAAAATCATCGGCTTCAATCAGATGGAAGAAGAAATCCGCGCTGCTTTCAGCGAAGTCAACAAGAAAAACAAGAACCGAATCACTTTTGCTTCGATTGACCCGTCCCCGGCTGAAATTCCGGAACTTGTCGAAAAATACGGAATCCAGAGCCTCAACTGGAACGACCCGAATCTTGGTCAGGGAACAGGAGCCGTCGGTCTCGTTCTTGAATATGGCGAAAAATCAACAGTTTTCCCGGTCAAAATGTCACGGGATTTCTTCGGACGCAACATGATTACAGGACTTGAGAATCTCGACACACAAATCGAAGAAAGCCTCAAATCAATCGTTTCAAAATCACAGGAAATCGGATACATCACAGGTCACGGAGAGCTTGAACTGACCGCCACTTCTCAGTACGGCCAGCAGACTGAGTCAATTCTCTCAAAACTCATTTCTGACCGCTACACTCTCAAAGAAATCAAACTTTCGGAAGAAGAAATTCCTCAGAAATATGCGAGCGTGATTATCGACGGACCGAAATCTTCTTTCACTGATGAGGAACTTTACAAAATCGACCAGTATGTCCTGAAGGGTGGAAATCTTCTGGTCTTCCTTGACCCATTTGAGGAAAAACAGGCAAACCCTTATTCTCAGCCGACTTACACGCCAATCAACACAGGCCTTGAGAAGAATCTTGAGAAATACGGAATTTCGGTCGGAAAGAAATATGTCTACGACCTCAACTGCTTCTCTCAGAGCGACCGCCAGTACGGAAAAATGAATTTCTATATCGCCCCGATGATGCAGAAAAACACCCTCGACCAGAAAAGCCCGATTACCAAAAACTTGGGCTATGTAATTTTCTTCCAGAACGCTCCGATTGACATTTCTGGCGCAAAGGACAACTCAAACGCTAAGGTCACGGTTCTTGCGAAATCTTCAAAAGAATCATGGACTGTTGACTCAAACATCAGCCCGGACCCTCGCTTTATCTCAATTCCAAGCGACAAATCGACAATGGCAAGCGAAAATCTTGCAGTCCTCGTTGAAGGAAAATTCTCTTCTGCTTTCAGCGGAAAACCTGAGTCAAAACCTGTTGAGGGCGAAAAAGCAGAAAAGAAGGCTGAAGCTGACAATTCAATCTCTTCAAACGAGCATTTGTCAAAATCAGTACAGAACTCAAAAATCATCGTAATCGGAAGCTCAATCCTCGGTGGTGCGACAATTCCGCTCTTCAACAACGCCCAGCTTTTGGACGCAGAAGGAAGCCAGCCGGTTTCAATGTTCGTTCGCAACGCAATAGACTACCTCAACGGCGAGGAAGATTTGTGTACAATGCGCACAAAAGGTCTCTCATTGAACACTCTTACAGTAAAGAGCGCCGGAGCCTCAACCTTCGCAAAATATTTCAATGAAATCGGACTTGTCTTGATTGTGGCTCTCTGCGGACTTCTGGTATTGCTCAAAATCAAGGCAAAAAAACGGGCAATCCGGGAACGATATAACCCGAATGATTCACGAATTGAAAAGTAAAATTCCTCACAGAGTTTAAGAGGACACAGAGTTAGTTTTTTCCTCTGTGAGAAATTTATTGGAGTAATTTATGAACAATAAAAATTTAAACCTTAGAAAAATGATATTATCTGCCTCTGTGGCGGTTCTTGCTGTGATTTATATCGTCCAGCTGATTTCTGGAAGCCGTTCGAGCGTAAAGGACTTCGTGATTGACAAAACTTTCGACACGATTGAGATTTCTTCATCTGAGAATGGAAATGTCAGCCTCAAACGATACGGCGATTTCTGGAAAGTAAACGACGAGGAAGCCGACAACGCAAAAGCAAAGTCAATTTCTGATTCGCTGGTCTCAATCAAAACTCTGAGCGTGATTTCAAAGTCTTCTGGCGAGGACGCAATCGAGCGATACGGCTTCACTGACTCTCAGAAAATCACCGTAAAAGTGAGCGACAACGGAAAGAAATACCTGAGCCTTGAAATCGGAAAAGATGCGGCAAACGGTCAGCAGAACTACATCCGTGTGAACGGAAAGAGCGAAATCTACCTTGCTTCGGGTGCCTTAAGACAGAAATGCTCCGTCAAGGCGGAAGAGCTTAAGGCTCCGAAGAAGGAAGAGACTGCCCCGGCTGCCGAAAATGCTCCTGCTGAGGGAGAAAATTCCCCGGCTCCAAGCGTTCAGCCCAGCGTCTAGTAAACAGAGATTCCAACTGAAAGCGAAGATTTAGTCATTTGCGGCAAGTCTTCGTTTTTTTGTTTTTGGAAATGAAAAATAATCTCAAATTTGTTATAGCCGATTAACAAAAAATTCATTATATTTATAGAAAATATCTTCGCAAATTGCACATTTTCTCACTAATTCGAAATCAAATCTGTGTTAATCTGTGTTAATCTGTGGTTTGAATTCAGGAGTATATTCATGGCAAAAAAACTTACCCCAATGACATTGCTCTGTGGTTATCTCGGTGCGGGAAAAACTACATTGCTCAATAAAGTCCTTAACAATCAGGAAGGCTACAAGGTCGCCGTCATCGTAAATGATATCGGTGAAGTCAATGTTGATGCACGCCTGATTGCTGACGGTGCAAAAATCACTGACACAAGCGACATCGTTCCGCTTACAAACGGCTGTATCTGCTGTACACTCAAGAGTGCCCTTGCTCAGAATATCGAAAATCTCATCAAGAGCGGTAAATACGACTACATCATGATTGAGGCTTCCGGTGTTTGTGAGCCAATGCCAATCGCACAGGAGCTTGAGATGATTAAAAACGGTAAGCTCGACAATGTTGTTGGCGTTGTTGACGCAGCCCGCCTCGTTGACGAATTCGCAGGCGGTGACAAGCTCCTCGCAAAAGAAGCAATCGGCGAGGAAGATATCGAGTCACTTCTCGTTCAGCAGATTGAGTTCTGTTCAACACTCGTTATCAACAAAAAAGACCTGGTTACGGAAGACCAGTTCAAGAAAGTCCGAAAAGTCATCGAAGTTCTGCACCCTGGCGTAAAAATCATCGAGACAAGCCACGGTGATGTTCCGGTTGCAGATATTCTTGCTACAGGAAGCTTTGATTTTGAGCAGGTTTACGCAAGCGCTGGCTGGTGCAAACAGCTCGAAGAAGGCGAAGTTGACGAAGACGACGATGATGATGACGATGATCACGACCATCACCACGAAGGACACGACCACGACCATCATCACCACGAGCACAAGCACGAAGGTGACAGCGGTGCCGACGAAGACGAGTACGGAATCGGAACATTCATCTACTATCGCCGCCGCCCGTTCGACCGCCAGAAACTTGACGAGTACGCAAACCGCTGGCCAAAAAGCATCATCCGCTGCAAAGGTCTCTTGTGGTTCAGTGACGAAGAAGAAATGGCTTATGTCTTTGAGACTTCAGGCCGTCAGATTCAGGCCGGCTACTCAGGACAGTGGATTGCAGTCGCACCTAAAAAAGAGCAGGAAGAAATCCTCGCCTCTAACCCGCAGATTAAAAAAGAGTGGGACGAAAAAGTCGGTGACCGCATGATTAAGCTCTGCATCATCGGCCAGAATCTCGACAAAAAGCAGATTTCCGCCGAGCTGGACGCTTGTCTTGCGGACTAATGTAGAATAAAATAAGTGGTGTCATAAAAATGCGGCTGAATGAAACGCCGTGTTTCTGACACCATTTTTTTTTGTGTGAGGGTTTGTATGAAATTCGCTCGTTCCTGTCTTGCTAAAATTCTTACTCTTGTCTGTTCATTTTTAGGTATTCCGGCTTTTTTTTCCTGTGACGATGAAGGAAATTCTATCTTAGTTCGTAAAGAGGAGCTTGAAGTTCCAGCAGCGTACGGAATGCCTGTCGGATTTGCTATGATTTCCGGTACTGTCTCAGGCGATGTTGACGGAGACGGGGCAGTGGAACCTCTCAAAAACATAAAAATCACTTCTGACAGAGAAAATATTGAAATGCCGGCAGGCGGATATGTCACCGCTGAAGACGGAATGTTTCGCATTGATGTGTTTGACACCGGCGAATATACCTTCACTTTTGAGGACGGCGACGGTTCTGAAAACGGTTCTTTTAAATCTCAGACGAAAACCGTTTTAAACAGCGGTTCCGGCGATATAAATCTCGATGTCACTCTTGAAAAAAGCGAGTAGGTGACTGGCATCCTTCTTTTTCAAAAAAATCTCTTTACATTTTCTGAGCATTTTCTTATTATTTAAAAATGAGTTTTATCGGCTGTTTCTCTAAGCGAAGTTTTTTTCTGCTGATTTTTCTGTTGTGTTTTACGCTTTTTGCTGAAAATGTTTGCGTTCACAGCATTCATTTTTCTTCTCCGCTCGAATTCCGCCTTTTAGATAAAAACAATTCTCCATCCCGAAAATATTTCGATCTTGATTCTGAATTTAACGCTGAATATTATGGGGCCTGCATTAATTATAACAGGCTTGTGGTAAGGGAAAGCAGGTTATCATTTCTGCTCGGCTGTGCTTTAGGTGCTGGTTTCGTGAAAATTCCTGAGCTTGCTTCTGATTATATGTTCGGAGAATTATTCATAGTGAAGGGTGGCGTAGGCTTTGCGCCTGTTCTGACGGAAAAAATGATTCTGGCATTTCACGGCTTTTGCGGTTTTAATTTCCGTTTTTATGATTATACCTCAAACTATGAAGCAGGTGATATTTCTGATAAACTTGACCTGAGTGGTACAGAATATAATTTTGTATCGGGACTTGACGCTGTGTTTGTCCTGAAACTCGGGCAGAGGGTATCTCTTTTCAGTTCCCTCGGAGTTTCGACCATTCCGGTCGGCTGGGGAAATGTTTGCGCTAAGAGAGACGGAGCTGTGTCCGATTTTTCAGAACTCAGCTATAAAAATATATTGAACGGAGTCAGCATAGAGCCGGGAATCGGACTCTGCTTCGGCTTCTGATGAAAAAATAAAGGGTAAATAAAAAAGGAGAAGTATCTGAAAATGAGAGAGAAAATCAACTGGACATGGAAACGGATTGTCGGAACAATTCTCGGAATTCTCGGCATAGGAACGCTTACTTCCTGCTACGGAGTTCCGGAAGATGAATTCTATTACGACATTTATGGTAACGTCACCGGCAATATAAACGGAACAGAAAAACCAATTGAAGACATTTGTGTCGAGCTATACAAAAACGGAAAGTTTAACAAGGCCATTCATACTGATTCAGACGGCTGGTATGAATTCCGTGAGCTTGAAGGAACAACATATATGGTTCGTTTCAGTGATACAGATGGGGCTGAAAACGGTTCCTTCAAGACTAAAGAAATTGATATTACGCTGACTGATGATTTTCATAAAAACATAACGCTCGAAAACGCAGATTAACAATGATGAAGAGATTCAAACAGGCCGTTTTCCGGCTTTTCCGCGACCATGAAATTAAAAAGCATGAGCTCCGCTATCTTTTCTGGGAATGCACCCTCCGATGTAACCTTCACTGCCTTCACTGCGGGAGCGACTGCCTTTCTGTGAGCGGAACTCCTGACATGCCGGTTGAGGATTTTGTCCGTGTGCTTGATGACATAAAGGCGAACAATCCGTATAAAAACCTTACGGTCTGTATTACGGGCGGTGAGCCGCTTTTAAGAAACGACCTTGAAAAAGCCGGCCTTGAGATAAAAAAACGCGGTTTCCGCTGGGGAATCGTCACGAATGCGCTTTTCATGACTCCGGAACGCTTTGTCTCTCTTTTGAATTCCGGCCTTTCTTCAATCAGCTTCAGCATTGACGGCTTTGAGAGTGAGCACAATCACCTGAGACAGAACGAACATTCCTTTGAAAAAGTTCGGGAAGCGATAAAAATGGCAGCCGCCTTTAAAAAGCAGTTTCCTCACCGACTTGTTTTTGATGTTATAACCTGCGTTCATCGCGGAAATCTTGCCAGTCTGCGTGAATTCCGTGAATATTTAATAAATCTTGGTGTTTCTGACTGGAGAATTTTCTCGATTTTCCCTGAAGGACGGGCTGCAAAAAATGATCTTGCCCTTTCAAACGAAGAATACCGCTCCCTGATGTATTTTATCGCTGAGACGAGAAAATACAAAACTTCTGAAGGAAAATCAATTCATGTAAACTACTCGTGCGAAGGGTATCTCGGAAAGTATGAGCTTAAAGTAAGGGATTATTTCTTTTTCTGCCGTGGCGGCGTGAATGTCGGAAGCGTGATGTGCGACGGCTCGGTTTCTGCATGCCTCTCAGTCCGTGCAAAAGATTTTATTCAGGGAAATATTTACGAAGAAAATTTTGAATACATGCGCCTGTGGAATGAGCGCTATCAGATTATGCGCGACAGAAGCTGGGCTAAGACCGGAAAATGCGCAAAATGCAGAAAATGGAAAAACTGCCTCGGAAACGGCCTCCATCTTCATGAAAATGCCGCCTCCGAACCAGTCAGATGTAATTTTGAAATGCTGAACTAAAACTTATTTGTTCAGTTTGTATCTTCCGGTTGAAATCGTGTGACCGTCATTGTACACGTCGAACCAGATTTCCTTGTTACGGTTAATATCAAGTGCCTCATAGAATTCTTTGAGGTTTTTGACTTTTTTGTCGTTTACTGCGGTGATTACGTCTCCGTTCTGAATGCGCAGGGCTGCTGCAGGAGATTTTTCGAGTACGTTCGAGACCGCAACACCCTCAATTTTGTCGTCGATTTTGAGGCTTTCGCGCAGTTTTTTGTTCAGCGGAGAAGCGATGAATCCCGGCCAGAGTTTTGAGTTCTCGTTTGAGACTTCCTCAGTTCTTTCCTCAATTTTTACTTTGAGTGTGACTTTGTTTCCGTTTCGGAGAACGACGAATTCTGCTTCTTTTCCTGCCGGAAGATAGCCGACTTCGCGGACGAGTTCGTTCTGAGAGTTCACTTTTTTGCCGTTGAGTTCGATGATGTAGTCGCCGGCCTGCATTCCGCCTTTAGCTGCCGGAGAATTCAGGAATACCTGTGAAGCAAATGCACCTTTCTGACCTTTTACACCGAGTTCTTTTTTATAATCGTCAGTGACATCGACGAGGGAAACTCCGAGCCAGCCGTAAGTGATTTTTCCGTTTGAAATGAAGTCATCGATTGCTTTTTTGACAGAGTTGATCGGAAGGGCGAAACCAAGACCGACGCTTCCGCCAGAGCCTGAGGCAATCCATGTGTTGATTCCGATTACTTCACCGTAGATGTTTACGAGAGGACCACCACTGTTTCCCTGGTTGATTGCTGCATCTGTCTGGATGAAGTCGTTCATGTTGCCAATCTGGTCTCCGCTTCGGCCTGTTGCGCTTACGATTCCCTGAGTGACAGACTGGCGGTAGCCCAGAGGAGCTCCCATCGCAAGACAAATGTCTCCGGTCTGAACCTTGTCGCTGTCTCCGAGAGTAGCGACGATTACGTTTTCAGCGTCTTTTGCGTCGAATGAAACGAGCGCGATGTCCTGCCTTTCATCTGCTCCGACGAGTTTTCCTTCGAATTCCTGACCGTCATTGAGTTTTACGGTGATGTTCGTTGCTTTTCCTGCGACGTGATTGTTCGTGAGAACATAAACTGTGTCACCGGTGCGGCGGACGATAACACCTGAACCAAGACCTTTCTGCTCGTACTCTCGTTTATTGTTGCGTGAATTTGAGTCGGAGCCCTGGTTTGGATTTCCGAAGAAAAAGTCAAAAGGCCAGCCGTCAAAAGGATTCATTGTCTGGACTTCTTTTTTCTCTGTGACATCGATTTCGACAACAGAAGGAAGAACTCCCGATGAAATTGAACGGAATGAATCCTGCAGGGCCTCAATTACTTTGAGTGATTCTGATGAGATTGGGACTGCAGGTTTCTGAGTGTCAGCGAAAGCCGTTGCGGCGTTTCCTTTAACCTGAACGCGCGTGCATGAAAGAGAAACTGCGGCAAAAGCAAGTGCCGTCGCCGCAGTTCCCGCCAGGAGTCTTTTAGTTAATTTTTTCATATTTTTTACCTCCAGAAGGAACTTTACGAAATTGCTGTTCTGTATATTTCCAGAATCTAATAATAAAACTCACAGATTCTTTTTGAAGTTACATAAAATTTTGTTAACCGGAGATTTTCTCTTTACTTGTTCCTTACTGCTTATTTCTTTATACTCTTTGCTATGGCTAACACAATTCCTTCACGAAACGAAGTTCCAGCAAGTGACAAATGGGACTTATCTACTTTATATAAATCTGACGAAGACTGGGAAAAGGCTCTCTCTTCTATTAAATCGCTCTCTGATTCAGTCGTTGCTTTTAAGGGAAAACTTGGCGAGTCTTCTGATTCACTTTTGGGCTGTCTCAAAGCGAACGAAGAGCTCGAAAAGGTGATAGAGACCGTGCACGAATATGCAGGCCTTCAGCACACGGCCGATGAAAGCGATTCTGCAGCACAGGACAGGGAAGGGCGTGCCATGATGGCTTATGCTTCGGCAGAAAGCGCAACTTCTTTCTTTTCTCCAGAGCTTATGTCAATTCCTGACGAAAAACTTAATTCATGGATGAATCTTCCTGAATTTGCGGACTACAAAATCTTTTTGCAGAAAGAACTTCATCACAAGCCGTATATTCTCAGCGAAAAAGAAGAAAAAATTCTTTCCCTTCAGGCTGAAAGTTCTGAGACCGCTTACAAGGCTTTTTCGCTTCTTACAAATGTAGATTTACAGTTTAAGGGTGTCACTGTTGACGGTGAGGAAAAGCCTCTTACGCAGAGTACTTACAGCTCATTCCTTCACAATCCTGACAGAAAAGTGCGTGAAGAAGCATACAAAAATTTCTATTCAGAATTCGTAAAGCACGAGAATACGATTGCGAGCCTTTATGCAGGAAGCGTAAATCAGGACATTTTTATCGCCCGTGCAAGAGGTTACAAGTCTTCACTTGAGGCCGCTCTTTACGGAAACAAGGTTCCGGAGTCGGTTTATCGCAATTTAATCGACACGGTTCACAAAAATCTTCCGACACTTCATAAATATTATTCTCTCAGGAAAAAAATCCTTGGCGTTTCAGAACTCCGCCATTACGATGTTTATGTTCCGCTTGTAAAAGACATTAAGTGCGAAACCAGCTACGACGAAGCAGTTGAAATCTGCCGGAAAGCCCTTTCACCGCTCGGAAAATCTTACACCGACATTCTCTGCGACGGACTCAAAAACGGCTGGGTTGACCGCTACGAAAACAAAGGAAAGCGGAGCGGAGCGTTCTCAAGCGGGGCGTACACAGGTTATCCGTATATTCTCCTTAATTACAAGAGCGACTCAATCCGTGACCTTTTCACGATGGCTCACGAGGGCGGTCACTCAATGCATTCTTACTACTCAAAGACGAACAATCCTTTCATGTGCTATAAATACACGATTTTTGAGGCTGAGGTCGCTTCAACTTTCAACGAGGAACTTGTCTTTGAGTACCTTCTGAAAGAAGCAAAAACTCCTGAGATGAAGGCGTATCTCCTTTCGATGCGGACTGATGACATTCTCGCCACTTTGCACCGCCAGACGATGTTCGCAGAATTCGAGCTTAAGGCGCACGAACTTGTCGAAGCTGGAACACCTCTTTCTTCTCAGGTTCTTAGAAAAATCTACCGGGAGCTTCTGGAACAGTATTTCGGGCCGGAAATGGTCTTTGAGGCAGAAAGTGACATGGAAGGCTTACGAATCCCGCATTTTTACGGGGCATACTATGTCTACAAATA
The DNA here is from genome assembly GCA_017395545.1 of Treponema sp. Lineage (GTDB taxonomy): Bacteria > Spirochaetota > Spirochaetia > Treponematales > Treponemataceae > Treponema_D. The sequence goes on along the minus strand of JAFPUF010000131.1, from coordinate 18,831 downwards.
CGCCACAGGAATCTCTGCAGCCCTGGCCCTTGCAAAACGGGTTACAAACGGTGGAGAAGCCGAACGCGAGGATTATTTCAAATTCTTAAAGAGCGGCGGAAGCCGTTATCCGATTGAAAGTCTTAAGGTCGCAGGCGTTGATATGAGCTCAAGCGAGCCTGTTCAGGCAGCTCTTGATGTGTTCGCTTCTCTCGTTGAGGAACTGGAGAAGATATGCTAAAATCCTGGTATGTATCATTTTATTGTTAATGTTCACGGAGGAAGTGGAAAAGCTTTTCTTCGCTGGAACAAAATCCGGGCCTTCCTGCAGCAGAAAAAACTGGAATTTAAAGTCCATGTTCCTCAGCGGGTAGGCCATGCGGCGAAAATCGCCCGGGAAGTCTCGTCTCTCCCCGAGGATGATATAAAAATCATTGTAGTCGGCGGAGACGGAACAATTAACGAAGTTTTGAACGGTATCACAGATTTCTCCAGAATTAAGCTGGGCATTATTCCGAGTGGCTCCGGGAATGATTTTACCCGCGGACTGGGGCTTCCGCGTCATAATCCCAGAAAAGCGCTCGGCATCATCTTAAAGTCAAACGGCTGCAAAAAAATCGATCTTGGAAAAACAACAGTCCTTTCGACTGGAGAATCAAGAATTTTCGGAATCAGTTCCGGCTTCGGCCTTGATGCAATTGTCGGAACTGAAATTAACAGCTCGAAAATCAAAAAAATACTGAACTTTTTTCATCTTGGGGCTCTCGGCTATGCGGTTTTGACTATAAAAACTCTTTTTACCATGCGGACATATTCTGTCTCACTTAAATTTGATGACGAAGAGCCCGTTTCTTTTAAAAAACTTATTTTCCTTGCCGCGATGAATTTCAAGGCAGAGGGTGGTGGAGTTCCGATGAACCCGAATGCCAGGGGAGACGATGGTGAACTTTCAGTCTGTATCGCCTCCGGAATTCCTAAAATCCTTGCTTTTGTCAGTTTCCCGTTTCTGTGCCTTGGGCTTCATAAGTTTTTAAAGGGTTTCTGTCTGCGAAACTTTAAATCACTCACAATTCAGTCAGATACAAAAAGCGTCCTTCATACGGACGGTGAGCTCGTCGGAAACGTTGATTCTATAAAGTTTGAAGTCCTTCCGCAGAAACTTACGGTTCTTGCATAGAATTTTGCCGTTAAAAAATAAGAACAATTTTAAAAATCTCTAGACACGCACTATGTTATTTTGATATTATGTTTAGACATATTTGCAGTAGTGTTTTTATGAACACAAGGAGGAATGTTGGCAGATACAAAAGGTTTACGAATCAATGAACAGATTCGTGTACGAGAGGTCAGGCTTGTTGACGATGAGGGTGGAAAGAATGGAATTGTTCCCACGAGAGAAGCCCTGGCATTGGCAAAGGAGCGGGATTTAGACCTCGTAGAAGTTTCGCCAAACGCAAATCCGCCGGTTTGTAAAATTCTTAACTACGGTAAGTATCGGTTCGAGCAGGAAAAAAGGCTCCGTGATTCCCGCAAGGCCCAGAAAGCCCTTAAGCTTAAGGAAATCCGCATGCAGCCAAAAATTGGCGCAGGCGACCTTGATACTAAGGCAAAACATGTTCAGGAATTCCTGGATGAGGGAGACAAGGTTAAGGTCACTATCCGTTTCCGCGGTCGTGAACTTGCCCATACCGAACTCGGCTATGACGTTCTGAACGAAGTATTGAAAAGGCTGGCCGAAGGTTCATACACCATCGAAAAGCCTGCCGCAATGGAAGGGCGATTTATGTCAATGACATTAAATGCCAAGGCCAAATAACCTGGAGTTTCAAATCTTCAATAACGAAGTACTTCAGTTACATAAGAGGTGGCAAAATGCCAAAAATGAAGACAAAGAAAGCCGCAGCGAAAAGATTTTCTTTCACTGGAACAGGCAAAGTAAAGTACAAGAAGATGAACCTTCGCCATATCCTGACGAAGAAATCAGCAAAACGCAAGATGCATCTTCGCCATGCAGGTATCCTCTCTGAGGACTCAGCAAAAGTTATCCGCAGCCAGTTGCTTCCGTACGGTAATTAATTTTAAAGGTTATAAGGAGTAAAGAATGTCTAGAGCAGTAGATGGAACAAAACGCAATAACCGCCGTGCAAAAATCCTTAAGCTTGCGAGCGGATTTACAGGACGACGTGGAACAAACTATAAGGCTGCAAAAGATGCAGTTGTAAAGGCTCTCCGCCATGCATATGTTGACCGCCGCGACCGCAAAGGCGACTTCCGCCAGTTGTGGATTGCACGTATCAACGCTGCAGTTCGCGAGGAAGGCCTCTCATACTCACGATTCATCAATGGTCTTACAAAGGCTGGAATCACACTCAACCGCAAGGCTCTTTCAAACCTCGCAATTGAAGATCCAGTTGCTTTCAAAGCTGTTGTTGAAGCAGCTAAAAAAGCTCTCGAAGCATAACTTAATGCCGGAAATATCCGGCAACTTCAATCGGAGTAAAATATGATTTCATTCGATCAGGTTCTGTTATTGGAAGAAAGGGTTGAAAGCGCTGTTAAAAAAATCGAACAGCTTAATGCGGAGAACGCTGCTTTACGGGCAAAGGTCGTAGAGCTTTCAAATGCGCTCAACGCAAATCGGAGCAGTTTTCATCTTTCCAGTCTGATCAGAGCAGGATCGAAGAAGGAATCCTCAAGGCTTTGAGCCGTCTCAATGCCGTGGAGAATGTCGTTCTTCAGGCAAGCGGGGCGGCTCAAAGTGTTTCTGCTGCAGTCCCGCCACAGAGCGTGCCAGCACAGCCGGTATCAGAGGCTCAGAGCGAACCTGTTACATCTCAGCCAGCCGCAGCACAGCCGTCTTCTTTAGATTCTCTTCCAGAAGAAATGGAAATTCCTGTTCATAACGAAGATTTCCAGGAAGGTGAGTCCGCAGCTTCCTCACAGCAGGGAAACCCTTTCTCTCCTGACGTAGATTTTGACTTCGGCGATTCATCTCAGACTGCTCCTTCACCTGCAAATGCTGAGGGCGATTCTTCTGAAAAATCCGGAATTGAGCCGCAGGCACTTTTTGACATTTTCTAGAATATGGGTTCACTCGTAATCGATATGTACAACACTCCGTTTGTCATCAAGGCAAATGAGAGCGATGAATATCTTCAGAAACTTCTCGGTTACTATAAAAAAATAGCACAGCAAATCAAAAATTCTAATTCCCTTCAGAATGATTTGCAGGTTTCTGCACTCGCCGGAATCATGCTCTGCGATGAATTATACAAAGAAAAATCAAAGATATCGCAAATTTCTAAAGGAACAATTCCAGAATCCAGCATAATCGTAGACAAAGAAAAGAGCGAGGAAGCTGAAAAAAAAGCAAAAAAAATGATAGAGAAACTTAACAAAGCTCTGGATGTCAAATAATGGAAACAGCTTCTTTTACGGTCTGGCTTGACGCAGACTCTTTTCCCCAGAAAGCGCGGGAATTTGCGCTTGAGCACAGTTTTTCAAAAAAAATCCCGGTTACTTTCGTTGCAAATCATGAAATCAAGATTCTTCCGAAATATGATAACGCGAAGATGATTGTCTGTGAAAAAGGTCAGAATTCTGCTGATAACTACATATTTGAAAATTGCGGAGAATACGACATCGTTTTGACCCGCGATATTCCTTTTGCAGCCCGTCTTGTCGAAAAAAAAATAATCGTTTTGAATGACCGTGGCGTTGCCTTTAATAAAGACAATATTGAAGATAAACTGCGGGAGCGTGAATTCAGCCTGAATATGGCTCAGATAGGTCTTGGCGGAAACAAGGGCAATTATTACGGCGAAAAAGAACTTAAAAAATTCTCCAGGACCTTTGAGGAAAAAATTCAGGAGAATATAATTGCTGTAACTTACGGCGTTAAAAAACATTAGAATTTATAGGCGCAGCGCTCGTTCTTTGCCGATATCTGTAAATATATGAAAAATAGATTTATTTCATTTGCGTTGATACTTTTGTCTTCTCACTTCGCTTTTGCCCAGAGTAAAAATCTTTCTTCGGAACTTCTTTCGGCGTATAAATCTGCCTTTTATCCGGGGGTTGTACGGACTGCCGAGGAAATTTTACGGACTGAGAAAAACTCACTTGCACGGTTCAGGGCGGCAGTTTATGAGGGGGAGAGCCTTTACCGCATGGGGCGCATTCAGGACTCAGTTTCAATTCTGGAAAAACATTTTCTGAACGCTGACAAATCGAATCCTGAGAGCGTGCTTTTGAATTCTTCAAAATATTACTGGCTTGGACGGGGATATTTTTCTTCGGGAGAACTTGAAAAGGCTCAGAAAGAATTCTTTTCGTCGGCTTCGTTCTTCAGAGAGCTGGAACAGGCTAATCCTAAATACGCTTCGTTTTCTTCTGACTATTATTCCCTTTCTGTTTTATACGGGGCAAAATGTTTTGTCGCTGCTTCTGATTTTAAGAATGCAATTCCCCTTTTTGAGTATGTGGTCTCGAACGGCAAAAAATTTAATTCCGAAGATTATTCTGACTCTGCAGTTTCGCTCGTACAGTGCTACAATTTTTCCGGCGGGCGGGAGAATTCAGAAAAATGCGTTTCTGTTACTTCTCAGCTTGAGGCGGGAAGTTTTGACGATGATACAAAATACTCGCTTCTGATTCTGAAAGGTGAGGCGCTTGAAAATCTCGGAGAATTCAAAAAATCCTATGATACTTACTGCACGGTCATAAAAAATGCACCTCCGCACCTTGCAGCGGCGGCAATGCAGAAAGCATACGCTGTTTCTTCCGTTCACCGGGAAGTCGTTACTCCGGAAGTAGGCGAAGTTCTTTCTCAGGCGGAATACCGTCTCGCACAGTATCCGTCGCTTCTGAGTGAATTCTGGACCCGGCTTGCGGTGGATGCATTCAATTCAAAAGATTATCAGAAGTCTCTCTCGTATTTTAAGGAGGCTTCAGAGAACGCATCTTCTTCTCAAAAAGAAATCGCAGCACTTTATAAGGCCGAAATCGCTTACATCACGGGCGAAGACAAAAACAAAGCGGCGAAAGAAGCACTTGGAATCCTTGAGGAGTCAGCTAAGACAAAATCGGGCGGAAAAAACGAGATGATTCTCATCGCTCTCTCCCGTTTTAACGGCTATCTTAAAAACTGGAAGAAATGTGAGGAGTTTGCCAGAAAATGCCTTAAATCAGAGGATTCAGAAATCGAAAAAAATGCGGTTTACTGGCTTGCACTTTCTCAGTATGAGCGGGGAGATTCAAAGTCTTCTGTGGAGACTATCGGAAATTATTCGAAAGATGTGAAAATTACGGACAAATCGCTTCTCACTCTTTATGCGAAAAGTCTTGCGAAACAGGGAAAATATCACGATGCTGATGTAATTTTCTATTCGCTTGGTGAAAAAAATCAGCTTGACAATGACGGACGCCTTGACTATTCGAGAACGCTTCTTATTGCCGGGCACTATGTCTCGACGAAGGAACAGGCGGCAAAAGCGAAGGGGGATGAGGCGGTTTATCTTTCTTCACTTGCGAATTTCAATCAGAGAAAATGGTCTGAGGCAGAGAAAGGGTTTTCAAAAATTCAGAATTCAAAGACTCTTACGAAAGATTATGCGGCATATTCAAAATTTTACTGCGGTTATGCACAGTATCAGCTCGGAAAATATGCGGATGCCGAGGCGGTTTTATCACGCTTTGCTGAAGAAAATCCTCTTCATAAATTCGTCTGGTCTGCAAATATGACGGCTGCCCGAAGTGCGGCTTTTACAAAAAATGAAGCGGCGGCAATAAATCATGCGCAGAAAGCGGTGAAAACGTCCAGAACTGAAGACGAAAAAAACGAGGCTGTTATTCTTCTGGCAGGAATTTTACAGGACTCAAAAAAATACGATGAGGCTCTTTCACTCTTAAATCCGCATACCGGAAAAAAATCAAAATTCGGCTATGAGTGCAAATACCGCACTGCGGAAATTCTGTTCCAGAAAGGTGATTATCCTTCTTCCGACAGGTGTTTCTCAGAACTCGCAAATCTTTCGGACAAAGAGGCTGCCCTTATTTCTGAGGAGTCGGCTTACAGAAGGGCGGAAAACGCTTATTCCCTGAAAGATTTTGCAAAATCAGCAGAGCTTTTCGAGGAGTACTCAAAAAAATGGGCGGACGGACGCTTTAAGTTTCAGGCGGTCTATTTTTCGGCAGACAGCCTTGCAAAAACAGGCGACGATACGAGGGCGATTCTCCGTTATCTTCAGATTACGGATTCAAAAGCTGAGACTTCTTACCGCTATATCTCAGAAAAAAATCTGATTGAACTTTACGAAAAGACCGGCGATTACGCATCAGCCCTTAATATGGCCCGTAAAATGCTCGATGAGTACGGAAAACAGGCTGTAAACGACGGAATTGCAAAGAAAGAGGCAGAACTTAAAAAGAATACCGGGAAAAACTCAAAGTCTGTAGACGAAGAGATAAGTTCGGCAGAAAAGGAGCTCGCAAAAAACAGGAATAATTCTGTGATGGCTGCGTCAAATATGAAGAACGCGGTTTTCCTTGCAGAAGAGTACCGCAAAAAGGGAGCAAACAGAAAGTCTGCAGAAATGTTCCTTGAGGCGGTAAAACATTCGAGAATCGCAGGAAACGATGAGACGGCAGAGCGTAGTTTTTACGGAGCTGTCGAAAGTTTTGACGCTGCCGGCCTCTATGCTGATTCAAAGGCGGCTTACACTGAGATGAAAAAGCTTTACCCGCAAAGTGCTTACACGAAAAAAGCCGGAAAAATCGTTGAAAACTAAAAACTGAAAACGGAAAGAGTAAAAATGAAAAATTTGAAAATTATGAAAGGGGAGTTCTTTATGAAAAAACAAATATCAAAAGCATTTCTGATTGTCCTGGGGTTTTCTCTTTATGCACAGGCTTCGGGCACTTCTTCTTCTGACAAAGTCGAGGAAATTGAGCTTCCTGATGTCACTACTGTTGTAGACGGAAAGAGTTTTACTGCGGGCAAGGATTCTGTTCCTGATTACAGCGCAATTCTCCCGGAAAATTCTGCTCCGACAGTTGAACTTCCTCAGATGGAGGGAGTTAAGACTCCAAAAAATCTTCCTGAAAATAAAAACCGCAGTGATAAAAAAGAAAAGGATATTTATGCGGAGGGAGAACTTGGAGCCGGATATCCTTTTTATTTCAAAGGTGACTTTTCGATTTACCGGGCTTCCGGGGCTTCTCCTTTCGAGGTCAATTTCAATCACGAGAGCAGCGAGGGCTTTTCGCACGAAAAATCCAATGAGGGCTATTTTTCGAGGGAAACCAGCGTAAAGGGAAAAAAATCTCTCTACGGAGAAACAGGAAAACACCGGGCTCAGGCTGAGTACACTATGAGCGATGACGGTCTCCAGCTCAAATCCGATGCATATTCTGACATGGTAAAGCACACAATCCGGGCGGATGCCGGCAGCGACTGGGAACTTGACAACGGCATTCTTATATCTTACGGAGCTGAAGGCGCATGGTTTAACCGCTACGGTGAGATAATGAAGGACTCTGCAAAAAACGGCAATTTTCTTGATTCGACTAAGATTCTTGATATGAACCCTTATCTTGGCTTCGGCTGGCAGGGCGAGGAATTCCGTGCAAAACTTACGGGATTTTACACGCTTCAGGCAAATCTCGGCGGAAAGGACAATCTCCTTGAGGCAGAGGATTCTTCTTCTTCCGAGAGAACTCACCGCGGCGAATTTACCCTTGACTTGTCCTGGGAGCACGATTTTATCACTCTCGGGGCGGACGGTTCTGTCATAATCGGAAACGCAATCGGAGATAACGCCGCTCTTCCTGCTTTCACGGGCCGGATAGACTTAAAATTCGACAGTCTGTTTGATAACAGGTTCATTACGATTGAGGGCAGGGGAGGACTTGCTTCTTATCAGGAAAAACTCCGCGACCTTGAGAATAAATACAAATTCTCAGTCTGTCCGGCGCTCCCGTCTGAGACCAGCGACTGGTTCGGAAAATTAAACCTTGTTTTCCCGATTTTGACTTCTTTTGAGGCAAAAACCGGCTTTGAGTTCAAAAAAACTGCTTTTGATAACGGGGTATGGGAAGCCCTTTACACTGATGATGGTGTAAATCAGGCCGGCGTCTATTCTGTCACCACTAAAAAGCGTACCGAATTTAATACGAACCTCGGTCTCTTTGCAGATTTTTCGCCGTTTAAGGCTGGGGTTGAATGGAAGTCATTCTGGAAAGATGTTCCTTCCCTCGAAGACGGGCAGAAAATCAGGCTTTCTTTTGAATACCAGAGCCTTGACGCGAAGTGGAATGCGGGTGTCAGCGGAACCGAAGCCCTCGGTGAGAATGCCGACAAGTGTCCGGATATCTCAGGTTTTATGGGAGTGCGGCTTGCCCCTGCGCTGAGTCTTGCATTTGAAGTCAATGATGTAATAAAATTGTGTCACGGAACGAAACGGGATTACGCACATTCTGCTTTCATCACGACGAGCGGAAATGCGGTGCTTCTGGTCAAGTTCCAGTTTTAGGGGAAAAATATGTTCAATTTGTTAAAATCCGGCGGACTCTTAATGATTCCGATTCTTCTCTGTGGTCTTTTTGCGACTTATATCGTCATCGAGCGCCTTGTTTACTTCGCTTCGGTTCAGAAACGCGACAAAGAACTCCGCAAAAATCTTGAGGAAGTGCTTTCTTCCGGCGATTTCAAGGCTGCAGAAGAATTCTGTGCACAGGCCGGCACTCCTCTGTCTCAGGCAGCAAAAAAAGCAATTGACTGCCGGCGTTTCACAGAAGACGATATGCGCGAAATCGTTCAGTGCGAGATTGATGCGGTTGCCCCGCAGTTCGACCACTGGCTCACGCTTTTAAGCACGATTGCAAATATTTCGACCCTTCTCGGTCTTTTCGGAACCGTAACGGGCAATATCAGGGCCTTCGGCGTTCTTGGTTCTGGCGGCACAATGGGAAACCCGGCCGTTCTCGCAGGCTCAATTTCAGAAGCGCTCATGACAACTGCGGCTGGTCTTTTCGTTGCGATTCCGTCGCTTATTTTCAGCAATTATCTTTCAAGACGGGCAGACAAATGTGTCACCGAAATGGAAGGAACTGTCACAAAACTGATTCTGCGCCTCACAGGACGGGTGATGTAACTGGTGATTTTATATGAAAGTATCAAACCGAAAAAAGCGGAGTGCTGGCGTTGACCTCACCCCGATGATTGATGTCGTTTTCCAGCTGATTCTCTTTTTCCTTGTCTCAACGACCTTTGCGATTCTTCCTGCAATCAATGTCAACCTTCCGGAAAGCACAACGGCTCAGGGAGCGGATATCGCCGGAATCACAATTACGATGCAGTCAAACGGAAAAATGTGGTTCAACGACGAGCAGGTTACATTCAAAACCCTGGGAGAAAAACTTTCTGCCTTTGATACCGAAGGCCGCAAAAAGGAAGAATATCCCGTCACCCTTGAGGCCGACGAAAATGTCACGAACGGTTCAATCGTCAATGTCTTTGATGTCCTCCGCTCAGAGGGCTTTGTCAGCATAAACCTTAGGACAAGCAGCAAATGAGAGAGGTCGAGCAGAAAGGGGCTCTAGCCGGTCTTTTCGGTACGGTTCTTGTTTGGATTCTGATTTTTCTCTTTTTTTATTTCGGCGCGGTTATTTTAAAGCCAAAAGAGTACAAAACGATAAAAATCCGCCTTGACAGCGCTAAGGAACAGGTGTTTAAGAAGGAAGAAGTCAGAAAGAACAATGAGCTGGTAAAAACTGAAAAAAAAGATGTAAAACAGACTCAAAATTCACAGAAGGGGGAAGCCTCCCCCTCACTCCAGCCTGCTTCGCAGTCTTCCGCTACCCCTTCTGCGGGGGAAGCCCCCGCAACGCCCCCTAAAACCCCGGAACCTGCCAGACCGGCACAAACAAAGCAGTCTCAGCCTGCAAAAAAGACTCCTGCAGCGAAACAAGCACAACCAAAACAGTCTCAGCCGGCAAAGCAGGTAACTTCAAAAACTACAGAGCAGCCGAAAATGGCGGAACAGACTCTCCAGAAAAGCATTGATGAATTAATGGCGGAGCAGCAGCAGAAAAAGACGACTAAAAAAGCTTTTGACTGGTCTCAGTTTGACGAAATGGAAGGAAACACGTCTTCTTCAAATTCAACGGCTTCTGCAAAAAATAACGCTTTATCATCAGCTCAAAATGCTTTCTCAGGAAGTGCCGCTTCTTCTGCACAAGGTTCTTCCGGGGCAAAAAGCGAGAGCAAAAGCAACTCAAAATCAGCAGAAAATCAGTCCGTGAGTTCTTCGACAAAAAATGCACTATCTCAGGCGGTTTCAGCTCATAAATATTCATCGTCAACAAGCAATGTATCTTCCACAGTTACGGCGGATACTTCAAATTCGAATGGACATGTCTCGATAAAAATGAGCGACGGCGTTCCGAGAATACTTTTGGAGCCGGCAGAGCCAAAAATCGTTCTTTCAGCAGAGGCAGCAAGCCTTATTGACAGCACAAAACAGCTTACAATTTCATTTACGGTTACGGCCGGCGGCACGGTTCCTGTCGCAAACATAAAAATCAGCCCTGATATTCTCCCGTCAATTGTCTCGATGGAAATAAAAGAGCAGATTTCCCGCTGGCGTTTTCAGAGCGCACCTTCAGACGGTCAGGCCCAGTTCAGTTATACGATAAAGAAAAAGTAAAAAACTTCTCGTTGTATATTTCTTGATTTTTCATTAAAATATCCGCAGTTTTACTCATCAAAACGAGGTTAAAAAATGTTAAAATTGCGCGGTGCATTTACAGCTATGATCACACCGATGAACCAGGACGGATCGGTGGATTACGAAGGTTTCAGAAAGAATGTTATCTTCCAGCTTGAGCAGGGCATTGATGGTCTTGTTCCGCTTGGAACTACAGCTGAAACTCCCACACTTGACGAGACTCCAGGCTCAGAAGAGGACAAACTCATTTCGATTGTCATGGAAGAAGTCAAATCTTTCGAGAAAAAATCGGGCAAAAAAATCCCTGTCGTTCTCGGAGCGGGAAGCAACAACACTAAAGATGCAGTCAAATACTGCGAGCGCGCAAAAAAAGCCGGGGCAGACGCAGCACTGGTCGTCACCCCATACTACAACAAACCTTCAAAAGAGGGAATTTTCCGCCACTTTGAGGCAGTTTCAAAGGTCGGTCTTCCAATCGTTGTTTACAATATTCAGGGCCGAACAGGCACTAACATCACAACCGACACTCTGGCACGAATCGCAGAGCTTCCGAACATCGTTGGCGTAAAGGAAGCAAGCGGAAACATCAATCAGATGATGGATGTAATCGCACAGATTAAGTCGAAGAAGCCTGATTTCGCCGTTTTGAGCGGTGATGACGGTCTCACCTTGCCATTGATTGCGATGGGCGGAGACGGAATCATTTCTGTTGTCTCAAACCTCGCACCAGCGATTGTCACAGAGATGGCAAACAAGGCTCTTAACGGAGACCTTGAGGGCGCAAGAAAAATTCACTATCGTCTCATGCCGTTCTTCAAGGCAGCCTTCGTTGACGGAAACCCGACTTCAATCAAATACGCCATGAACGTAAAGAAGCTGCCGGCCGGTCCATGCCGCTTGCCTTTGGTTGATGTAACAGACGACGCAAAAAAAGTAATCGAAAAAGCACTCGCTGAGTGTAATTTGTAATATAAAAACCACAGATTACACAGATGGCACAGATTTCGAATTCCTAATTAAAAATCCTTCGTAATAATAAGAAAGATTTTCGTATGATAAAGACTTTAATCCGTGTAATCTGTGTTAATCTGTGGTTCAAATTCTAGGAGAAATTATTATGGCAGATAAGATTAATGTTGGTGTTTTGGGCGCAACTGGTATGGTCGGTCAGCGCTATATTAAATTGCTGGAAAATCACCCCTGGTTTAAGGTAACTTATGTTGCGGCTTCACCTCGCTCGGCTGGAAAGGCTTACAAAGAGGCTGTCGCTAACCGCTGGCTCATCGGAGCTAATATCCCAGCTGATGTAAAAGATTTAATCGTTCAGGATGCAAACGACCCGAAAGCCGCTCTGGGTAAATGCCGTTTCGTTTTCTCGGCTTTGGAAATGGGAAAAGACGAAATAAAGGCTCTGGAAGCCGCTTATGCAGCAGAAGGAATCCCGGTTGTTTCAAACGCAAGCGCAAACCGCTGGACTGAAGACGTTCCGATGCTGATTCCAGAAATCAACTACTCACACCTTGATGTAATCGCTGAGCAGAAAAAACATCACGGCTGGGACAAGGGCTTTGTTGCAGTAAAACCAAACTGCTCTCTTCAGACTTACATGATGCCGCTCTACGCCTTGCAGAAGGCAGGCTACCCTGTTAAGCGCATGATCGTAACAACTTTGCAGGCCGTCAGCGGAGCCGGATACCCTGGCGTTCCAAGTTTCGACATGATTGATAACATCGTTCCATACATTGGCGGTGAGGAAGAAAAAACAGAAAAAGAATGTCTCAAGATTTTGGGTTCTGTAAAAGACGGAAAGATTGAGAATGCAAAAGGCCCCATCGTTTCTTCAACCTGTACCCGCGTTCCTGTAATCGACGGACACACTGCAAGCGTAAACCTTGAGTTCGACTTGCCGGAAGACAAAAAGCCAAGCCTTGAGGAAGTTCTTCGTGTATGGAAAGAATTCACTTCTTTGCCACAGGAGCTCAAGCTCCCAAGCGCACCGGAGCATCCGATTGTTTACCGGGAGGAAGAAAACCGCCCGCAGCCAAACCGTGACCGCGACACAGAAAAAGGCATGGCCTGTGTTCTCGGCCGCCTCCGCAAATGCAATGTGTTCGACATCAAGTTCGTAGCATTGAGCCACAACACAAAGCGAGGAGCCGCCCTGGGCGGAATCCTGAACGCAGAGCTGCTCAAAGCAAAAGGATTCTTTGACTAGCGGCAGCGGCAAGGATGCCGCGTCACAAAAAAAGCAAACTAATGCCGCGAGTTTTGGCTTGTCCAAAACTCGTTAGTAGGAATTACAGGAGGTAATTCCTACGACGGATTTTTTGACTAAAAACTAGCGGCACGGAAGCCGCATCAATAAAAAGCAAATTAAAACCACAGATTACACAGATGTCACAGATTATAAATTTTTAATCTGTGTAATCTGTGACATCTGTGGTTTATTTTTTTATTTCTGGGTTGCCACAATCGTTTCCAGAGCGACTTTCATCATGTTGGTGAAGGTTGTCTGGCGCTCTTCGGCTGTGGTGGCTCCGCCCAGGAGGATGTGGTCGCTTACGGTCATGATTGCCATGGCGCGTCTTTTGTATTCTGCGGCCAGGGTGAAAAGCTCGGCGCTTTCCATTTCGATTCCGAGAACGCCGTATTCAGCCCAGAGCTTCCAGTTGTCTTTTTTGTCGTAGAAGAAATCGCTTGAAGTGACTGAGCCTACAGAATAGCGGATTCCCATTTCTGAGGCAATTTTGTCGGCGGCACGAACAAGCTCGAAGTTTGCCGTGGGGGCAAAATGCATGTTGCCGAAGCGCTGGTTCAAAAGGCAGGAATCGGAGCAGGCTGACTGAACGAGAATCGTGTCACGGAGCTTAATATTCTCGCTCACGGCTCCGCATGTGCCTACACGGATTGCGGTCTGAACATTGTAGAACTTAAAAAGCTCGGTGGCGTAAATCGAAAGCGACGGCTGACCCATTCCAGTTCCCTGAACGCTTACGGGAACGCCCTTGTAAGTGCCGGTGAAGCCGAACATACCCCGTACTTCGTTATAGCACTTTGCGTTTTCTAAGAAATTTTCTGCGATAAATTTTGCCCGCAAAGGGTCGCCTGGAAGCAACACATTTGGAGCGATTGCACCTTCCGGTGCGTTTATATGTGTACTCATAATTTTATTTTAACATATATTTTCAAAAATGCTAGAAAAATGTAGAATAAGCCGAGCACAAGGGATTGTAGTGGCGCGAAGCGTTGCGTAGCAATGAAGCGAAAGCGGAACCACGGAAAGCCCGACCGGCGCGAAGCGGCGGATGTGCCCAAAAGGAAAAAAAAATGAAAACATTCCCCCTTAATCACGACGAACTTACGAAACTGGCCGAAAAATTTCCGACACCGTTCTATCTTTACGACGAAAAAGCAATACGAGAGAATATGCGCCGCTTTACAAAGGCATTCTCGATTTTTCCTGCTTTCCGCGAGTATTTTGCCGTAAAAGCCTGCCCGAACCCTTACATTCTGAAAGTTCTTGCAAGCGAGGGCTGTGGTGCGGACTGTTCGAGCCTTCCTGAGCTTATGCTTTCTTCAATGAGCGGAATCAAAGGAAAGCATGTAATGTTCACTTCGAACGAAACTCCTGCAAACGAATACAAATATGCCGCTGCAAACGGAAATATCATCAATCTTGATGACATCACGCACATTCCGTTCTTAAAAGAAGCTCTGGGCGGAAAATTGCCTGACACAATCTGCTTCCGCTACAACCCGGGCCCCCTAAAACACGGCTGCAATTCTATCATCGGAAAGCCGGAAGAGGCAAAATACGGACTTACCCGTGAGCAGATGATTGAAGCCTACAAAATCTGCAAGGAAGAGGGTGTTCAGCACTTTGGCCTTCATACAATGGTTGCCTCAAACGAACTCAACCCTGATTTTTTCGTTGATACTGCGAAACTTGTGTTTGAACTTGCGGCTGAAGTAAAAGAAAAGACCGGCGTTCGGATTGAATTCGTTGATTTGGGCGGTGGACTTGGAATTCCTTACAAACCTGAGCAGAAGGCTGTTGATTACGATGAAGTGGCAAAAAAAATTCGTGCGGAATATGACCGTGTTGTTGTTCCTGCAGGTCTTGATCCTCTTGAAATCTGCTGGGAATGCGGACGACCGATTACAGGTCCTTACGGCTGGCTCGTTGCGAAGGCAATCCACGAAAAACACATCTACCGTGAGTACATCGGTCTGGATTCCTGCATGGCCGACTTGATGCGACCTGGAATGTACGGAGCATATCACGAGGTCACGGTTAGCGGAAAAGAAAACGCTCCTAAAGATCATGTTTACGATGTTGTCGGCTCTCTTTGTGAAAACTGCGATAAGTTTGCTGTTCAGCGGCCTCTTCCAAAAATCGATATGGGAGACCTGGTGATTATTCATGATGCAGGTGCTCACGGTCGGGCAATGGGCTTTAACTACAACGGAAAACTCCGCTGCGGTGAGCTTTTACTGCGGGAAGATGGAAGCGTAAAAGAAATCCGCCGCCGCGAGACGATTGATGACTTGTTCTCAACTCTCGATCTGGGCGGACTGGATGATTTTGAGGCGTAGTTTTATCTGGCTGATTCGATTTTTTCTTCGATGCTGTCATCGAGCAGGGAGAAAAAATCTAAGTTAGTTCTTTTTTCGACTTCATCAACCGTGACGGCGTAATCATTGATTGTGCCGTCACATTTTTTATTTGGGAAGATGTATGCCATTGTAGTTATGCTTTCTGCATCTTCAGGAGTTGCCCTGTCTGATTCGTCAGCGTAAAGCGGGGCTAAGATTACTTTGTAGTAGAATTCCGGAACGGCGACATGATTTTCTCCGATTGATTTGTATGAATCTGCGCTTTTTTCGAGGACGGGGCCTGAGACTACATAGACCCGTCCGTATTTTTTTGCCCAGACACGCACTTCGCTTTCAAGGTCTTTCCAGATTCCCCGGTTCAATCCTCCAGTCTGTGGACTCATATTGCTCATAAAAAATGTCTCGCTCATTGCATCCTGGTCGAACGCAAAATCTGCTGCAGGTGAAAGATGTCCCCTGTCGTAGCCGGATTTTTTGTAGTCAACTGGTGTGGCGGAGCCTGTCAGAATCTGTGGGTCGATTCTGAAATCGTCTGTACGGCCTGCGTTTTTTACAAGTTCGTCTTCGGTGAGACAGTAGGCGCTCCATTCTGCCTGCTCATAGCTTTCACGGTAGCAGATAGAATAATTTTTAAAATTGCGTATCTGATGATCCTGTTTGTGGCTTTTTGCCGGGCAGACAGGAGTTTCAAGTCCATCTGGAAGTGCAACTAGTGAAGGGGACGGGGCGGTTTTTGGAGCCGTGTTTTTTTGATTTGTTCCATCATTCGTTTGCCCGGTGACAAAGGAGACTGTCTGGTCAATATTTTTTCTGAACTGCGGGTTTGTTCTGTAAGAATATACACCAATAAGTATAAGAATTGCGACGGTCAGAAGAAAAAGGGGAAAAGGGCGGTTCTGTCTGTTTTTTCTTGATTTTCGTTTTTTAGCCATAGTTTCATTATAGCACAGCGGTCGTTTTGTGTCAGATTCTGTGAAATTTTGTTATCATTTTTCACAGCCGCATTTCGTCAGGCCGCATAAGTTTTTGTTTTCAATCCGGTTTTTTCAGTTTATAATTAAATTATGTCACGAGTATATTTAAATAATGATTGGGAATATTCCCCTGTTTTTTTGTCTGAAATGAAGAATCAGGATTTTACTGGAGATTTCGAGAAAGTTCGCCTTCCTCACAGTTTTTCGCAGACACCTTTTAATTCTTTTTCCACTGAGATTTATCAGAAAGATGCAGCCTACCGCCGTTTTTTCAGGACGGACGGGGAGTGGGCTGGAAAAAAAGTTTTCCTTACGGTTGAGGGAGCTGCCCATAAGGCCGAAGTTTATCTGAACGGAGAAAAACTTGCCGTTCATGAATGCGGATACACTGCTTTTACCGTGGATTTAACGGATAATCTCAAGCATAACGGCGGGGAAAATCTTCTCGTAATCCGCCTTGACAGCCGCGAAGAGCTGAATCAGCCGCCTTTCGGTTTTGTCGTCGATTACATGACGTATGGCGGCCTTTACCGGGAGGTTTATCTCGAAGTCAAAAATCCTGTTTTTATCGAAGATGTTTTCGTAAAGACGCACGGTACTGAATACGAGGCAGAAGTTAAGGTCTCAGGCGGAAGCGGAAAAATACGAAATGAACTGAAAGCCGCAGAAAACGCTCCTTTCACGACAGATCCGAAAAATGAAATCAAAATGTGGAGTCTTGATGAGCCGTATCTTTATGTTCTTGAGACCTCTCTTTTTGACGAAAACGATAATCTCCTTGATACGAAAGAAACCAGGTTCGGTTTCCGGGACATTCGTTTTGATGAGTCGGGATTTTATCTGAACGGGCAGAAGGTCAAAATCCGGGGACTCAACCGTCATCAGGCGTGGCCGTACATCGGGTATGCGATGCCGAAAAATATGCAGAGGGAAGACGCAGATATCTTAAAATATGAGCTGGGGCTGAATGAAGTCCGCACTTCGCACTATCCTCAGAGTCAGCATTTTATCGACAGGTGTGATGAAATCGGACTTCTTGTTTTTACAGAAATTCCAGGCTGGCAGCATATCGGAAACGCTGAATGGAAAGAAAAAGCGGTTCAGAATGTGCGCGAAATGGTTCTGCAGTACAGAAATCATCCGTCAATCTTTATCTGGGGCGTGCGTATCAACGAAAGCCTTGACGACGATGAATTCTACAAAAGAACAAATGAAGCGGCTCACGAACTTGATTCTACGAGACCGACCGGAGGCGTGCGTTACCTTAAAAACAGCAGCCTTCTTGAGGATGTCTACACTTTCAACGATTTTTCTCACTGGGGGCCGAACGACGGCTGTCTTCCGAAATCAAAGGTCACTTCGACGAAAAAAGGCTATATGATAACCGAGTACAACGGACATATGTTCCCGACGAAGACTTTTGACTGCGAGAGAATCCGTACGGAACACGCACTGAGGCATGCAAAAGTCCTTGATTCTGTTGCTTCCCGGGATGAGATTGCGGGTTCTAGCGGCTGGTGTATGACAGATTACAATACTCACAAAGATTTTGGTTCCGGAGATTATATCTGCTATCACGGTGTAATGGACATGTTCAGAAATCCGAAACTTGCGGCCGAGGTTTACAGAAGTCAGGAAGACGCTGAAGTTACCGGAGATGTTCTGGCGGTTTCTTCGAGCATGGATATCGGTGAGTATCCGGCGAGCGTAAGGGGAGATGTTTATATAATTACAAACGCTGACAGCGTGAAAATGTACGTCAATGATGTTTTTATCAAGGAATACACTAAAAAGGACAGTCCTTATAAAAATCTGAAGCACGGTCCGATTGTGATTGATGATTATATCGGAAACAGGCTTACTGATGAGGACGGAATAAAACCGAAAAATGCGAAAAAAATAAAGGATATGATTTTTGCCCTTCAGAAGTACGGCGTTGACAATCTTCCGCTCAGAATTATCCTGAAAGGTTTTTCACTTTGGGCGAGGGGAATAACGAATCCCGACCATCTGCGCGACCTTTACGGAAAATACATCAGCGGCTGGGGTGCAAGGTTTGTTTCATACAAATTTGAGGCATGGAGAGGCGGAAAACTCGTTAAGACTGTAGTCCGTGCTCCGGCAATGGAAACAAAACTTAAAATCGAAGCAAAAAGAGCGGAACTTATCGAGGAAACAACTTATGACGTTTCTTCGGTATCTATTAAGGCTGTCGATGAGCATGGAAATGTCCAGCCGTTCTGTCAGGAAAGCGTAACCCTCCGGACAGAAGGTGAGATTGAAATCATCGGTCCGAAAATCGTCTCTCTGAAAGGCGGTATGGCCGGAACCTACATAAAATCAACCGGAAAATCAGGCGAAGGAACCCTTTTCGTCACCGACTGGCAGGGAAATGAGCAGAATATCTTCACTTTGTAGTCAAAAAAGTATAAAAAAAAGATGTTTCTGTTGACATAGCGAGCGACCCGATGGGGCAAAACTCACGAGGTGAGTTTTTAGCGAGATGATATGCTTTTATGAAAAGGGTGAAAGCG
>JAFPUF010000130.1 GCA_017395545.1 Treponema sp. | reverse complement strand
TTGATTTCCAGCGGAAGGTTTAGGTTAATCTCGCTATCGAGGTCTAGGCCTCTCTGTCTCGCGTGGAACCTGCCGCCTACCTCCTGCTCCCGTCAGAACAGGATACCGCTTTCACCCTTTTCATAAAAGCATATCATCTCGTTAAAAACTCACCTCGTGCGATTTTTTAACGCTCCCTACCATTCCAGCAGTAAGTACACAGCTTGCAGTGGTCGAGTCCTGTGCTGTCGAGCATGTCGTCTAATCTGTGGAAGCGGAGAGTTGTGAAGTGGAGCGGTTTTCGGATTTCTTCCTGCATTTTTGCGTATTCCGGGGTGTCCGGGTCGCAGTATTTCTGCAAAGTCTCCATGCTCACATTCTCGCCCTCAAACTGCTTTACGACACGGCGTGCAATCAAATCCATCTCGCTTTTTGAGCGAGAGAAGTTGAGATATTTACAACCGAACATGATTGGAGGGCAGGCAGGGCGAACATGAACTTCCTTTGCGCCGCTCTGGTACAAAAAGTCAGTTGTTTCCCGGAGCTGTGTGCCCCGGACGATTGAGTCGTCAATCAGAAGGATGCTCTTGTCCTTGATAAGCTGTTGAACCGGGATAAGCTTCATGTGAGCGATAAGGTTCCGCTGCTCCTGGTTTGTCGGCATAAAGCTTCGTGGCCATGTCGGTGTATATTTGATGAACGGCCGGGTGAAAGGAATTCCAGCCTCGTTTGCGTATCCTACGGCGTGTGCAGTGCCTGAGTCAGGAACGCCTGCCGCACAGTCAGGATGAATATTGTCGTCCTTGTCGCGTTTTGCAAGAAATTTTCCGCAGTTGTAGCGCATTGCCTCGACATTCACGCCCTCATAGCAGGCCGTCGGATAGCCGTAGTAAATCCAGAGGAACGTACAGATTTTCATTTCTTTCTGCGGCTTCTGCAAAACCTCGTAACGGTCGGCAGTCACGAAAACGATTTCAGCAGGTCCGAGTTCATGCAAATCTTTGTAGCCGAGATTAATGTATGCGAAACTCTCAAAAGAAAGACAGTGAGCAAGGATTGAGCCCTGCGCATCCTTTTTGATACCAATCTGAAGCGGAGTACGTCCGAATTTGTCGCGCGCTCCGTAAATTCCTTCGGGCGTAGCAACGAGCATCGTGATCGAGCCCTGGATTTTTGACTGGACATAGCGGATTCCGTCAAGAATTGTTTTCTGGGTGTTAATCAGTGCAAGAATAAGCTCTGTCTGGTTGATTTCTCCGCCGCTCATCTCAAGGAAAGAACCGCCGTTGTCAAGGAGTTCTTTTACAAGTTCGTCTTTGTTTGTTACTATGCCGACTGTGGTGACGGCAAAACGACCAAGATGAGAGCGAGCCAGAAGCGGCTGAGGCTCGTAGTCAGAGATACAGCCGATTCCGACCTTGCCTTTCATTTCTTCTATATCGTTCTCAAATTTTGTACGGAAAGGTGAATTCTGAATATTATGAATCGCACGCTGAAATTTATCGTCTTTTCGCCAGACTGCAAGTCCGCCCCTTCGGGTTCCTAAATGCGAGTGATAGTCAACGCCAAAAAACAAATCCAAAGAACAGTCGTCCTTAGAAACAACACCGAAAATACCGCCCATTTTTTACCCCTTATGTGAGTGAATATTATTAGAAGATATAAGTTACGAAAAGCCCGGTTGACCAGCACTTGCGGCTCACACCGTCAAATGCCGTTCTCTGCTCGAAATCTGCATAAACTGCGAATGTCGTGCTCTTTGTGTATTCGAAAGTCAGTTCCGGACGGATATCGAAGATATGACCGCCGTCCCAGTCTTTTGTTGAATCATAGTCGTCCCAACGCTTGTCTTTTGAGCCCTGCGCAAATGAGCCCCAGATATTGAGGGCAAGTCTGTCCCCCAGAGGCAAATCCAGCGATCCGCCGGTGTACCATGCAAAGTCATAATTCGGGTTTTCAAAGAAGTTCACGCCGAGTTCAGGCCGGATTGAAACTTTTGTGTTCGGAATCGTAAATTTGATGGCGGCACCTGTTCCGTAAGCCTGATCGTCTTCGTCATCCGTGAAAAGAGAATCTGCCGCAAAGTAAAGGTCAAGGATGAAATTCTTCATGCCGAGCGTAGCGCCTGAATAAAAATTCGCTTTTTCGCCGAATGCACCTTCAATCGAAGCGGCGATTGCAAGCCACTCAACGGGAGCAAATCTGATTGCAGAATTCACGGCCGGATCATCGGTGTTGAAGCCGTTCGGAAGAGCGGCACCGATTTCAAGAACATTTTCATCAGCAACAAAACGAACGCCGAGCGCCCTTTTTGCGTATTTGTTCGCATATGGGACGAAACCTACGACATCTGCACTTCCTGGAGCGTCAACCGTAAAGTGATATGTATGAACAGTCTCGGAAGAAGTCCAGCTGTAGACTCCGGCGCGGTCATCATAGCTTGTTGAGAATCCGCCCTGACGGACATGTGCGTCTGCTTCCCAGAGCCAGCTTCCGTATCGTGGAGCAGGGCCTACCTGCCAGTTGAGTTTTGTTCCGACGCCGAAGTCAAAATTCTTCGTGATGTGATAGATAAAATTGACGTAGTATGAATCCTGAATTGTGTTAGAGACATTTGCCTGGTCGTTGTAAGTGACGCCTGTTCGTGCGGCAAGTGCTGTTCTGGCCTCAAGTGACGCATTCTGTGCGACCTTATTGTCACCAGCCAAGTATCCTCCACCACGAACTCCGTATTTGAGGGAAAGCGGATTAAGGTTCGAGGTTCCGAAGACGAAGTAGTTTACATCGCCGTCGTTATCGTAGTTTGCGAGAAAACTCCAGTTGAGCATTCCCTCGACAGTGAACTTGCCCCGGTCAAAACGGGCCTGAAATGTATCAGTAAAGCCGTAAAACATTATATCGCCGTCAATCGGAGCACCAATCCCTGCCCATGCGGTATTTTTCATCTGTTCTTTTTTAAGAACCTGAGAATTTGCCCCCAAAAGGACTGAAAGGGAGACAATTAAAGTTAAAATCAATTTTTTCATAATGAGAAATTATATAGAAAAAATTAATGTGAGAAAATACCCCGGGAATTTCCGGACCATGTGCCGCCAGGCAGTTCCCGGAGGACAGATTTTTTTACTTAACCTGGCTGAAGAGTCCC
The DNA here is from genome assembly GCA_017395545.1 of Treponema sp. Lineage (GTDB taxonomy): Bacteria > Spirochaetota > Spirochaetia > Treponematales > Treponemataceae > Treponema_D. The sequence continues at coordinate 81,070 of JAFPUF010000130.1, read as the reverse complement.
GCCATTTCGTCACGGAGTTCACCGCGCGCGCTGTCGCGCTCTTCCCACTCGATTGTCCTGCGGATTGAGAATTTTCTTGTATCGTGAGGATTTTCAAAATAAAGGACAGCGAATTTTCCCTGGCCGATGTAGGCAATTTTCTCTGTCGGAGAAGGTTTTTCAGTCTCTGCAATTTTATTGATTACACAGTCAAAATGGACTGGTTTTCCGCTTCCACGGTTATTGATTGCAGTTGCGATGTCAGTGATTGTTTCTCCGCAAATCTCGCATTTTACGATATTTTCTTTGAAAGCACGGATTGCGCTCTCATTCTGACGGATTTCTTCAGAATTCTGCCCCATTGCCCGGCGGCGTTCCTGTCTTCGTTCGTAAGCGCCCCTGCCCCGGCTTTCGTGCCGTTTTCCGCTGCGCTCTCCGCGTTCACTTCTTTCCGGGCTGCGGTCGTTTCTGTCATTTCGTTCGTTACGGTTTCTTTCGTTATTTTCTCTTGACGACCAGTTTTTTCTGTCGCCATGTCTTCTGTCATTTCGACTCATTTCTTCTCCTGTTCAGTGCCTGCTCGCTGTCCTCAACGATTTTACGGCTCAAAACCTGCGCAATTCTCTGGACTGCGAAATCAATATAGTCCGCATCGTGAATTTTTTTTCGCAATTCCATTACGCGTGGTGAGTATGTTCCGTTTACTGCGACTGATTTAGAAGAAGTCATAAAAACTCCGAAAAAGCATCTTGAATGTGATAAACAGGCGGAAAACCTGGCATGTCGATGACGATAACATCAAACCTGATTTTGCTGTCATTATATTCTCGATGTTTTGACAGAAAAAAATAAGCCGTTTTGATAATTTTTCTCTGTTTTCTTAAATCAAGTTCGTGTGAAAGAGTTTCGGCATTTCCGTTCGGAAGGGCCTTTACTTCCACAAAAACAAGAACATCATCCTTTTTCGCTATTATATCAATTTCACCGCCACGGGTCCGAAAATTCCGGCCGACTATCGAAAAGCCTGTACCGGACAAAAAAGCACATGCCCTGTCCTCTCCGTCGTTCCCGATTTGTCTGGTGGATTTTTCAGACTCCAAGACGCTCTCCTTTGCTGCCCGTATTTCCTAAATTTCTTCCAGACCGTCCAAATCCTCAAGCATATAAAGTGAGGCAGGAACTGGATTTTTTCCGTCGCTCACCAGATGTCCGTAAGTAACAAGATATTTGATATTCCAGCGCTGAATCGCATCGATGTGGTAATTTTTTACGGTTTTTTCTTCGCCAAGGAACATATTTTCGCCGTCATCAAAAAATACCGGAGCAGAAAAACGCATTCCGACTTTTATTTCCCTGCAGTCTAATTTTGAGAATTTTTTGTCAGTCATTTCAGGCCTCCGTTTTCGTTCATTTTGACGGCAAAAGCAAAAATTGTTGCGATTGCCTCATAAGTTGATTCAGGAATAAGGCTTCCGACATTCTGAATTGAAAGAATATTCGCCATTTCAGCGTCCTCGACCACGGGGACTCCGTTCGCATCGGCGATTTCGACAAGCCGTCGTGCCACAGAACCTTTTGCCTTTGCAGAAATATACGGAGCGTCTGCCCACTCGGGATAACGCAGCGCCACAGCCGAAAAAATCTCTTCCAAAAGCACTCTCCTAGACAAGGCCGTTCAGCAATGTCAGCTCTTCGTCGCCGGTACAAAAACCGCGCAGGTTCCCGAAATCTGACAGCTGCACCTGAATTTTCCTGCCGAACATAGCAGAAAGAATGCCGCACAGCTCAGATTTTTTTGAAGACGGCAGATTTTCGCTCGCAGCAAATTTTACCGAATCAACTTCATTATTTTTATAGTATAACACAAAAACATTGTTTTTTTCACTAGTTTTTAAATCAATTATGACTTTTTGCAGATTTTTAAGATGGAAATCATAGAGAAGCCGGATAGTACCGGAAGAATTCTGAAAATCCCACTCAAAGGGGAAAACGAGCCAGTGATTGAGCGGCGGATTCTCCTGTTTTTTAGAAAGAATAGTATTAAAAGCCGAGAGAACGCCGGTCTTTCCGGTGTCTGCCGCAGAATCAACAGAAGAAAAGAATTTTTTGACGGTCTCAGAGTTCATATCTCCCTGATCTCTGCCGGATTTTTCTTTGTCTTCGTCCCATTCTTTTTTATAACTTTTTTCTTTGTCACAGTTACCTTTTTCGCCATTCCTGCCGCTTATTACTTCAACAGAATTTCTGATTCCCTTTTCTGAAAGAAGAAGCTCGATTTCAGCTTTTTCGATGTCCACCTCGCCATCGTTTCTGGACTTTGCTTTTAAGAGTGCCTTTTTTGCCTCGCCGGCATTGATTTTCATTCCGAGCGACTGCATAAAACTAAGAATTTTAAAACTTTCGGCATCAGGTTCAAAACCAAGTGAAGTCAGGAGATTGGCCGTTTCCGGAGAAATTTCTTTTCCGGCGGAAATTTTTTGAAAAATCTCACCGCTTTCATTATTCTCCTTCACAAGCGAAAGATTAACGCTCTCCTCTTTGATGCTCACTTTTGCAGAAAAAACACTCCCGTTTTTGAGTGGAGTCTCACTTTTAACAACGATTTTCTGGCCCGCAAGGGAGACAGTATAAGTGCCGTTTTCGTTTTTGGAAAGAACTCTGCCCGTTACGGTGGTCCCGGATCGCAGAATTGAAAAATTCGCTTTGTTCTGAGAAAAATTTCCTTGTACGAGAGAAATCACGGGAGACTTCATCAGAAAAAATTATAGAAGAAACTGGAAGTTTGTGGTAGATTAGTTTTTATGAAAAAGTTTACGATTATTTCAATTATTACGGTCATTTTGCTTGGAACAGGTCTGTTCTCCTGCGCAACATTAAAACAGCTGGGCCTCTCCCCGTCAGTCTCACTGGACTCAGTTTCGATTTCTTCTCTCGACCTTGAGGGAATCACTTTTAACTGCAATTACAAAATCTCAAATCCGCTCCCGGTCGCAGTCTCAGTCAAAAAAGTCAGCGCGGACATCCTTTACAACGAGAATAAATTTACATCACTCAAAGCAGATGAAGGTGTAAAACTCAAGGCTGCCGGAACGAAAAACAACAGGTTCAACTTTAAAGTTCCTTACGAAACAATTCTCTCGCTCGCAAAAGGCTCAAACGCTTCTCAGAACAAATACCTGCCTTTTAAAATCAACGGCTCGGTTTCCCTTGATTTGGGAAAATCTGCAATAGTTCAGAATCTCACCTCAAACCTTCCGTTCTCACTCTCATTCAAGGTTCCTGTTTTTAAGCCTTCTTTCTCTGTCTCAAATCCTAAAATTCAGCTTCCGAGTCTGAATGAACTTAAAAACTCCCTCGCTTCAGGCGGAATGAATGCCGTAAAAGCGGCGGCCCTGGCAGGCTCAATAATAGCTGGTAAACAGATTGCAGAAAATGCTTTTGACGGCGTTAATATGAATATGCAGATGAAGTTTAACCTGAACGTAGCGAACAGCGGTTCTGCACCGTGGAAATATGCCATAAAGAACTGTTCGCTGAAAACCGGAAGCGGAGACGCTATAAGCCTGTCCCCCGAGACAAGCGAAATAACCTCGTCAAGCGGAACAATTCCGGTCACGGCAGTCCTGAATACAAAAACTGCCGGAAAATTCATCGCGCAGATTCTGAACAAAAAGGGAACGAATCCTGTCTTCAGTTTAGAAAGCGGCTTAACATTCCCGGAACTTTCATATTCCGCAAATATTCCGCTTTTGTATTCAAAAGAAATTTCACTGCGCTAGGGAAACGTTATTCTTTTTTGCCCTTCTCTTCGTCATTCTGTCTTATTTCAACCCGCCGGATTTTTCCGGAGATTGTTTTCGGGAGAGAATTTACGAATTCGATGATTCTCGGATGCTTATAGGCAGCTGTTTTTTCTTTCATCCAGTCAAGAATTGAGATGCGAAGCTGCTCGCTTGCTTCATAGAGTTTTGTGAGTACGATTGTTGCCTTGATTGCCTGACCACGGCGCGGATCCGGAACGCCCGTTACGGCGCACTCAAGGACAGCCGGGTGCTCCTGCAGGATACTCTCAATTTCAAAAGGTGAGACACGGTATCCGGAACTCTTGATTACATCGTCATCACGGCCGACAAACCAGATGTAGCCGTCCTCGTCATAATAAGCTGTATCGCCTGTGAGGTATTTATTGTCCTCAAAAACAGACTTTGTTTTTTCTTCGTCGTGAAAGTAGCCTGAGAAAAGGCCGCACGGGCGGGATTTGTCCAGACTGATGACAATTGAGCCCTGCTCGTTCGGATTACATTTCGTTCCGTCAGGCCGGACAATCGAAACATCATAACATGGAGAAGGTTTTCCCATTGAGCCCGGTTTTGGCTCCACGCCAGGGAAAGTTCCTGCGATGACGGTTGATTCTGTCTGACCATACCCCTCGCACATTTTAAGGCCGAGCGCCTCATAAACTTTTTTGAAAACCTCAGGGTTGAGGGCTTCACCGGCAGTCGTAAGGTGCTTAAGGGAAGAAAGATCGAATTTTTTGATATCAGCGCGCACCAGATAGTTGTAAACCGTCGGAGGAGCACAGAAAGTCGTGACTTTGTACTGCTCAACTTTCTTAAGAAGAACGCCGGGCTTAAACTGAATCATGTCGTATGCGAAAACTGCAGAACCGCAGATCCACTGTCCGTAAAGTTTTCCCCAGACAGATTTTGCCCATCCAGTCTCAGCGACAGTAAGATGAAGTCCGTCATCGATTACATTCTGCCAGTATTTTGCAGTTACGATATGACCGAGCGGATATACGAAGTTATGAACGACCATCTTCGGATAGCCTGAAGTTCCGGAAGTAAAATAAAGGAGCATTACATCGTCATTGCATGTTGCAAGTTCACCCTGTGGTCTCGGGAAGTCAGTTCCGAATGATGAAATTTCGCTGTTATAAGAAATCCAGCCTTCTTTCGGTGAATCAACAGTAACAAGGTATTTTACGCTCGGAGATTTCGGCATGGCCTTTTCAATTTCGCTCTGAATCAAATCGTCATAAGAGACAATCATTTTGATTTTTGCAGCATTCGTGCGGTACTCGATGTCTTTCTGAAGGAGCTGGTTTGTGGCAGGAACTGCGATTGCTCCGATTCTGTGAAGTGCCGTGATAAAAAACCAGAATTCGTATTTACGGCGCAGGATGAGCATTACGGCATCACCTTTTTTGATTCCCTTGGAGACAAGATAATTCGCAGTCCGCCGGCTTTCACGGGCAATATCCTCGAAAGTGAAAGTTCTTTCTGCGCCTGTGTCGTCACACCATACAAGAGCACGCTTTTTCGGAGCTAACTTTTCGTATTTATCGATTACATCGTAAGAAAAATTAAAATTCTCCGGTATTTTGATTTTAAAGTTGTTTTTTAAGTCTTCGTAATTTGTAAATTCAGTTCCGTTCTCTACAAAATCAGCGTATAAGTTCATTTTAGAAAAACCTCAAAAAAATTGCCTGTAAAAGGCAGAAAAAGATATTTTGATACTATATTAGACACGAGAAAAAAAATAAAGTTGCAGGGTTCAGAAAAATTTCCAGAATTTTTTATATAAGCTGAGAGAACAGAAGGTCAATCTGCTTTTCAAGGCTGCCGGCCTGCTCCTTCATCGTGACGATAAATTCGTTGTCGGTGAAGCTGCCCAAAACAGCGTTCATTTCGCGCGCGTTACGGAAAGTCTGCATGCGGAATTCATCGTCAAAATCTTTCATTCTGGAAATCAATGTCGCATCGTACATATCCCTGTTCGCAATCTTTACGTCTTCGAGAATATCCTCAAAAATTTTCTCGTCGAATTCAGAAATCGGGCGGGAATACAGTTTTTCAAGAGCATTCAGCGCATAGGCGGCTTTATAGTCTTCATAGTGCTCCTGACATTCATCGTAGAATTTGTGGATTTCGTCCCAGCTGTTTACAGTGAGGTTCTTTATCATATCAAAAAGCTGTTCCAGTTTTTTCTGAGGAATAATTTGCCCGCCGGCATTCACCCAGTCAAGGAAAAGCGGCAGTTCCGAGATTCTTTTTATGTCAGAATATGAAAGGCTCGTTATTTTCTGTCTGCCGCAGTATTCACACAGGGTTCTGGCAGCAAAATATTTTACAATCCGGCGGTAAGTTTTATAAGCTCTAACAGGTTTTAAAATGAGCGCCCCGAATTTTTTCTGGGAACTCTTGTCGTTGAGAGTAAAACCTGCGTCCGGATTCTGATGAAGATAATCTTTCGCCGTCTGGTAGAATTCATTGCTTCGTCGTCCGTAAATTTTCAGGGCTTTAAGAATTTCTTGATTTTTTACGGCTACAAGATAGTCCGCGGTAAGCTCGATAATCCGTCTCAGGGCAACTTCAACTTCCTGAATCGTGTCTGGAGCGAGTGGATCCATCTCAATATTCTGGACTTTTACAACCCGTTTGTCGCGTTTTTCAAATTTTGCCTTGTTGCGCGCGACGGCGTACATATTGTACATAAACCAGTAAGCGGGAATAATCGTGACCGGCTGGTACGGGCCGTTGCTTGCGACAAGCGAGAACGGATAGACAATGTTAAGCTCGTTCTGATAGGAACCTTTTGAGATAAGCGTAAAACTTGCGAAGCGGGAATTGTGCTTGAAGTCGGAACAAAGCCCCGGCCAGAAGCCTCGTCCTGCATACATCTCACCGTCAGCAGCGCGGGAGTTGTGATTTGAACCGATTGTGGCACCGGAAGCGATGTTACTCTGTCCGCCAAGAATTGACGCAATCAGGAACGAAGAATTGTGATGCTGTTCGTGGAAAGGGAAAATCAGGTTGTTTAAAAGTTCGCAGCAGGAAACTGTAGAATTGTCCCCGAGAATAGAATTTAAAAGCCGTGCGCCGTATTTGAGCTGGCAGTTACGGCCGATAACAAAGCGCACCGCAACCGCCTGATAGAAGGCTTTTGAACCGGGATTCATAATTCCGTTGACCATCTCAACGCCCTCACCTATCTGGCTCGGTTCGTCCTCAGAAGAGAGAATCGTAATATTCTTGAGTTTAAAAGCCCCTTTTATGTATGTGGAATTTCCGATTTTGGCATCTTTCAACAGTGTTGTGTTTTTTATTACGACATCATCTTCAGTAATTCCATAAGTGTTGAGTTCTTTAGAAAAAGCGTTCCCGGTAATCTCAGAAAATCTTGCCAGAAGATTCTGATCGTCCCTGTATTTTGCCCAGATATATGCGTCCGCCGTGGTCATCCCCTCAAAAGCAAGGACTGCACGCCCGTCATTTTCATTTCCGACGCCAATCCAGATGCGGTTTGATTCCGGCTCGCCTTCTTTAAGAATACCGTTTCCGAATTTTGAATGATTTGTCGCACTCATTTCCTGAATGTTGAAAAGAATGTTTCTGTTACCGATTTTGTAGTTTGAGAGATATTTTACGTTGCGGACTACAGAATTATCACCTATTACGGCATTTTCAAGGTATGAATCGTAAAGCCCGGCAGTGAGCGCAAGGTCGTGGTACTTTAAAGTGACATTTGAGAGCAGGCCAATCACAAGAAAACCGTGAATTTCGCAGTTCGAGACGAGCAACGGGTCAAAATTTTTGGAGACCCACACATTCTGCCATGTAGAATCAGAATTCTTGTTCGCTTTTTTTAAGATTTCGATTTCTTCCTGAGCAAGATGCCTTTTCCCTTCAAGATAATTCGTATAAAACTGCGGCAAAACTGAACCGTTTTCGACACTGCTGACCTGTACCATACAGCAAAGTATAAAGTAATAAATAATAAGTAACAAGACGAAAAAGTCTGCCTGTCTGACAGCTCAGTCAGAATCAGCGCACACCCCGAAACCCGCAAAAGCGGCGTTTTTTCTGAATTTTCTGTAGGAAAGCACATTTTCTCCGTTTATGAAAAGCGATGCGGATCCGCCCCCGTCCATCTGAAGTGCGTTGTCTGCTCCAAGCCTGATAAAAATATCCGCGCATTCCTGAAAAGAAAGCCCTCTGCTGTATTTTTGCTTCTCACCTTCCACCACGAGAAGATAGAGTGTTTTTCCGTCCTTACTCACTCCCATCGCAGTCCTTGAATCGTTTGAGGCCGCCTTGAATTCTTCTTTTTTTCCGTCTGTAAGAATTTGAAAAAAGCCTCCGAAAGAAAAATCGTATGAAGAATAATCCTGATTTTTCTGACTTTTAAGAATTTTTGCCGTATAGCCGGTGTCTTCAGGATTTTTAGAAAAACAGACCGCACTGTACTTTGCGACCGGTGGCGACAGAATCTTTTTTTCTGCAGAATGAAGCCCGCTGATTTTCCGGTCAGATGAAAAATACGAATGCCTCTCGAACGGAGTTGTGTTCACGCAGATGAGCGCATGTGACATTTCTGAAAATTTTTTTATCGTAATTCCTTTTAAAATGCCGGATTTCTGTCTGATTCTCCGGGCAAAGTCATTTTCCGATGCAGGATATGTAACAACTGTTAATTTTTCGCATTCAAGGTTGATTTTTACGCAATGCCAGCGGACTGGATAATATTTATTTTCAAAATAAAAGTATTCGGCAAAAGGAATCCCGTCAATTTTTTTCCAGGAGATTTCAGATTCAGAAGGAAGACAGGTTTTTCCGGTGGTTTCATTTTCTGTCTCACCGTTTCCTGCTATATTCCCGCTCGTAGCGCAGGAAAAAAGGGAAAAGAGAATTAAAAAACAGAAACTGAAGAATAAAAAACGATTTTTTTTCATAATAAAAAAGCCCCCGCGTTTTGCGAAGGCTTTGGTTTGCAAGATTAGTAAGCAGAGCGTGAATCGTGTGATCTGCGTGTTTTCTTCATCATTTTGCGCTGAAGTGTTTTGTTCTTGCGGTTAAGGATTGTAGACGGCTTTTCGTAATATTCGCGCTTTTTGTATTCGCGGATGATGCCTTCTTTTTCGACCATTCTCTTGAAGCGTTTGATTGCTTTTTCGAGATTTTCGTTGTCTTCAACCATAATTGTTGCCATATCTTTTTCACCTCCTCACTACCGAAGAATCCGTAAGTTCCGTGAATATATCAGATATTAAAAAAGAATTCAAGAGGAGCAAAGAGAAAGATGAAAACTATTCTTCGTTTGCAGCGAGGGTTTTTACGGCGTTGTCATTCGCCTGCTTTTCGCGGTTTTTTTCCATTACGAAAGAAATGAAATAGTCTTCAAGGGTTTTGTGGGGGCCCGGTAAATCAAGCCTTTTTCGTGCACGGGCATTATCCCTTCGTAAAGAATACTGCTGGTAAAAATCACGGTAATCTTCACCAACATTGGTTTTAACGTCGGTTCCAAGGAAAGTTGAGACTTCATTACGGCCGATTGCGGCAATTCCTTTTTCGCGCAGAATATTCTTGAGTTTTAAAATCTGCTCGGAAGAGATTCCGAACAGGAATTCTTCCATTGCCTGGTTTACGCCTTTGTCACCGAGTTTTGTCTTGATGAAGTCCGCCCATGTATCGTCCATCTGGAACGAAATCATAATCAGTTCGCTCGTTCCCATCATTGTTCCGAACGCAGGAGCAAGGCGCGTGCGTGCTTTCCATACGGACTGAAGGACAGGAGAAATGTCGGAGATGTTCTGATCCGCACGGTGTTCCCAGAGCAGAAGAAGCGAAAGTGCCAGCTGCCGGCGGGAATCAAGAGAAAGACTTGAATCCCTGATAAGATTGAGGTAGACGTCTTCGGCAAGAAGAAGGAACATCATAGAAATCGTTTCGTCATGGATTTGAGACACAAGTTTCGGGTCGAGTTTTACAGAATTCGCAATTTTTTCGAGGGAAGAGAATGTGTGAAGTTTTGCAACAAGGAAGCCCTTGCCCAGTGTAGCTTTTGAAGGCAGCTGAAGGGTTGTATCTCCCTCACGGTTCGAGTTTATCAAAGAATCAATAAGTGATGTCGGAGTTCGCATGCCGCCCGTAAGGTTCGTGCGCTCCAGAAGCGAAGGGAAAGCCGCGATTGCAGAGGCGAGCTCTTTGAGATCGTTAATCCGCTTATTGAACGGCTCGAGCTGCTCGCTGTTTGAATCTAGAAGAAAACTGTGAATGGTTTTTATAAGAGTGCGCTGTTGTTCCGTAAAGACGACAATTCCTGTATCAACAGGGCCGTTATCTTCTTTTGGTGAGCTTTTAGAGTCAAAGAATTCGTTTATATCGACAGAAGTAAATTCTGTTTCGTTAATGTTGATGTCAGCCATACGATGTAAAAAATTGCCGTTTTATTTTACGAAACGGCACAATTTACCTGTTACTAATTCCTTAAAATTATATCACAGAATTTTATGAATTCAACCCATAACCTGCCGAAAATTAAGAGATGAACAAAAATTTATATTTAGCGGTTTTATCAATTTTTCTGGTATTCTCGGCTTCCACGGCCTTTGCCGCTGAAGATATTTTGATTCATAAAGAAGATTTGCGTCTGGTTTACGACAGCGGAGCGAATTTTGAATCTGCAAAAGGCTATCACCTTTACATCAGAAAAAAAACTCGCATTGAATCTGTCATGCTCGTTGAGACAACGCGGGATCCCGAAGGAAAAGTCGATAACTACGCTTACCGTGCGCTTGAATACAACCCCATAAACGGAGATGAAATCCGGTATCTGAACGGAGAAATTCTTAAATCTGAAGGCGCAAAATACCCGCTCATGGACTCCACCCCTGAAAAAGACGATATTTTCGGCGAGGCTTTTCATATTTTCATCCCCTCTGAAATTGCTTACGGCTACCCGTGGTCAAGGAACGGCATTGTAAAAATCGGACGGGGAACTTTCATAAACATCCGCTCATTTGAAAAAAAATACGGCGATTACACCGGCGATTATGCGGACAACCCCTTCATGTTCGACCTGGGAAAAGCCCCCGCAAAAACAAAGCCGCTTTTACCGAAAGAAAATACAAAAAAATCAATTCCTAAAGAAGAGCCTTTAGTTGAACCGAAAGTCAAGGATATGGAAGTTCCTCCGGTAAAGGAAGTTCCGGTCAAAGAAAAGGACAAAGTTTCCCCGCCCCCTCCGGAAGATAAAGACGAAGAAATCATTCTTACGGATGACTACAACCCCGAGGCAGCGGAGACTTTTAAGAATATCGCGGCATTCGGTGGCGGCGAGATGGTCTATTCAAAAGGTCCGGAAACCCTGCCGGATGACATTATGGCCGCCCTTGACAGAATAAAAAACAAAGACTGCGCCGATGTCGTATTTGCGATTGATACGACCGGAAGCATGAAGGATGATATTCAGACTCTCCGAAATGTCTGGATTCCTGAGCTGATTGAAAAAGTAAAAGAATTTAAGAGCCTGAGGATGGGCCTTCTTCTTTACCGTGATTACGGTGACACCTACAAATGGATGGATCTTCCTGTTAAGAAATTTGAATTCACAAACGACGTCCAGAAACTGAAGAAAAACCTGAGCGGATTTTATATTCACGGAACTGAAGGCGGTGACATTCCGGAAGCGGTTTACGAGGCACTTTTCGCATCTCTAGAATATTACAAATGGCGGGAAGATGCAGAAAGAAAAATTATTCTGATTGGAGATGCAGAACCCCACCCGACACCAAGGGGAAGCGGAAAGTACACAAAAGATTTTGTAGCTCAGAAATCAGCCGAAAAAGGCGTAATGATTGACGCAATAATAGTTCCAGATAACAAAGCGGACCGGGGAAGATAGTTTTTCAGAATTTTCCCAAAAGCAAAAAAAATGCCGTACATTCCCGGAGATTTTCGGGAGCATGCACGGTTTTTTTTTGCCCGGTGTTCAGACTACAGGGTGTTTACAGTGATAACGAGGTCGTTTTTCTCGACGTTTACTGTGTATTTGAAATCTTTCTCTTCGCGGGAAATAATCTTTACGAATTTGAAGAGGTTGTATTTCTGGCCCTTTGCAGTAGCCTCGAATGATTTTTTATCCTTCGGTTTTGTAAGGATAGCGATTGTGCCTGATTTGTCTTCTTCGTTCTCGTCATTGTAAACGAGGATTTTGAAAGAAGCTGCAGAACGCAAATCCGGACCGGCAACTACACGGAGAGAGCCTGTGAAAGTCGGGAGCATTGAAGTGTCGAAAACCTTGTTGTGAGACTCGTCGATTACGCGGTCATCGTAGATGAATACATGGAAATCGTTGCCTCCCTTTGCACCGCTGTATCTGAAAGGATTGTCTGCAGACGGTTTTACTGCGAGATATTTATAATTCTCAAGTTTGATGATTTTTTTGTTCAAAGACTTGATTGTAACGACATCGCCCAGATCCTTGATGTGTCCCTGACCGAACTGAGTCCAGGTTTTGTTGGCTTCGTCGTAAGCAAAAACAATGATGTCAAAATTTGCCGCAACAGAAGAAACGTTTGTTACGACAACATTTGATTTCATATTGCCTGAATAAAGGCTTGTGTCAACGACCCATGCTTTTTCGTCGTTGAAAGTGGGTATCTCCGCAAAAACGCTGCCAGCCAGTGCGAGACCAGCGACCAGAAGTGCAATAATTTTTTTCATATTATTCTCCATTTGATTAAGAAAATCTTAAAAATTATTTTAACGCAAAATCTGTGCGCTTTCAACTATATTTTTTTGAAAATCAGGCTCGTGTTGATTCCGCCGAAAGCAAAGTTGTTGTTCATTACATAATCTGTCTGGATTTCGCGGCCGTCACCGGTAATATAGTCGAGAGGTGCGCATTTCGGGTCAACTTCAGAAAGATTAATGTTCGGAAGGAACCAGCCTTCGTTCATCATCTGAATGGAAAGGAGTGATTCAATCGCACCGCAGGCACCCAGAGTGTGTCCTATGTAATTTTTTACGGTAGAGACCGGGACTGGTCTTTTGAAGACATCGTAAGTCGCATTTGCTTCGGTGATGTCTCCGGAAATTGTGCTCGTTCCGTGCGTATTGATGTAGCCGATTTGATCAGGAGAAAGATTTGCGTCTTCGAGGGCAAGCTCAAGGGCACGGGCAATTGTCGGTCTGTTCGGGGATGTTATGTGAGTTCCGTCGGTCGTAGTTCCGAACCCGACGATTTCTGCGTAGATTTTTGCACCGCGGGCTTTCGCATGCTCATATTCTTCGAGAATAAGGGTGGCAGCTCCCTCTCCAAGGACCAGGCCGTCACGATTTTTATCGTAAGCGCTCGGTGTAAGAGCCGGAGTGCTGTTTTTCGTTGAGGTTGAGAAAAGGGTGTCGAAAGTTGCAGTGTCCATCGTGCAGAATTCTTCGGCACCACCGGCAATCATAATGTCCTGTTTGCCAGCCTGAATTGTTTCGTAAGCGTAGCCGATTGACTGGCTTCCGGAAGTGCAGGCAGTATTCGTCGTGATGATGCGCCCCGTAAGATGATAGTAGACTTCGAGGTTACACGCGCATGTCTGTGGCATCGACTTGATGTATGTCGTTGAGCTGACCTTGCTCGTGTCGTTTGTGACGAGCATTGAGTACATGTCCATAAGGGGATCGACACTTCCGATTGAAGAGCCGTAAGCAAGACCTGTTCGTCCCTGAGTGATTTCCTCACAACCGAGAAGGCCGGCATCTGATAGAGCAGCATCGGTTGCAGTAAGTGCCATCTGGGCGACGCGTCCCATTCCGCGGATATCTTTTCGAGAATATTTTGTCTTGTCGATTTCAAATTCAACGGGCGCACAGAGACGGGTGTTCATAAGGGGAAATTTTTCGTCCCATTCAGGCATGTATTTTACGAAATTCTTTTTTGCCTTGAGATTCTTGAGTATAGTTTGCCAGTCTCTTCCAAGCGCACTGACAATTCCCCAGCCTGTAACTACGACTCTTTTCTTTTCCATTCAGATTATTCCCCAAAAAAATTATAGGCGATTTTATAACAAAAAATAATATTTTTCAATTATGACAGAATTTTAGAAGAACTGACTATCACTTTTACCTTTCGATAGCCAGGAGCCGCAATTACTCAGCACTTTTCAGAAAACTCAGGAATAAGTCCGGGGTAGCTGCGATTTTTTTCAGATTCTCTGCACTCAGATCGATTTCGACAGCGCCGGCGGATTTTTCGCCCGAAAGAACGCAGGCAAACGAAAGCGGAAGAGTTTCGCTGTATCCTTTGACATTTTTATATTCTTCAGGAATTTTTTCGTCAGCATAGGCAAAAATTATGTTTTTTTCTGAGCTGGACAAAACGGAACTGGCAGCGGCAATCAGGGCAGAGGAAAAATCGTCCTCAGACGGATAAATCGCAGTATAACCCGCCTTCATTCCAAGAGCAATCGTCGTGGCGGCGGGAGGCGTATTAAAAACCGAAAGCGAGAACGGTGCCGGCATGACACTGGCGTCTTCGATAAGCCCGCGGTTTATTTTGAGTTGGCGGGCAATCTCGCCCCGGAACGAAGCGAAACAAAGCTTCATTTGAAGGATTTTCTGAGCGGATTCATCTTCTTTCAGAAGGCCGTGAACCGCCTCAATCGTCATGCGCGTAATCTGAGAAAGCCGCCGCCGGAAAAGCGAATCAACATATTCAAGCTTAGGCTGCTCAGAAGGATTTTCAGGAGAAGGCTGGTACAATGCGAATTTCGTTATAAATATCTTCATAATTTCTAAATTTCTCACAGAGAGCACAGATTACTCAGATAAAATATTTAATCTGTGACATCTGTGAAAACTGTGGTTTATTTTTTTCTGAAATTAAGAATTGAGTAAAAATTACTGCCGAGATTGTGGTGCGCAGTTACCAGCTGGAAACCTGCTTTTTCAATTGCTTCTACGAGCTCGCCGTAGCGATACATCTTGCTGTTTCCGTTGGCAATGCAGGTAAAGTAGAGACTTGTTGCCTGAAGCGCGTAACTTTCGCCCTCGAACTTCTGCATGTCCCACAAAGGCTCCATAACGAAGATATCGCAGTTTTCGTCCACAGAATTGTAGATTTTTGTAAGAATCTTCGTAATCTGATGAAGGCTGAAGCAGTCGAGAAACTGACTCATCCAGACGGCATTTGCCCCGGCCGGAAGTTTTGTTTCTGTATCGAGGACATTTCCGCTGACGAAACTGATTCTGTCGGAAAATCCCGCTTCTGCTGCGTTTTTTTCAGCAACGGCGGTCTGACCAGGCAAATCAACAATCGTAACATGGACATCCGGATCGTATTTACAGCTTGCGATTGCCCACTTTGCTGTGTTTCCGCCGATATCAAAGAGGTTTTTCGGCTTTTTTGCGTAAACAATCGGAAGCGCCTCAGGAAATGCGACATCTGAATAGAAATGATCGAACTCAAACCAGGATTTTTTTTCGCGTTCTGGCAGGCTTGAGAGAGCCTCGTAGACGGTAGTCCATTTGTCTCCGAAAACTTTGAGTCCTTCCGGCTTTCCGTTCTTTACGGACTCAAGGAGATTGAAAGCGCCTTTGTAGCAGATATCGTTCGTGAAGTTAAAATTGACCCGTGTGCATTCATCTTCGAGCAGAAACCAGCCGATTTTTCCGAGAATAAGCTTTCCAAGCCCGGACTGTCCGTCAGCTTCTTCGTCTGAAGTTGAATTGATTTTTATAACTCCCATTCCGAGAGCCATTTCACAGAGAACGCCGACCCCGTATTCAGAGATACCGGAATCAGCAGAAAGTTCTTTTATAGAAATGCCGTCATCACCGGCATCTGAGATTCTTTTTAAAAGACCTAGTTCAATCAATGCGCGGAGCGCCTGAAAGGTCATCGGAGAGAACGCAATTTTCTGAGCCTCAATTTTTGCGTCAAAAGCACGGATATTATCAGCGTAATAACTCTTATTTCCCATTTCCATAGATTGGATTATATGCTAAAATCAAAATATGTTAAAGGGAAGAAATTTAATAAAACCGAATGATCTGACAGTTTCTGAAATCGACGAAATCTGTGCACTTGCAGAGCAGATTATTGTTGATCCGAATTCTTTTTCTGATGTGTGTCGTGGGAAAATTCTTGCGACACTTTTTTTTGAGCCGAGCACACGCACGCGTCTTTCTTTCGAGGCTGCAATGCTTCATCTAGGCGGGGCTGTCGAAGGTTTTTCTGATGCGGCCAATTCTTCCACGGCAAAAGGTGAGTCTCTTTCGGACACAATCCGCACAGTCTCTTCATATGTTGACGTAATCGCAATGCGAAATCCGAAAGAAGGTGCAGCTCTGGTCGCAAGCCAGTACTCAAACTGCCCGATTATCAACGCAGGAGACGGCGGTCACTACCACCCGACGCAAACGCTCACAGACATGCTCACAATCCGCGCGCTTCAGGGCGGCTTTGAAGGCCACACAATCGGTTTCTGCGGCGACCTCAAATTCGGCCGCACGGTTCACTCTCTCGCAGAGGCAATGAGCCGCTACAAGAACAACAAATACATCTTTATCAGTCCGAACGAACTTCAGGTTCCTGAATACGTCACGCAGGAGCTTAACGAAGCCGGGATCGAATACACCACGGCAGAACGGCTCGAAAGCGTAATCGGTGACCTCGACATTCTTTATATGACCCGTGTTCAGAAAGAGAGGTTCTTCAACGAACAGGACTACATCCGGCTCAAGGACAGCTACATTCTTGACAACCAGAAAATGAGCCTTGCACGAAAAAACATGATTGTTCTGCACCCGCTCCCGCGAGTAAACGAAATCGCCCCGGAAGTGGACGACGACCCGAGAGCCGCATACTTCAAGCAGGTTAAGTACGGAATGTACGTCAGAATGGCCCTGATTGCGAAACTTGTCGGCGCGTTATAATTTTTCCGGTAAAGAGCAGGGCAAAAGTGAGCGTGGTGAGAATCGTCGCAAGAGCGGCGGCTTTTCCCCATTCTCCCTGCTCGGCAAGATTTAAAATTTTTATCGAAGCAAGCGGAGTCTTAAATGAAACAAGAAAAATCACCGAACTTATCGTTCCGACTCCGCGCACAAAATCATAAATAAACGAAGAAAAAATTCCTCCGGCCCCCAGCGGTGCAAGAACTGTCGTAAAGACCTGCATTTTTCCGGCTCCAAGAGAGCGGGCTCCGTCATCCAGGGTTGTTTTTATCTGAGAAAAGACCGTTGATATAATTCTGTACGAAAAAGGCATGAATGCGACTGTCATCGCAAGAACTATCATAAAGCCCGAAGCATGAATATGAAGGCGGGCAGCCGTAAGGGAAAGCGCAAGACCGAAAAGGCTTCCCGGAACGGCAGCAGGAATCTGAACGCATGAATCAAGATATTTTTTTAACGGCATATTTGTTCTCGAAACAAAAAACACGGAAAGACTTGCAATAAGCGTGCTGAAAACGGCCGCAATGAAGGCGAACCCAATGGAATTTGTGAGTTCCCGGGTAAATTTTCCCATCATCTTGAAGTGATCAAGGGTGAATTTCGGATTGACACCCCAGATTTTCTGAAACGAGCCTGCCAGAATTGAAAGGAACTGCGCCAAAATCAGAAGCGAGATAAAAAGACAGAAAATGAAAAGAAGGATTCTTGTGACTGGAGATGATTTTTTTTCAGGAAGAGGCGAAGACTTCGAGCCGACCGTAGCAAGTTTTTCAAGCTGCTTTCTGCTCATCACATTCTGAAGGATAAAAAGAACCACTGAAGGAAGAACCAGAACGAGTCCCAGAACACAGCTTGTGCCCGCATTTATCCAGCCGGTGAGCTGGGTGTAGACCTCAACCGCAAGGACCCTGAAACGCCCGGCGACAATCATCGGGTTTCCGAAATCACTGAGGACCGAGACCGCAATAAAAAGTGCTGCCGAAATTATTCCGTTCGCGCAGAGAGGAAGCGTCACCGTAAGCGCAATCCGTGCCTTTGACGCTCCCATCGCACGGGCAGCCTGCTCAAGGCTCGGCGGAACACGTTTTAACACCTGGGCACAAATCAGATACGCAATCGGAAAAAAACACAGAGTCTGTGCAATCAGAAGCCCCTGAAAGCCGTAAAGACTTATATCAAGGCCGAGAAGCGTATGAGTGAAAAATCCCTGACGGCCGAAAAGAAGGATGAAGGAAAGTCCGCCGACAAAAGGAGGAGTCATAAGGTGCAGGACCGGGATAAAACCGAAAATCTTTTTGAAAGGAATGTCAGCCTTGATTACAGCGTAGGCAAAAAGGTAGCCGACAAGAACAGAAAGACTCGTCGAGCAGACACATTCAAGGACGGTATTCCGCATAGCTGAAAGCCATACATCAGAAGTAAAGACTTTGACAAAATCTTTTAAAGATGGGGATAAAAGTACGAAAAGAAGAGGAAAAACAATCCCCGCCGTTACCACAAAAATCACAGAAAGATAGAGAAGAATCATCGTTTTATCTTTTTTTGCTGGCAGAGCGGGGAAAACAGACATTATTATTTAACTGACTTGCTCCATTTTTCGAGAACGGCATCCTTTTCAACTGATGCTTTCTGAACGTCATAGTCAATCAAATCAATATCCTGGATATAGACGGCTCCCTCAGGTGCGACAGCCTCAGTATTTACAGGAGTCGTGAATGTGAGCGAACTCATCAGATCCTGAGCTTCTTTTGAAAGCATAAAATCAACGAATTTCTTTGCAGCACTGAGATTTTTTGAATTCTTCAGAATTGAAACGCAGTCAACGTCCCCGGCAGATTTCGGAGGTGCAACAGATTTCAGTTCAAAGCCCTGGGCCCTGTATTTTGCGAGCGCATGGAGATATGAAATGCCGATTGTATATTCTCCGGTTCCGAGAAGTTTTGCAGGAGCGCTTCCTGAATCCGGGAACTGACCGATATTTTTTGAAAGCTCAAGAAGATACTCCCAGCCTTTTTCATCACCAAGTCTCTGAAGCTGATTCTGAACGAAGAGATAACCTGTGCTCGAAGCGACAGGATTAGTCATAACGATTTCGCCCTTAAATTCTGGATTGAGGAGGTCTTCCCATGTGAAGGGGAACGGAACAGTCGGAAATTTTTCGGCAAAACGCTTTTCGTTCACGCCGATTCCAAGCAGAAGAACGCAGAATCCTGTCCAGGTATTGTCGGAAGAGACAGCATAAGACGGAAGATTTTTTGCGAGCGGAGAAGCGTAACTTTCAAGCGCACCTTCCTTCGCAGCCTGAATATGATAGCTTGAAGCGCCGCCGAGAAGGATGTCTGCCATAGGATCGTCTTTTTCAGTGATAACCCGGTTCACGAGTTCTCCGGTGGTCGCCCTTAAATAAGTGACAGGAATTCCCGTTTTTTCGGTAAAGAGTTTTGTAAGGGCCTCTGTTTCTTCATCGTGAATGATTGAATAAACCCGAAGTTCCTTAATATTTTTTTCACACGACATAAATGAAAGCGAAGCAATTGCCGCAATCAAAAGAAAAACTTTTTTCATAAAAGCCTCCGATTACTCTGAAATATTACCTAGTAATTTAGTATGACAATAATTTTTATGCAATAGGCAGAATGACGGGTTTTGCAATTTACAAGAGTTCTTTAATTATCTAATTGTAACAATCAGTTTTTTTAAGTAAAATACCCCTATGTCTTATGAAGTAACCGCGACCCGTCGTCGTCCGCAGGCTTTTGAAGCCCTTGCAGGTCAGGAATTTGTTGCCGAAACACTAAAAAACGCAATTCAGTCTCAGAAAATAGCTCATGCGTATCTTTTTTCCGGCCCCCGTGGCTGCGGTAAGACATCAACCGCACGAATCCTCGCAAAAGCACTCAACTGCGCGAACGGTCCTACTGCTACCCCGTGCGGACAGTGCCAGCAGTGTCTTGAAATCACAAAGGGCACAAGCACAGACGTAATCGAAATCGACGGTGCGTCAAACACTTCTGTAAACGACGTCCGCCAGATTAAGGACGAAATCCTTTTTCCACCGCAGGGCTCGCGCTACAAAATTTACATCATCGACGAGGTCCATATGCTTTCGACCTCGGCTTTCAACGCCCTGCTCAAAACAATCGAAGAACCACCGGCATACTGCATTTTTATCTTTGCAACAACCGAGTTACAGAAAGTTCCGGCTACAATTAAATCCCGCTGCCAGCAGTTCAATTTCAGGCTCGTTCCGATTGAGCGGGTCAAGCAGCTTCTTGCTGAGGCAGCCGCTGAAATCAATATCAAGGCCGATGACGAAGCACTTTACTGGGTCGCGCGCGAATCCACCGGCTCAGTCCGTGACGCTTACACGCTTTTCGACCAGGTTGCAGCTTTTTCCGGCGACCACATCACATACGACAAAATCCGCGACAAGCTCGGTCTCGTTGGAGTGGACAGGCTCAACGCCATTTTTGAGGATGCAGCCCAGAATAAATGCCAGGATGCGCTCCTTAAAATCGACGAATTTTTACAGAACGGCGTCTCAATCGAGCAGTTCATCGTAAACTGCACCGACTATCTTCGCTCCCTCCTTCTGATCCGCGCAGGAATCACAAAAGAAGCGCTGCTCGGACAGTCATACGACAGATATTCACAGACAGTTTTGAAGGCCTGGAATCCCGTTCAACTTGAGCGGGCGCTTTCAATTCTTCTCCAGCTTTACCGCGATATCCGATACTCTCTTTCACCGCGCTACGAACTGGAACTCGCATTCTCAAGATTGAGCTGGCTTTCTCAGTATGTTTCTCCGGCCGAAGTCAAAAAGGCTGTAGACGAGGCAAAATCGCTTTTAATGCAGGGTACTTCGACTACGCTCAGTACCCCTGCTTCGGCTCCACAGGCAAGGCGTCAGTTCATTTCAATTCCGCAGTCTGAGCCTTCTCAGCCAGCCCTGCAGCAAACATCCGCTTCTCAGGCACCAGCAAATGCTCCGAATCCGGCAAATCCATACCTCAACCGGGTGGTTACGGATGTTCCGAGATCTGACGAGGCATCCCCTCAGGCACAGACACCATCTTTTAGTTACGGCGGAGCTGTACCGCCTCAACAAACAGCGGCGGCACCTGTACAACCTGCTCAATTCAGCAGTGACTCAGATTTCCGGAATCTTGCAATCAAGGAACTTTCGGTAAGGGATCCGATGATTGGAAGTTCCCTTTTACAGACCGGGGACTGGATAAGGTCTTCAGGAAGCGTAACGACACAGGTATCTTCTTCCTTTCTGAAGATGCAGCTCGACTCACATTCAGCGAACATCTCAAATTTTCTGTCTGAACTTCTCGGCGAAAAAATCCGCTTTGAAGTCGTTCTCAAACAAATCGTCCAGGGGCCGCCAGTCGAAGAGACTGCACCTTCTTCCGTAAAAATTCTGTGCGATGTTTTTAAGGGCTCGATAACCGGTCACTCAAAGAAAACTGAGCAGGAAATGGCTGCGGAAAAAACAAAAAAAGCAGAAGACAGCCAGAATCAGACTCCTCCGCACGCTTCTGAAGACGAAAACGACGACGAAAGCGAATAAAAGCAAAGAAAATGACGATTCAGAATGCAAAAAATTACGGAAAAGCATCGCTCACTTCTTCCCCTACCCCGGTTCTGGACACGGACGTTCTCCTTCAGTTCATAACTGGCCTTGACAAAACACATCTTCTTTTAAATCGGGATACAGAACTCAATGAAAGCCAGGAAAAACTTTTTCTTGCCGCAATAGACAAAAGAAAAACGGGGCTTCCGGTCGCTTACATCACAGGCCACAAAGAATTTTTCGGACTGGATTTTTATGTAACGCCAGCCGTGCTTATTCCAAAACCGGACACGGAACTTCTTGTAGAACTCTCGCTTGACGCACTTGAAGATAAATTCCGCGCTCACACTAACGCAGTCCCGACAGTATGCGACATGTGCACGGGAAGCGGCTGCGTCGGTCTTTCAATCGCAAAGTCCATTCCGGCCGGAAAATCAATCGCACTCACGATGGCAGATATAAGTGAAGCAGCTCTCGAAGTCGCAAGGAAAAACGCATCACGACTTTTTGACTCAGAAAATCAGGATAAAAACCGGCAAAACCTCAATTCTTCTTTCAGTTTTCAGATTTCAAACCTCTTCGCCAATATATCAAAATCTTTTGACCTGATAGCCACAAACCCGCCTTATGTTCCCCATTCAGAAAGCATTGAACTTTTAAAGGACGGACGAAACGAACCGCTTCTGGCTCTTGACGGTGACGTAAACGAAAACGGAGAAGCCTGCGGTACGGACGACGGGCTTTCCCTGATACGCAGACTTGTTCCGCAGTGTTACGAGCACTTAAATCCGAACGGTGTTCTGATAATGGAGACCGGAGAATATAATGCAGAAGAAACGGCAGAACTCTTCAAAGCCGCCGGATTCAGAAAAGTCTCGATTGAATACGACCTCAACGAAATGATGCGCGACGTAACCGGAATCAGGTAACAATAAGACTAAGACTCCGCGTAAAAATCAACGGGAAATTCTCTTGCCGAAAGAATCTTTTCTTCAGTATAATTTAATTTTTGAGGAGAAATTTTATGACTTTAGACCCGCGTGTACAGAGAATCATCGACTGGAGAGAAAGCATTGCCGTTCTGCCCGACAATCATTTCTTTGAGATTATAAGAATGTACCTGGGCGAAATAAAAACTCCGTTCAACAAACAGAAACTAATCGAAGAACTCGGAGCTTTCCTCCGAAGGGAGGAAAACCGCAGAATACTGATTTCCCTTCTGAGCGAAACAGATTTAAAGATAATTTCTGCCGTAAAATATATCTCAAATGCCACACAGGAAAAACTTTTTTCATTTTTTTCAGGAAGTTTTTCTTTTGCAGCCCTTTACGAACGCCTTCTGAACCTTGAAGAACGGCTGATTTTATACAGAAAAAGCGACAAAACCACAGGAAAGACAACTGTTCTGATAAATCCGCATCTCGAAGAAGATCTTGCCCCCTACACAAGGCAGTCAGTTCTTCTCGAAAAGGCAGAATACGCACAGCTTTCTTACGAAACAGGATTCTCCCTGACTCCCCTTCTTCTGGCTTCTTTCATTGCTTTCATCAATAAAAATCCGGATCTTTGCAAGGCTGACGGAACTTTCAAAAAACGAACCGAAAACGAAATTGAAAGACTTTTCCCCGGCAAGAAGGAAATTCTCTTTAACCTCACGAAAGCTTTCATAAATCTCTCGCTGATCCGGGAAATTCCTGGCGGTTACGAAACCGATAAAAATAAATTCCTCGCCTTCTCGCTTTTGGATGAGCGCCTCCAGTACGCATATCTTTGTGTCGCAAGTCAGGGGCGCTTTTCAAGAAGCTCTCTTTTGAAACAGGCAAAGCTTCTTCTGGATGTGGCGGCTTCAATTCCTCATGACGGATTCTCACGCAGCATAATTCTGAGACTGGCATACCTTATTTCAGAAGACCAGGGAGACGGATATTCTTCACAGAATTTCGGGACAACCTCCAGATTCTCGGCAATTTTGAACAGGGCAAGGGAACAGGAAATCCAGACTACCGGAAAAGACTCTGATTTATCCTCGGTTCTGGACAGGCTGATAGACTGCGCCGCACTTTTTGGAATTCTTGCAAAAAAAGGCACTGACATTCATAACGAAGCGATTTTTGTCTCGGGAACTGTTCTGGACGAAAATGAAAAATTTACGGATACTCCAAAATGCCTGAGTGTGGATGCGGCTTTCAACGTAACGCTGATGCCCGGTCTTTCCCTTGAAAATCTGATACCGCTCATGGATTTCATGGAACTTAAGACTTTTGATACTGCAGCCGTTTTTGAGATTAACCGCAAGTCAATAATGCACGGCTTCGACTCGGGACTGGGTGCAAACAAAATTTTCTCCCTCCTAAAAAAATATTCTCCCTACGAAATTCCGCAGAACCTTGAGATTTCTGTCGATGAC
This sequence comes from Treponema sp., assembly GCA_017395545.1. GTDB lineage: Bacteria > Spirochaetota > Spirochaetia > Treponematales > Treponemataceae > Treponema_D. Next base: position 57,375 of record JAFPUF010000130.1, on the reverse strand, counting down.
TGGAGCCGGTCTTATTCTTCAGCAACAATTTACAAGGGATATATTCTCCGGGTAAGCACGGAAAATGCAGGAATCACGGAGAACAATCCTGCAATCAAGCCTTTTATTTCAGAAACCCTTGCACCGGGAATCTACCTTCTTTCTGTCGAAAGCGATGAGCAGGCCGCAAGCATCATCACCCGAAGCGGACTGGATTTCATCGGCAAAATCAAGAGTCCGGAAAAAAACTACGAAAGCATTGGGTTCCCGGAATTTGAAGTACCTCAAAAAAACAACAGGTTTGACGCTGATGAAGAAGCAAAACCGACTTCAGATGAAGAGAGGGCCGCGCATTTTGAGGCAATGCGGGCAGAACTTGAAAAACTCAACCTTCCTCAGGAAAAAAAAGAAGGCCTTCTGGAGCGGATTCAGCACAAAATCATACTTTCTCCGGCACAGCTCAGATCCGACAGCGTAAGATTTGAACGGATCGAAGCTGGAGGAATGGATTTCTCAGGAAAACTTCACATCGTAGAAGGTTCGATTTCCAACAATTCAATGGTGGAGCTTCAGTTTGACGACAGAATTATCGTCGGAATTCCGCTTTCAGTCACAAAGACAGGAACTGACGCAACAGTCTTGATGGAAGTAATGCCCGAACACGACGAAAAACTCCTTTCGATAGGTCAGGCAAAATTCGTAAAAAGAATCCGTGGAAGCGTGCTGAGGTAAGCGGCGACGGATAATTTAAAACCACAGATTACACAGATTATATTTTCTACCTGAAGCTTTCCACAATGCCCTTGAAAAGCACACAGCCCGCAGGTGCAGAAAAATCGCACTTGCGGGCTGTGTGCTTTCCCCGGCTGGGGCTGAACATTAAGAGAGAAATTCTCTCTTTGCTTTTACACCACATCCTGTGGTGTCTATTCGTCCAGCCATTTGCCAAACTCAAGGTTTGTTCCGAGGTAGCCGACTACAGGTCTGTTTGCACTGTCGAAGTCGAGACAGACTGCCTGGAACTTCGCATCGCCACCCTGAGGCGGAGTAAGAGCTGGAACGGTCATGTATTCCCAGCTGCCAGTAGCATAATCGTTTGCATCATAACCATCTGCTCTTGCGGCAGCAGACAGATAAGCCAGTTTGATTGACTCTTTCTGACCGTCTTCAGCATTGTTGTAGTATGCAATGTATGGCTTACCGCTTGTTGGATGAATCTTTATCTGAGTCCATTTTCCGACTGATGTTGAGGCATCTACAGTATATTCATCTGGCTCAGTGTCTGAATAGTCTTCCAGATAAATGTAACGCAAGGTACTCTTGTTTGCATCAAATGCGGCAATATGAATATGGTCGCCACTATCAATTGCCATTGAGACATACTGACCGATATATGGAGTAAATTCTACATTTGTTGCAGAGAATGTAGTACCCGTTATAGAACCATCAACTGCAGAATCTGAATGTACTAATCGGAGATTACCATTTTTGTCGTAGTAGACAATTACTGCATAGCCAGTTGAAGTTACACCCAAATCAAGATACTTGGTAGCACCTGTGGCGGCTCTAATACGACCTGTTACGGTTGTAGCTGTTGCCTGCTCCGTGAGATTTGTATAACCATCCTTCAACTGATGGCTACGACTTGTATTATTTGAACCAATATTAAAGGTTCTGAAAATCAGTTCTTTATCGGTAGTATTATCATCAAAATATGCCATGTAATAAACAGCACCAGCAGTTGATGTAGAATCACCTTTAACCTTAAGTTTCATACCCTGATAACGACCAATTAAAGTACCATTAGTACCATAATTAGTTTTTTCAAGTGTTATAGCATTATTTCCAGTTGATTCGGCCTGATTTCCTCTATATCCATCATATTTTGATGTATATCCCCAACCATCAGTAAATCTGTAAAAATTTTGATAAGTCCAAGTGTGTTGTTCAGCATAGCGGTTATAAACAAGATGGATTGCATCACCTGCGTAATTATATACACTTCCATGCATATATCTGCCAGAAGAATCTCTTGCCATAGCCATCTGATCCCATGACAGACCACCAATCAGATATTCAATATAACTGACTTTACCTTGAGAAACATCATATTCCATACGCTGCGGTTGATAACACTGATCTTGGAATGTAGTCATTGGTTCAAGCGAATTAATACCATTCAAATCAACATAACCAAATACAGGATTATCAGTTGTTACGAGCTGCTGATTTTTAGTCGTCTGACCCATCATCATTACCGGATAATATCCGTTCTTGATACCCGTATCCTTCATATCGAACACACGCAGATACCTGTCGTCCGTGAGTTTGACATTCTTCGTGGTGTAGAAGTCTGCCTCATTTGCACGGTTCGGCATGTTCTTGTAATCATTGATTGCTATTGCTCCTTCTTCGCCTGTGAATGCAAAACTTCCGTGAGCATTATTATTGTTCAGGTTGTTGAGCGTTCGCACGCCGTTAGAGAAGACTTCGAGATAACCGCTCCTTGAGATACCGGTGTTAGTAATTGTGAAAGAATTTGTCGTAGAGCCTGCGGTGACTGTAAGTCCCAGAAGATGAGTTCCTGTTGCCGCTGTGTCCGCCGTTGTAGAAAGAAGTCCAGTACCGTAAGGAGCAGAACTTGTGCTATTCGGAGAGTTTACGGCAATCTTAGCTTTAAGGTTTGCGGTCTTCGTATGGAAGTTGAAGCCTTCTACCGTAATCTTATTCTCACTATCAGAAGATTTTTTGAGAATGCTGTACTTACCGCTTGCAGAACGGATGTTGTTGTCCTTCAAGCCGCTGTGAGTACGGTCTTCTGTATGAATGGCGGTAATATACGGAACGACATCCATCCTGTAGCTCGGCACATTCGTAGTTCCGTCGGTTACGATTCTTGCTCCGGTTGTGGCATCTGTTCCAGGTTTCGTTTCAGCAGCAGCAGTTTCCTTATTGTCGATTGCACCTTTTGCCGTTACGGTGAGTTTTACATCAGTCTTAGCCTTTGAGCTGATTTTTTCAGTGTCGAGGTCGAGAGTCCAGTAGACTTTGTGACCTTTCTGACCAAAGTATACTTCATCGTCATAGTGACCGTAATACGCTTTGTTGCCCTTTTCATCCAGAGTTGTGTCTTCGACTTTGAATACATAGCCGTCTGCAATTGTTTTATCTGTAACAACCCACTCCATTGCAGCCGGTTGGTTTGCAGCAGCGGTATTCTTGTATTCCGCAACTTTCACGGCAGTTGTTATGTAATCATCAAACTTGATCCAGATTGAACCGAGCCTGAAGTTGTCATAAGCTGTTCCAGTGAAGCGGATTTTGCCGGAGACTTTCGGGTCACGGTCGAACTCACCGGTTGTAGTCGCTTCCGGGAATGTAGTCGCCGACAAATCACCTTCAAGTTCGATGTGTCCGAGAACTTTGCTTGTATCGTAAGTACGAGTTACTTTACCGGTAGTTTCATTTGTAGTCTCGGTGCATGGATAATAGAGGCTGTTCTCTCCTGGTTCTGAACTGTCCCAGAAGAACGGATTTACGACCACTGTCGGCGCAGTAGAATCAGTCTGTGCAATCTTGAAGTTTTTAACATAGAGAACTGCGTTCTGAGAAGAAGTTCCCTGTTCTGTCTCTTCGGTTTCGTCCCAGAATGTGAATGACATGCCCTTATTGTCACCATCCATATCCTTAAATGGATCTTTATCTTTATAAGGTTCTGTACGCTTATCAATTACAAATGAGTACATGCTGTTAACGACATCAGAGCCTTTAAGGACTCCGGAAACTTTTCCCGTGAAGCTCTTTGAAACTGTATCAACATCTTCGTCATCATCATTTTTCTCGGTTACGACGGTTCCAGCCGAAGTTTTAGTAATCAGAGTTTTTGCAGCAGACTTTGGAACCGCATCAGGACTTGTAGCCGAGGTATCAAGAATCATGGCAATTTCACCGTTTCCGCCGACAATTTCAGGAACAACGGCAAGACCGTCCTTTATCGTAAAGATTCCGTTCTTGTATTTTTTTACCGTTGTATTATTTTTACCCGGGGTTGTAGCATTAAAGTCAAGCTCGTGAGCAGACTGCTCTTTTCCTTCCGCACCGAGAATGTCGTATTCAACAAGCTCTTCGATAGAATCAGAATTCGTGTAGTTTCCGTCACCGTTCAAGTCGGTTCCGAGGAAGACTTTTGCGATTCGTGGCGCTTTGTTCGTAATCTTTGTGTTAATCGTTTTTCCGAATACGTTGCCCGCATTGTCGAACGCAAGGATTACGAGAGAGACAGGACCGTCAGGCATGTTGTTTGAGCGGATTGCCGCATCCCAGGTCCATGTGCTTCCAGACTTAGTGAATGACTCAGGCATATCGTCGCCGTCATCGCCAGACCCAATTGTAAACGTCTCGCCGGAATAGCTGTCAACTTTCTCGCTTGCAGAGTTGTCGATTACCTGAGCAATCGGGAAGTATGCAGTAACGCTTGTTTTTGGCGCAGAAAGAGCTGGCGTGAAGGTAGTTACCAGCTGTTTCTTTTTCTCGCCATCCACTTCAATCTCTTTTTCTTCAATCTTTGTGATTGTTCTGAGAACGCCGTCAATGTAAACAAGACCACCATTTCGAACATGAGCGTCATAAGCCGTGTCTGGAATAAAGGTGTCGGCTGTCGCAGTTCCAGAGTATGTTTTTGCGTAGAGATAATAAGTGTCGTCTTCTTGAGTAAACTCAATAGGCGTGAGGTCGTCCATTGCGACTTTGCTTGCAGTCTCATCATTCCATGTCATCGGATCCAGAACCTTGTCATTTGCGCTCGTGGTGCTCTTCATCGGTGTTGTGGTTCCCTGCTTTCTCATGTAGTAGAATACGATGTTCTTTACGCCGGATACTGAATCGTAAGAAGAACCTGCGAGTGTGAACCTGTAGTTTGAATCCTCGACAGACTTGCACTTCTTTGCTTCATCAGCAGCGTCAAAAGCAAGGCTGTTTCCAGTAAGTTTGTCCAAAGTCGGAGCTTGCTCGTCAATCTTAAAGGTGTATTTCTGTGTTGATGTATGTTCAGCGTCGCTTGCATTGACCGTAATTTCGACAGACTCTGAGTCTTTCGGAATAGGAATGTAAAGCCTGACACCATTTTTTTCAATGTCATCATCGCCTGTCTGATGAACATTATTCTCGACATAGTAACCTGTACCAGCTGAAAGAGGAGTTTCTCCAATCATTACGCTGTAAGGAGTTATATTCTCACCACCAAGACGTGTTTCATCAAGCAAGGTTGCGACGAGAGTCCAGCAGCCCTTGAGATACATATCTGAATCATACGACATACTTGCTGAGAGTTCGTCAGGATTAGTTTGAGCCGTTAAATCCGGAACTTTTGTGATTTTAGCAGTTCCGCCATTATATTTATTAACAGCTGCAGTAATTACAGGAGCATTTTTATCGATGTGGATTTTTATCTCGTTGTCGCCGCTCGTCCATACACCGAATTTGCCTTCTGCGTTTACACCGCAGGCACGGAGAGTAATATTATTGGTTCCTGAAGTTGGGTTCAGTTTTCCGTCTTCGTTGAGCTTAAAGTTCCATGAAGCCGTTCCTGTTGCCTCAATTCCCCACCATGCGTCGATTTCGTCTTTCGTCTTGAATCCGAGACCGCTTATGAACTCTTCAGACAGTGTAGAATTCTTCGATAAAGTTGTACCGCGCATCTTGTTGATGACATCGTATACGCTTACGACGGTTAAGCCATAAGTTTTCTTTGCCTTGTATACATCCGTCTTTTGTTCGTCCGCAGTTGCAGTTTCTTCGTCGATATCGAAGGTTCCGGTGTAGCCGGCTCTAGAATCCGCAATCTGATAGTAAATTGAGCCTACCGTCGTTTGTCCTGACGGAATGATTGCAGAACCTGTAACACGGATTGTTCCGCCCAGAACCGCAAATTTGTTATTATTTTCGTCAGTTATGTAGTTTTCTTTTGTCGGGTATGTGAATTCAAGTTTCGGCTTGTCGGCGTCAGGGTTGTGCCTGTATTTGTATGAGGTTTCGTAAGCGACATTGCCCAATGCGTCAGTAGCCTTGAACCAGACTGGCAATGTATAAATTCTGTCCTCAGTTACGCTTTCAGCATAGCCTGTTACATTATTGGCAGCGTCATCAATTATGTCGTAAACATCGAGTTTCGGGTTGCCTTTTTTGAATTTGAATTGAGCAGGAATTGACTCGCCTTCATCATATTTTCCGTCAAAGACAAACTTCCACAGTGTCAGACTTGAATCCTTTTCAAGGGAGTCCTCGCCACCGTTCCAGTACAAGGTATCATCAGCGAGATATTCTTTTTTAGCAGCATCTGTAGTTTTTGTCTTGTAAGCAGCGACCTGAGCAGTAGTAGGAATAAGCCATTGAATGTTTTTCGTTCCTGCGACGCCGTTATCGTCTGATTTTCCGGAAATCTCAACATCTCCAGAAATTTCCGAACCTGATTTCGGCTCGATTTTTTCAATTTTCGGAGGAAGATTGTCAACGTAGAAGTTGCACGAACCGTTTCCTGCAAGACCCGCCTTGTCGTAAGGAGTTACCGAAACAGAAATCTGACCTGCAAAATCTTTGCCCTCACTGTCTTTAAATTCGGAAAGGTCTACATAATCAGTGAGCCATGTTGCATCAGTATCTTTATCGTCAGAGTCATGGAAAGTTCCGTTAGCAGTATCTACACCGCCGATATTTGCCTCCGTAGCGAGTTTTTTGAGACTATTTCCCTTGTCATCTTTAAACTCAACGGTCATACCCGCAATTCCACTCGCATCATTTGCCGTAAAGTAGAATTTAACGTATCTGCGGTCAAAGCCACCAGCCTTGAAGCTTGAGTTGAGACTTGCGTTCGTTGTCGGTTTTGTTGCAGTCGTAATAGCAAAATCAACACCCTTGTCGTCTTCTGCCACTTTTGCTGTCGCTGTATTTTCAGCGTAAGGAAGTCCTTCCGTAAGTCCAACGGTCGGGTTCAGGTGGTCAGAACTGTAAGAGAACACTGTGCCGTTCAATTGTTCTTTCTGTGCAGGGGTCGGCTCAGCGGCACCTTCAATCTTCTTTGTTACGGTAACTTTTGGAAGCTTGAGAGTATCAGAGACAGTCGTTTCTTCAGTTGCGCCGGCTTTTGTTGCAGTCGTGTAGAAGTCATGATCTGTGTTATCAATTACGAGAATATAGAAATGCTTCGGACCATCGTCCTTGTCAGTAGGCTCAAATATAAATTCACCTGTTGAAACATTCCATGAAGAACGCTTGTTTACGGCAGTGCGTGTTGAATTATCAGAAAGAGTCTCAATTACAGAATATGTGCCGTCTGTATTCTTTTTGAGTGTACCGTCTGCATTTTTCTCTACAGTCACAGGATACTCTGTCATCCAGAATTCTTTTACGACCTTGCCGCTGGTTGCGTCATCGTCGGAAACGCTTCCGGTTACCTGTGCATTCGTTCCGTACATGAGGGTATATGAATTCCCGTAAGGAGTAAGGTTGTTTATTTTTACCTTCGGGCGGTCTGAGTCCTGTGAGACAATCACTGTAACACTGTCGGATTCTTTTTCGTTACCTGCACTGTCTTTACCCACTGCTCTCAGGTAATATGTTCCGTCATCAAGCTTAGTTGTGTCGAAATTCTCTGCCTTGAATGAATAGTTTCCGCTCAGTTCAAGAGAATCTGCTTTAGTATTAAGGTTAGCCCAGTTAGAGTTATCCGTAGAATACTCGATTCGGTCGATTGCAGTTTCCGGCAAAGCGTTCTTGTCGCCGATTGTTCCTTCGAGCGTGATTGTGCCGTTAATCTGAATTCCAAGAGTTGACTCTTCGTCCTCAACGTCGGCTTCCGCGTCGGACGGAGCTGTAAGAGTAATCGAGTCAAGCTTAGTATCGATGATTACCGTGGCAACAGTGATTGACTTGGTGTTTCCGATACCAGCAGCATCCTTTGCCTCGAGAGAGACAGAAACAGTATCCCCGTTTTCTGCTTCATCAAAGAATTTGTCATTTTTTACGGTCGCCTTCCAGGTCCATTTTGTGTCTTTTTTATCGACAGTTGTTCTGGTGAGAATTTCGAGCGTTCCGTAATCGTTTGTCGCTTTTCCGTCGGCATCATCTTTCTTGACGGTGATTTCTTTTTCTCCCTGCTGGAGCGTAATGCTGTAAAGACCTGCGTCCTCATCGCTTGCTTCTCCAGTGAATTCCATCGTGGTATTTTCGGCTTTGTTCGTGTATTTGACCCCAGTGACATATGATTTTGCGTCCGGAGGTGTCTGATCAACATTGATTGAGATGTTGTGATATGTCAATTCACCTGATTTTACGGAATCGAGTGTCGGGTTTCCGACATTATCGACGACAACGAGGAAAAGATAATTTCTTCCCTTGCTGAATCCTGAGAGAACTGAATTGTAGTTCGATTCTACGGTCGCATAAGATTTCGTTGTGTCCGTTGTGTTCAGAGTTCCGAGACCAGCAACAAAATCCTTGTAGTCACCGGATGTCGTGCTGAATGTAACAGCGTCCCCCCTGGCATTCTTGAGCGCACCCGTGTAGAATACGCGACGATTCTTGTCCGCATCTATGACTCCAGGAGCGAAATATCCCGTTTTGTCAGTTTTGTAGTTTTTGACGAAGTTATCAGCAACTTTGTCGAGGGCAGGCTTTGTGTCGGCAGCGGCATAGCCTTCAACTTTTTTCAGGTCAGCGTCAGTAATAACTTTGTAGTAAATCATTGCGACGCCGCTGCCGCCATCTGCAACAGTTCCGCGGATTTTGATTGTCTTTGAGTTTCCGTAAGTTCCTTCTGAATACTTTCCGCCGACATCTTTATCGAGATTGTCATCCCAAAGTTTTTTATTGTTAGAATCGACCGTGTTTTTATCAATGTCGTCGTTGTCGTTCTCGCCGATTCGGAAGAACACATCCTTCTGTTTCGTGTCGATTGCGTGGAGAGGAGTCGGGGCAGAGTTGTCGATATTTACGGTGAGCGTTTTATCTTTCGTGTTGCCCGCGTTGTCAGTTGCGATGATTGTAAGTTTTACCTTTTCCGAATCTGAATAAGAAGAAAGATTGATGTCTGTAATCGGAAGCTGGCTGGCAGTTTTTATCGAATTTATGCCGGTAGCAGTACCCTTTTTCAAATCGGTAAGTTGAGTCTCAGTTAAATTTGCATAAACCTTAATTCCATCTTCTGCAATTCCAGATTTTTCATCCTCAATAGAGCCTGAAATTGAGAACTTGCTGCCACTGTACGCGTAGTACTCGGCTGTATCAGGATTCTTGTAAACGCTGTATACCCCGCCCTCGTCAGAAAGCGAAATATTATCAGAAATTACAGGATCGTCACTGTCAATCTTGATGCTGAAGATTTTTTGGGTTGACTTGTTACCCGCATCATCGGTGACTGTCGCTTTTACGGCGTATGTTTTGTCTTCGAGAGTTGCAAGGAATGAAGGAGGAATCTCTGCAGACCAGGTTTTATTGTTCGGGTCTGTTTCCGTTGCAGCAGCAGTAACAGTCGCAGGAATCTCAGTCTTGCCTGTTGAAATTTCAAGCGGAGTTGAACTTCCGTCAAGTGTAACTGAAAGACTAACGGTCTTCACGCCGGAAGAGTCATCTGAGGCACTTCCGCTTACAGAAATTTCTTTTTTCGTATTTGAATACAGGCTTCCGCTCTGGTCAGAGCTTACGGTCGGAGATTCAAAGTCAACATAGACATAGAAAGTCTGAATAGAACTTTCGTTTTCTGCCTTATCGACAGCCATCATATAGACTGTGTTCGGAACTGGATTTCCGTCATCATCTGTTTTGACGACAAATTCTCCGAGGTTCTGAGAGAAGGTCTCAAAATCATCAGTTTCATTAGCCCTCTTTGTTACAAAAGTGTTTTTTCCAAAATCAGAAAGTTTTGCCGGCACCTGAGTCGTCTTGTCGCCGGCTTTGATGACCTTCCAGTAAACCGAATCAATTCCGCTTCCGTCGTGAGCTTCTTTCCATGCTCCAGAGAAAGAGACCGATTCAGAATTGCACCACTGCTTTATTTCTGTTGCAGTGTTCGCGTAAAGCTCTTCGCTCTTATTGAGGTAGAATTTTGAAGCATCCCATTCAGGTTTAGCATTGTCGGCCCCTACCCTTACGCTGTCCGAAGTGCTCTGGTTGTAGCCGTCTTTTGCCTCAAAGATTAAATCATAGTCTCCGCTTGCGCCTGCTGGCAGAGTTACGATTGCAGACCAGTCATAAAGGCTGTATGTATTTTTGGTTGTACTAATCGTTACATCAGAGACAGTTGCATCAGAAACATCATCATCTCCTTTTTTAACGCTTCCTGAAATCGTAACGGCCGCTTGTTTTGAGACAGTTCCCTTCACGGTAATTGGCTTGTTGTGGTAGCTTCCCTTTGAAGGAGAAGAAATCTTGATATTCGGAGCGCCGGAGTCAACTGCGATGAAGAAATTTCCGCTTGTATTTCTGTGAACAGAATCGTCAGAATCTGCTCCGCTTAAATCTGTCGGAATTGTCGCACCTGAGTCAAAAATATCGACGCGAACTTTGTAAACGCCATCTGTCGGAGGAAGCTGATAGTTGAGGGTGTATGTCGTTTTTCCGACACCAAGTTTGTACGGGTTGATGCCATAGTAAGTTTGTTCATCAGCGAGTTCATCGCCGTTCGAGTCAAAAAGTGTTACCCACACGGAGTTGATTGCATCATCATCTTCAAACGTAACCTGAAGTTTGTTGTCGTTCGTAGTTCCGAAAAGGTTTTTGTTGACCTTAACAGTCTTGCCATCCTGAACTTCTTCCTTAATTCCAACACCATCAGCAGTTGTTATAGAAGAATCCGCATTTCCGAAAGTCATAAAAGGACGATCAGTCTCCTGACAGATTACGAATTTTTTCGCCGGAGTCTTAATTGAGCCATCATCATTCTTCTCCTCGCCGTTCAGAACCGGGTCTAATGAAGCAAGATACTGGATTTTATTTCCGTGTGAATTTTCTGCGTCCAGATCTTCCACGGCAGTGTCTTCTGCCATCAGAACGACTTCAACAAGGAGTTTCGGGTCTTTTTTTCCTGTAATAGCCTCAAAGAGCGCTGTAATTTTTGTAGTGTCGAATTCCTGATTAATCGAGTAGACTTTTCCAAGAGAGCCGTCCATACCGGCAGCCTCAAGGGCAGCTGCAATTGCAGAATTATTCTTAGCCTTTTCAAAAAGCGAGTCGGACTCAGAAAGAGTTGCGGTCAAATCAGTGCTTACCCAGAAATCGTATGTAACTTCTTTAAGGTTCTGCTCCTCAATGCTTCCCTTGATTGTTACAGTACCGTTAAGGTAATTATACGCAGAAGAAATATCATTTCCGCTCGAATCCTTCAGTCCCGCATAAGACGAAACCCTCGGCTCAGCAGAGGTGATTGTGACAGAAGGCATTTTTCGGTCAATATGGACGCTTGTGCTTATTTCAGATTTGTGTCCTGAAGAAGAAGCGCCTTCAATTTTAAGGGTGTAGAGATACTGTTTTCCGTCTCCAGCAGCATTTTCGCCCGCAGCAGAAACAGAATCGAATCCCGTGATTTCAGAAGGACGGAATATCCATTTTTTGTTTGTCGTGTCCCAGGTAAACGCACTGCCAGCCTCATTCTGTGAAGACCAGGTGTAAGTCGCTGTTCCGTCAGCGCTGTTCGTGCTGGTACATGTAATAGTCTCCGTAAATGTTCCGACATCTTCCGCTGTCTCCTCGTTCATTACGGTGATTGTAGCCTTGAGTTCCTTTACATAGAGATTTCCGGAATTAACCTTAGCCGTTCCGGAGAAAACAACGCCCGGATTGTTAGTTATCGAAAGGTTTGCCGGAGACTCGATTTTCAATGTTGGTGCGACACCCTGCTGGTTTCCTTCAAAACCGTAAACCGTGTCCTGGGCGAAATCAACATCCTCAATGTCACATCCTGTGAGGGCAAGGATATAATAAGTGCTGAGCTCAATATCTTTCGGAAGTGTCAGGCTGAAAGTCTTTGTAGTGACTGAACTTCCTTTTTTACCGTCAGTAAGGTGAGAAGCATAATCGTAAACCAGAATCCAGTCATCGACCTTCGTTCCGCCTTCTTCGCCATTTTTTACGGACTCACATTCATCAAATTCAGATTTTTCGTCCTTTATGAGGTTGTTTACCTTTCCGACGAGAGTTTTTATATCGTTCTTAACAGAAGTTTCGTCTGTCGGGCGGTCTGCATATTTTTTAAGCCAGACTTTTACGCCCTCTTTGTCATCTCCCTCAGGAAGAATCTGGGTTCCGTCAAGACCTGCGCTGACAGTAACGGTGAGCGAGTTTCCGCTTGAAGCTGTCTGGAGCGGCTGGGCCTCGTCAAATTCAAAGGCAAAACCATTGACCTGATATTTCGGGCTTGCGTCAGGGTTCAGGGAGAAAGAAAGCCTGTTCTCAGTGTCTGCAGAAGTGTCTACGGCTTTTTCGTTAAGAAGGGTCAGAGCCTCAGGTTTGTCAGTTTTAGTTCCGTTCAGAAGATTTTTGAGGTCAGCGGCGCTCAGTCCCAGGCCCTTTTTAGCACTCATCAAAGAAGTATAAACGCTGTCATAAAGATAGACAGTAGAAGTTGAGTTTCCTAAAGAGTCGTTTTCAGCGGTCGCAGCACTTCTTGAAGAATCGGTCGGAGTTTTATAAACAAGCGCGCTGTCACGGAGAGTGACTTCAGCGTAGTAAGTCTGAGTTCCGCCCGCAGAGGTATCATAAAGCTGGGCATATCTCGGCATCGTGCTCGTCGTTCCGTTAGCATACTGCGCGATGATGACGCTTGTACCGCCGGCAGTAGCAATTTCTTCCTCACGGTAAAAGTCAATTGACTGTCCGTCATAAGTTTCAGAAGAGACAAGAACTCCGTTGGAATCATAAATTTTTACGTCCATCAGGGCGATTGAATGGTCGTCGGCGATTGTTCCCTCAATCGTAAAGAGAGAACCGTAAGCCGAAGGATTTTTGCCCTCGCTTTTTACAACGCCAGGGTTTGAGATTACGAATACAGGAGGGGTATTGTCGATGTCAAAAGTTCGTGAGTTTTCGCCAGATTTTCGTCCCGCACCATCGACAGCTTCGACTGAAAACTGATATGAGCCGTCGAGATATTTCCATTTTCCAGCCTCAGAGTCGTATTCGTTGAGGTTTGCGCTCCACGATTTCCCGTCAGCAGAAACAGTCGCAGAAAGGGTGTCGACAACCTCTTTCGTCGAAGTGTTCGTGACTTTTACAGTCACAGAGGCAACGCCCTTGTCATCGCTGCAGGAACCGTACAGTGTAAAAGTGTCCCTGATGACAGCCGCAATCGGAGGATATTCAATCGCAATAGTAGGTGACTCCGTATCAACAGAAGCTCCGAGGCCTGCATTCTCACCGCAGGAAAGAAGAATTGCAGAAAGCATGAAAATTACACAACAAAAAAGACTTTTTACAAAACGTTTCTTCATAATCATACCTCACGAAAAAAAAATGGAAAATAATCCCATTCTTAGATTATCGATAACATCATATCATATAATTATGAATTTTCTCTTATAACTTTTGATTTTTCTTACTTTTAATCACTGTAAAATAAGTCTGATATGTGAATTTTCTTAAACATCTCCACTTTTTAAGATATTTTGACAGAATTTGACCAGGAAGCATACGACAGGCATCGACGGGCTGAAGGTGCACGCAATGCAAAACTCAGAGAGCAATTTAACTGGCAGTAAAACAAAAACAGCCCGCAGAGGATTTTTTTCCACTGCGGGCTGTGATTTATCCTACTCTTTCTTCAAGTACGCTGTCTCATAAGCGTTAGAAGTCTTGTATGCGAGAACCGAATCTACCAGAGCCGGCGTTGCCGTAGCTGAGTAGTAGGTATTCGCCCCGCTCAGCTGGTGTTGTAAGACTGTTGCCGTTGTATCAGTCCAGTTGTTAGTTGACTCAATAGAAATTTTACATTCTTTGAGAGCGTAATGGCCTGTACCAAGAGCTGGAATAATCATAAAGTCCCATGAACCTTTGCTTGAAGCAGTATCGGCAGTTACAGCCTGTGTTCGGCGGGCATACTTAACAGAGTTTGCGGTGTTTGCTTTGTTAAGCCATGTCATTGTCGGAACATAAGATGTTCCGTTGTAAACTACAGAAATTGAGCCGTAAGCAAGAGAACCAGTGTCATCGATTACTTCCTCTGCACTCCATGTGTAATTTCCGACATCACTATATGTACCAAACAGATAGCACATTTCGCCGTCCTCGTTGTTGTACATAATATGAATATTGTTAGCTCCGTCAACCTTCATGCTAACTTCGCCGGAACATTTGACTCCAGGAATCAAGCGAGTCCATTCAGAAGCAAGTCGAGGCTCTGAACTATTGGCACATGCAACACGAAGCTGTGAATTAGTCGCATCATAATACGCAACGACAGGATATCCGTCCGTCGTAACATCGATTGCAGCAGATGAACCCGCTGAAGAAGATTGATTAGTTGCTGGGGTAAATCCATTAAGATTTCTTGTTACGGTACCACCGACGACATTCATATCACCTTCATAAACAGTCGCAGAACGGATTTCGCCGAAATCACTTGGTAATTCATCCGCCCAAGTTATGGTATTTCCATTAACCTTAGTAATTGTACTCAATACAATTTTGTATGCACCATATTCATTATGAAGCAATGCAATTGAATCACCTGGCTCAGGGGCGTTTGCATAATTCACGCCGTTCATCACAAGACTTGTAGATGTCGTAGTGCCAATATATGATGTTTTAGTCTGGTCCTTATTTGTGTTGCTTCCCATAAACACAACTTTTTCAAAAACTGTTGTACTATGAGTTGAATTAACACCCGTCTGAGAACCATCTTTGTTATCTGCACCACCAACTTTGTTGTTCGTTTTTGCACCTGTTGTATCTGTTGTCCAGTCATATACACGATCTTGGCCTGTGTATGTTCCGTCAATCAATACCCAGCCTGCAAAACTTGCTGCATTATTTGCATACGCAGTTGAAAGAGCAGTGTCATTAATTTTTTTATCAAGGTTCACGACAGAATATTTAAGGCTTTCGTTTTGGGCATCATACCAGATATTATGCAAATAGTTTCCGTATCGAGCCGATTGAGGATTCTTATAGATGCCAAGTCGTCTCTGCATATCATAATTTCCAAGGCTATAGAAGCCTGTCGTGTTATCACCATCAAGATAAACACTTGGGTTTCCAGAAACTACCGCCTTTTTACCACTGTAAACCTTTGTATTGGTTATATCGTCTTTGCCAATTTGAGTTACAACTGCACCGCCTACAACCTCATTGCTTGCCAAGGCTGTTACTGAATATGTACCGCCGTTACCCTGCAATTCAGCCATATACATTACTGATGCAGCGCCGGAAGTGCCTTTTTGGTCAAATGCAACACCTGTATAAGAACCTGGCTGGTCATACGCATTATAGATAGATGTCGTATTATTCGCAAGTCCATAACTAAATGCCACTGATCCATTACTTGGTGTTCCCCATGAACCGTAGAGTTTTCCATCGCTGCTTGCAGTCATAACAGGATATTCAAATTCATCGCTGTTAGATTTCAAAGTATTGTTGAAGTAATTTCCAAGATTCCATACGCTAAGATAGCGGTCATCACTTGAAGTGTACTGTGTTGAGTTACCGCTCATCTGGTATGTCTCTTTGTTGCTGTTCTTAGTGTTATCATTTGAATTATTCAATGATGTAATTGAATTTGTTCCGTCTGTAACACTCAAGCTTCCTGAACGGCCAGGAACCGTCATTGTAAATGAGTATTCACCGGTCGTATCGTTCTGTGTCGCTGTGTAGGCAGTTTCGGTATTGTGTGAGCCGACTGTCCATGTTCCAGATTTCGTAAAGTTGAAGCCTGAAACCGTAATGCTTTCGCCTTCTACGACAGGGTAAGAGCCAAGTTTAGAACGATTCATTGTACCAGAAGAAATATTCTCATTTGCTCGTACAATTCCCGTAATATAAGGCACTGCAGCCACAGTGAATGTTTCATTTACAGCAGAATTGTTTGCCGTCGCCGTTGCGGTTTTCGCCTGAGTAGCCGTTACTACGATTGCCTTAGAAGCGGCATTTCCGTATTTTGCGGTATCAAGAAGGAGAGTCCATTTTGCTGTGTGACCGCTCTGACCAAATGCCGTGTCTTCTGCGCTCATTTCATAGCCGTTTGCGATTGAGCCGCTTCCAGTCCATGTGTGAGTAGCAGGAACATATGTAGCAGTTCCGACGGCAGTTCCACCGTAAGTTACCGCAATAGAAGAAAGTCGCTGGTCATCAGAAACAGTTCCTTCGAGTTTGATTACACCAGAGACGCTGTTTGTATCAAGTTCAATGTGTCCCATCGGAGTGTAAGTGTAATATTTTGTCGTAGAAGTTGACTCGTCTGTTACAGCTTCATCATAAGAATCTGTAGACTCAACCTCAGTCACCTTGAAGTAGAGAGAGTTGTTGCTTGAGTAAGCTGCCCCTCCGCTTGATTTTTCTTTGTTCCAGTAGAACGGAGTAATTTCAGAAGCAGGCTTAACATCATCGGTCATATCGAAGTAAACCGGAATGTTTACGATTGTGTACTGGTTTCCGAATGCAGTTATATTTCCGTCAGAATCAGTTGTGTCGTTAGTTCCGATTGTAGTCGTATTATTTACATCATCCCAGAGGGTGAACTGAACGACGCTCTGAGTTGCAAGGCTCGTTTCGTTCTCCATAGATGAATCCCAACCGGTTGCCGAAGTGATATTACTGTTCGTAAGAACAAGACCTGTCGTGCTTGAGACTTTTGCCGCATCAGTTGTGACATTGATTTTTCCGCTTGTAGTTCCGCTCATATCTGAAAGCTTAGCTGTTGTCGTCCCTGTTGCCGGAGAGTCAGAACTTGCAGTCAGAAGTTTTGTAATGTAATAGAGATTGTTTCCGCCACCACTTCGAGCCGCATTGCTTGAAGAATCACTTGCACCGACCATCTCAAATGTAACGGCAAGGCCATCTTTTACGGCAAAGTTATTTGCAGCAAGTACAGAAGAAACCTGTTCTTTTCCGTCATCGCTCAAAGCTGAGTATGCATAGTAAGTTGTTTCACTTGAAGCTTTTGTGTAGCCGAATTCATCTTCAGTGAATGTTCCGTCACCGTTCAAGTCGGTAGCAAGGAAGACTTTTGAAACACGAGGCTTATGGTTCGTGAGCATGACTTTTGTTGTGTCTGTGCTGTAGTTACCGGCTTTATCGGCAGCAACGACAACGATGTCAACAATACCGTCGGCAAGCTCATCCGAGAAGAATTCAAGCTGCCATGTGTAGATGCTTCCGCTCTTATCGAGAGGGTCAACAAATCCGTCGCCGTCATCCTTTGAAATTGTAGTAACTCCACCAGAAGTAGAGCCGCCCTCGCCGCTTGTCTTAGAAGCGATTGCCGCCGCAAAGAATGCGGTTGTCGGAGTCGTTCCGAATGTAGTTGCGACAGTCGCAGTGTGGTCAGTCGTGTTTACATTAGAAAGAGCATAATAACTACCAGAAATCTTAACAAGGCTTCCGTTTCTGATGAATGAATTATCGCTCGTGATAACGCTTGAAGTAATTGTCGTTGTGCTTCCGCTTGCAGTTACAGCAGACAATGTTCCATTCACACCATAAAGAACTTCGCCAGACTCATCGCTTGTAACCTGAGTGAGAGTTCCGGAATATTTAGTTCCCTTTGTGACTTTTGTTTCCGCGCTTGTTGTTGAAGTAATAGACGGCAAAGGAAGCTCGACTTTTCCATCACGCATGAAGTAAATCGCCATGAATGCAAGGCCGGCACCCTCTTCTTCCGTTGTACTGTAAATGTCGTACTTATAGTTAGAGTTCTCAATCTTAGTCATAGCGATTGCATTTGTATTATCATAATCGCTATAAAGAGGCTTGATTGTCGGAGCTGTGTTATCCACGTTGATTGAGTAGGTGTCGGTAGCAGAATACAAGCCTGTTCCGTCGATTGCTGTGACTTTGTATACAGTCGTGCTTGAAGCAGAAGAATCAACAGGAATGTAAACCTTGATTGAAGAATCTTCATCTGCCGTCTGGAAATAATCAGTTCCCTTTACAAGAGTTTCGCCGTCTTTTGTTACGCCGTCGATTGTTACTTTAGAGCCGGCAGTAGTTTCGGTAGCAGTACATTCGATATACCACTGTCCCTTGATGTACATGCCTGTTTCGTATTCTTTTTCTCCGGTAACATTTCCGTCCGTTGTTACAGATGTAATATTTGTTGAAGAAGGAGCTGTCGTGAACTGATAGAGTTTTCCGCTCATTCCAGGAGCTGATTTATTGATACTGACTTTTACATCGTCAGACCATGCACCAAATTTGAAATTTGAGTTTACTGAACATGCACGCAGGTAAACAGTATTCATTTCCTCACCTGTCGGGTTCATCTCACCGTTTTCGTTGAGGTTGAGTTTCCATGTGTTGTTTGTAGTCTTTATGCCCCACCATGAAGCAAGAGCCTCCGCACTCTCAAAGCCGTATTTTACAGCCTGAGCGTCATCCGGCTGGTTTGTTGAAGACCATGAAGTTCCAGCGATTTCATTGATGACATCGTAAGCACTTACTACAGTGTAACCGTAGTTACCAGAGCCTGCTCCGGCCTTTGTTTTGTCAGATGTTGTATAAGAAGTACTTGCGCCAATCTGGAGATAGACGCTTGAAACGCTTGTGTTTTCAACTCCGCCCGGAATTTCTGCAGTTCCCATTGCACGGATTGTACCGCCAAGAGTTTTATCTGTTTCAGGATAAGTAAACTTCGTAATCGGTTTGTCCAAATCTGGATTGAACTTGATTGAGTACGAAGTTGAGTAAGCAATGTTTCCGAATTCGTCAACGGCCCTGAACCAGACAGGAATTACATACCATGTTGTACCTGTGTCGCTGTCTGTGCCTGTAGAACTTGCATATGTCGAGCTTGCATACTGGTCAAGGAGATTTGTTCCGGTGAATGCAAAGTTTCCTGTTGCTGCATCTGCAATTTCGCCTGCAGAATCCCATGAAAGGGCTTCTTTTTGTGTATCTGTATAAGAAGACCATGAAGAGACCTGAGTTTTTGTCGGAACGAAATACCTGATGCTTGCCGTTTCATTCGTATCTGAAGTGGCAACTGTAAGAGTCTGAGAGCCGTTATACTGTTTTGTTGAATCAGAAGCCGCATCTTTATGGCTCGTTACAGTAACAGATGGGCCTTCATTGTCGAGTGAGAAGGTCTGCGTGCTGTTTCCGGTCAGACCAGATTTATCGTACGGCGTAATAATAAGCGAAATTGTGCCTGTGTAAGAAGAAACATCGAGAGCAGGAAGTTCCCAGGCTGCCGTTGTTCCGCTTGGAGAGTATGTTCCGTTTTTCACCCATGTGTATGTCGTCGGAAGAGATTTTCCTGCAATCGTACTTTCAGTTGTTGTCTTGTAAGAAGCGATTGTTGAGTTTCCGTTCTTTAAAACAGCCGTTATTCCTGCGATTCCGTTCGTGTCGCTCGCGTTGATTGTGAGGACTACAGACTGGCGCGCTTTTCCTCCGGCGTAGTAAGCGGCAGAAATCATTGATGAAGAATCTTCTGCATTTCCTGAAGAATCAGAAGCAAGAGCATAAACGCTGTCAATTACAGGAGACTCGTTATCCGATTTGTATGTGAATGCTGTCGTAGCGATTGCCGTGTTGACATCATCGGCAGAATCTGCGATTGCCGTGCTCTTTACTGTCAGGACAGGGATTGACCAGTTCCAGTTTGTAGCAGTTGTTCCCTCTTTAGATGTAAATGTCGTGTTTTTGTTGTCAACAACAGTGAATTTGTAGTATTTTGCTCCTTCAGATTTGTCATCCGGCTCGAAAGTAAAGTCACCTGAAGAAGAAACCGTGACAGTTTTGTCCGTTCCGCTTGTTGCATCGGCAGAAGCGAGTTCTGTGACCGTGAATGATTTTACGATTTGCGTTGCAGTAGAATCATCGTCCGTAATCGTTCCTTCGACCGTTCCTGAGTCAGAAAGCTTTAAGATGTACTCACCGTCTGCGTTTGTCGTAAGGTTCGTGAAGTTGATGACAGGGCGGTCAGATTCCTGGTTTACATACACTGTTACAGAATTTGAATAGCCTGTGTTTCCGGCCTTATCAACGCCGACTGCCCTCAGATAATATGTAGCCTTGTCTGAAAGGGTCGTTGTGTCAAAGTCTGAAGATGTAAACGAATAGTTTCCGCTGACCGTAAGACCTGAGTCTGTCCAGGTTGTTCCGTCTGTTGAATATTCAATCTTCGTAATTGTCTGGCTGACTCCGTCTTTGTCGGCAGGCAGTGTGTTTCCGTCTTCTGCATTTCCGCTCAGAGTAATTGTTTTGTTGATGTCTGTAACTGACGATGTCGTTTTGTAAGCGTCAGTCGGGCTCGTCAATGAAATTGTCGGAGCCGTCTTATCAATCGAGATATTGCCAACATTGTAGCTCTGACTGTTTCCGCTTCCGGCCTTGTCAGTTACATGAGCAGAGATAGAGAGATTTGTTTTTGTGGTGTCATTAAAGAGTTTTTTCTTTAATTTTAAAGTCCATGACCACTCTGCGTCGCTGTCCGCTGTAGTCTGAGAAGTTGACATAGTTCCGTAATCTGTAGATTTTTCAGAAATAGTGTGTCCGTCAACTTCAAATGTGATTGAATAAAGTCCGGCAGCGGCGTCCGTCGCTTTTCCTGTAAATGTAAGGATTTCTGCAGTTTCAGCGACAGAATCGTCATCATACTTTCCGTTTGTGAGGACAGTTTCGGTTGAATCCGGCTCTGCTTCAGGAACTTTTGTATCTACATTGATTGTGTATTTTTCAACAGTATCAAGTTTTGCGTTTCCGACATTGTCTACCACGACAATAGCAAGATAGTTTTCGCCTTGCTGGAAACCTGACAAAGTTGAGTCGTAAGTTGAGTCAATACTTGTGTAATATCTGTCGTATTTCGTTCCTTCAGAGAATTTTGTTCCGCCGAGAGAATCTGCTGCGTCGTGAGTCACATTGTAGAATACGCGGCGTGATTCTGCACTTCCAAGCGGTGCAAAGTATCCTGTATTTGAAGAAGCATATTTTGTGGCAAAATCCGTCAAATCGCTTTCAGTCTGGGCGACTTTGTAGTAAATCATGCTTGTGCCGCTGCCCTCTTCATTGAAGGTTCCGCGAATTTTGATTGTGTTTGCGTTTCCGTAAGTTCCTGATTTATATTTTCCGCCGACATCTGTATCGAGAGATTCGCTCCAGAGAGATGCGTTGTCAGTTGAATTTATATCGTCGTTGTCATTTTCACCGATTCGGAAATTCAGGTCTTTTCCCTCGGCATCAGTGTTATGAACGCCGGTCGGGGCAGTCACGTCGAACAGAAGTTTGATTTTTGTCGGGTTGGCGGCTGAATTTTCGGCGGTATTTCCTGCGAGGTCAGTGATTGTAACCGTCGCAGTTGCACTTCCGCTTAAAGTTGAGAGATTTACGTTCTCAAATTTGTATTCACTTGTGGTTCCTGTGTTTTCTGCAGTAACGGTCTTTGTTCCGTCCGTAACAGAAAGTTCGACTTTAGAAATACCGAGATTATCAGTTGCAATTCCGGAGAATGTGAACGTTCCTTTTGAGTTGTTCACATAATACTGAGGATTTCCGTCAGTATCAGTTCCGGATTTATAAGCATTATAGCTTGAAGTGTCCTCTACAACAGGATTATTGCTCTTTGGTTTAGTGCTGTCAAAAGTGACTGCAAAGAGGCTGGTGTCTGTATAGTTTCCTGCGTTGTCGTAAATTCGGGCGTAAACCGTGCCGGATTTTGTGATTACGTCTGAAGAAACCGTGAATGACGCAGTTCCTCCGGATACAGCCGCTTTGTTTGCAGCAATTTCACTGTCCGTTGAGAGAGAAGAATACGGGAGAACATAAACTTTGTCCGTGTTTATTCCGCTTCCGTCGGCCGGATCCTTAACAGAGAATGTGATTTCTGCGTCTGCAGTTCCGTTTGAATAATACGGAGAGCTTTCAGAAACTTCTGTTCCTCCGACTCTTACAGAACCTTCAGTAACGGAAGGTGAAGCTGTATCAATATACCAGGTTCCGATTCTGCCGGAAGTTGTGTTTCCTGCGTTGTCGGTAAGCTTAATCCAGATATAAGATGTGCCTGAAACAATTCCTTCAACAGTTCCGCTGAATGAAGAAGTTCCGGCAAACTGTTTCCAGTTCTCGTCATCTGCAGCAGGCTCTGTCGTTGATGTCGAAACATTGTATTCTACCGAAGCGATTCCGGTTCCGTCAGTTCCGTCGCTTGCCGTTCCCCTGAGAGGGAGGGAATCCGTCTTGTACCAGGTTTTCCCGTCAATTACGTTTGAAGTGGCCCCGGAAATAGAAGCAATAGGATCGCTCGTAAATGAAGGAGCGGTCGTATCAACGGTAACGGTTCTTGTTACTGAGGTTGTCTTTCCGGTTGTATCTTCCGCCGTAATCTGGAAAATGTGTTTTCCGTCGGCAATATAGTTTTCAGCAGAAGAATTTGCAGAACCGATTACGAAACTCTGTGACCACGCATTTGTAAGAGAAGTTTTTGTAAAGTCTGAGATAGCAACTTCGTATGATTTATTGGAATTTGAAGTGTCGATAATGGCAAGGGATTTTATTCCGTTTACATCACCGGCAGTACCGCTCAAAGTAAAGGTTCCGTCCGAAGCATTCTTCGTAACTCCGTCACTTCCGACAGTCGTTTCAGTGAGGCTTGGAGAGCCTGTATCAACACCGACATAGAAAATACCTGTCGTAGCAGAACGGTTATCTTTAGCTGCTTCTGTATAAGTTGAGTCATAGACATCGATTTTAAGGCCGTAAATTCCTTGAACGGCACTTCCATTCTCAGAAGGAAGAGAATATTTTAGAGAATAGCTTGTGCGGTAAGATGAATCTACGGAATATACAGTAGTTTTTCCTCTCAGAGTTCCGTTTTCGTCGTAGAGGCTTACGTCTACCTTTGCGATTCCGTCGTCATCCTTGATTGTTGCTTTTACAATATTTGATGTTGAATCTTCAAAAACATTTTCAGAAACAATGTCTGTTGCATCAGTTCCGGTTATATCCGCATTCGAGACAGAAATAAGAGGCTTATCTGTCGCCTGAAGAATGTTGAACACTTCACCGTTATAAATTGTCGTATCTGATTCTCCGGTATTTCCAACTTCGTCAGTTGCGATAATTCTTACTTTTAAAGTTTTTCCGTCTGCAAGCGTTGCCGTGTCGATTGCCGGTGAGAACTGATATGTCTGGCCGAGAGAAACCGCATCCCCGACTTTTGAATCGTCCACATAAATTTCATAGCTTACGTCGCTGAGGTTTGATTCCGTGACGTTTCCGCCGACTTTAATCGTTCCATTGAGATAGGTGTTGTCTTCGGAAACATTCGTAATGTCAGTGCGGTCAGCTCCCTCAACATAAGGAGTTACGGAGGTGACGCTTACGACAGGCTTTATTGCGTCAACATGGAGGGAAACCTGATTCTCCGTTGTGCCGCCGCTCTTGTTAGTCGCCTTGAATTTTAAAGTGTAGAAGTAAGATTTTTCATCTCCGCTTTCAATTTTTATGCCGGAATAGTTTCCGATTTCTGAAAGATTGAAGCCGTAGTTAAATTCATAGTCACCGTCAGAATTCTTTTCGGCAGATGTCATATCGATGTCTCTTGTGTAAGTTCCTGAAACTGCTTCACCTGAAACTTCGTTCTTTGCCGTAACAGTTGCAGTAAGAAGAACAAGTTCCGTGTCGTCCTGATGAACTTTTACATTTACCTTTATGTCGTCAGATTTTGCGAAGTAACTCTGGTCAGCAACAGTTCTCTCAGAATCAGAATTGTCTGAAACAGTAAGGGTGATTTCCGGAGGATTTGAAGAAGAACTTCCCAGAAATCCGTACCATGTATCCTGCGCAAAATATGCTCCGTCCTGGTCAGCGCCTGTCGCCACCATGATGTAGTAATTATCAATCTGAAGGGTGTTCGTAATCTTTGCGGCATAACTGTAATTTGCGCTTGAAGATTCCGTTGATTCTGCATTGGAAGCGACAAGAGTCCAGCCTGCTACGGCAGATTTTCCGTCAGAATCAAGGGCTGTGCCATTTGCGACTTCCGTAACGAGGTTTGTTATTGCATTTGTTATTGTAGTGTCATCCCCATCGGCTTCAAGAGTTCCGATATCATAAATCCAGACTTTGATAGATGCCGGCTCAATGTTCGTTTCGTTTTCTCCGGCTTTCGCAATGACCGTAATGCTTGAGTTCTTCGAGAGTTTGTTGCTTCCGAAGTTTGCTTTTTTTGCAGAATTTTCTTCGAGTGAAAGGCCTGAAATCGTGTATGTCGGGTTTGCGTTCGGATTAAGGGAGAATGAGGCCAAATCTGATGTAGTGTCCACAAACAGTGAATTTAATTCAGAGCGGACAGTATCGCAGTCACTTGTCGTAGCTCCGCCTGAAATTATGCCGGTCTTCGTGCCGTTCAGAATATTCATAAAGTCGGTAGCAGCAAGTGCCAGACCTTTATTGGTGCCTGAAGTTCCGGTCGTAGAGCTTAAATAGTCGCCGTAAACCTCGTCATTAATGAAAATTTTAGAAGTTGAGTTACCGGTTGAGGTGTTCGTGCCTTCGGAAGGATTATTGTATTCTTTTGCGTTATCCGTAAGCGTTATGGTTGCCTTGAAAGGTTTTGCCCCGGAAGCATCGGTAATGTCTTCGCCGTAAATCGACCAGTAGCGGTTATTCTTTTCGTTTCCGCTCGCCCCCTTGATATAGCGCGCAAATTCAACAGAAGAAGTTCCTGAGGTGTCAACTTCGCTTTCTGAATATTCGATTGGTATTGCACTAGAAATATCATCGTCAGCATCGTAAATTTTTACGCTCATTCCGACGCGGTGTTTTTCTGCGATTGTACCAGAGACCTTAAAAGAGGAACCGTATTTTTTGATTGTGACAGTACCGCCGTCCACAGACGACTTTTTTACGCCTGGGGCAGAGTTTACAAAGACAGGGGGCGTGTTATCGATATCGTAGCTGCGGCTGACCGGGCCTGTCTCGTGACCTGCGTTATCGGTGATTGTAACTTCGGCCGTGTAAGTTCCGTCCGGAAACTGCCAGCCGTTGTAAGAGGCATATTGAGACTCGTCATAGTCATTAAGCTTTACCTGCCAGGATTTTCCGCCGCTTACGCTTGCACTGTAAGGTCCGAAAGAAAGAGTGTCATCCGACGGAGAACGGAATTTTACAGAAACCGATTTGATTGTCTTGTCATCCTCACAGGTACCCGCAAGGACAAAAGAACCGCGGATTACGGCATTCTCTGGCGGATAACTGATTCCTACCTTAGGCGACTCGGTATCGACGGAAGCACCAAGACCCGCGTTCTCACCGCAGGAAGAAAGGAATGCGGAAAGCAGAAGGACTGCTCCGGCAAAAAGACTTTTCACAAAACTTTTTTTCATAATGACACCTCTCTTTTTTTAAAGGACGATAGGCCTGTTTTTACACTATCGGTATTATTATATAATGATAGTATAAAACTTTTCTTAAAGTAAGATTTTTCTCATAATCCCCGGCTTTTTTTCCTCTTTTCTCCTCTTTTCTCCTCTTTTCTCCGCTTATTGAACATCTCAAAAAAATGTACTAAACTGACTCCATAAATTTTTATTCTATTTATTTTGAGGTAACATATTATGTTGATGACAAACGAAATCAAAGTCGGAACAGCTTTTATGTATGAAGGTGCACCGCTTATCGTTCAGAAGATGCTCGGTCAGAAATCAGGCCGCCAGGGTATGGTAACAAAACTCCGCGTTGCAAACATCGTTACCGGCGGAACTCAGGATCTCGGTCTTGACGCTGGTGAAAAATTCGAAGAAGTTGAGCTCGTCGAAAAGAACGTTAAACTCTCTTACATCGACGGAAACGACTTCCACTTCATGGATCAGGAAACATACGACGACATTACCCTCGACAAAGACTATCTCGGTGACAACGCCGGCTACATTTCTCCGGATGACGACTACGACGTAAAAGTCACATACTACAACGACAAACCGGTTGGTGTCCGCCTCCCAATCCAGGTAACACGCACAATCACATACTGTGAACCAGGAATCAAGGGTGACACTTCAGGAAAATCAACAAAACCTGCAACCCTCGACACAGGTATGGAAGTTAAAGTTCCGTTGTTCTGCAACACAGATGACCGCATCGTAATCGACACACGCGACGGTTCATTCGTAGAGCGCGCAAAAGACTAATCGTTTACACATTTTATCCGCAAATAACGCAGATTTTTGATTTTACAAACGGATTTGCCAGTCCTAACGGTCTTCGCTTTTTTATAATAAGTGAGTGGCGTTAGCCGCGAACAAATCCGTTTGTCATTTTTAAGCTGTGATTTTTATTTTATGATTGATTCACTAAATCTTGCTTCTGAAATTTTCTCCCGCTATGGGGCCGTAAAACGTGCACGGAAGTGCTTTCTGTACACTGAAAAAGGAGTCCGTCTCACCGACATGTATCAGGAAGGTGGCAGGGCAATTTTAGGCTGGGGCGGAAGCGTTTTCACAGTCCTCAAGGATGTCCTTGAAAGAGGAATCACCGGCTCCTATTACACAAGTTTTTCTTCCCCGTGCGGGCGCGAGAGGTCTCAGCTTGAAAGGGCCGTCGCTGAGCTTTTCGGTGACGAGCGCAGGGTTTTCATTTTTTCCAGCGAAGCCGAAGCAATTGAACACGCCTCAACGATTTCCCCGGAAAGCATTTCTTTTTACCGCCCGTGGAATCCGGCACAGGTAGAATGGCAGAATGTTGCCTGCATCGTTTTTGCACCCCCGCTCCCCTGGACGAACGATATTTTTATTCTGGCAGTAAAAAACGATATTTTTCAAAGCGTCCTCGAAAAAAACAAAAAATATGACATTCCGGAGTCAGCTCTGACAGACCAGAGATTTCTTTCTTCTCCTTTGTGTGCAGCTGTTACACGATCGATTTACGATTTAATTAAGGCAATTCAGGAACGCGAAGCAAAAGACTGGTTCATCTACGACCAGATCATAACAAAATACTGGGAAAGGAAAGGGCCTTATCTTTTCCCGAAGATTTCTCCCAAAGAATATCCGGATTTTGTCCGGCACTGTCTCGACTGTCATCTTGTAATTTCGCCTGTCATGCACATTCCTTCGGTTGTTCCGTTCGGGGCGGACAAAGGCAATTTCACGCTTTTAAAAAACAATCCGTTCAAAGTATGACCGAAAGCGAAATCATCTTTTTTACGATAAAACTTGTTCTCGGCGGAATAATCGCATTTCTGGCAATAATGCTCTGGAGCCGCACCCGTGATTTTTCATGGATGTTTCTGGTTTTCGCAGCAGTCACAGGCTATTCTGCAATTGTTTTTGACCTTCTCTTAAAACTTGGTTTTGTCCACACAAAAAACATAATTCTGCTCGGAAAAGAGATTTCTATAGTTCAGCTTGCACTTGCAATTTTCCCGGGACTTTTTGTAATCATCGCTTTTATCCTGATGCTGATTAAAACCGGGAAAAAAGAAAGAACAAACGGATTTGCTCAGACCTAACGGTCTTCGAGTCCTTCTAATCTGTGTAATCTGTGGTTTATTTTTTTACGGAGTAATTTTATGACAGTACAGGAATTCTGGGAAAACTACCTTAAAGAAAGCGGCAAAACAAAAGAAGAGTCTGTTTTTTCAGGCGAGCTTTCCTTTGAGGACACTGGCCTTACGGGGCATGAACAGCTCGCCCTTGTTCTTTCAGGCGCAAAAACTGCGATGTTCCGCCCTTACGAGTCGTTTGAAATCAATATGGAACCCCTTCCCCTTTCAGAAGAAGTCTATGTCGTCCTTAACTCAGAAGGGGAACCATCGTGCATTATCGAACTGACTGACGTAAATATAATTCCGTTCTGTGAAATTCCGTGGGGACTTGCCCGGAAAGACGGTGAAAACGAAAACCTGACGGAATGGCAGGACAAAATGCGTGAGCAGATTCAGGATGAAGCGGATATCTGCGGCTTTAACTTCCGTGAAGACACAAAAATCGTCTGCGAAGTTTTCCGGGTAATTTATAAACCGGGTAATTTATAAATTACCCGTAGATTTATACTTTGAATTTGTCAACCTGCTCGCCAATCTTGTTGATTGAGCCGCTAATCTGACCTGAAACTTCACTCAAGGCAGCTCCAGTCTCGTTGATTTTGCGGGCGCCGATTCCCATTTCTTCCATGCTCTGACTCATAGCCATTGCAGCATTCTGAAGAATCTGGACTTCCTTCAAAATCATTTTGTTTCCTTCTGCCATTTCGTTTGAAGCGTTCCGTACTTCAACAGTAGAATCATTCATTGAGTGAAGGGCTTCTGTAATCTGATGGCTTCCTTCATTCTGCTCTTCCATAGCGGCACGAATCTGCATTACAAGGGCATCAGTTTCTTCGAGTTTTCGTGAAACTGCCTCGAATGCGACAGCCGACTCTCCGGATGCACTGACAACTGAGTTGATTGATTCCTTGATATTTGTAAGCTGATCACCGATTGTCTTTGACTGAGCCGAAGAAGTTTCTGAGAGTTTTCGGATTTCGTCTGCGACAACAGCAAAACCTTTACCTGCTTCGCCTGCATGAGCCGCCTCGATTGCAGCGTTCATTGCAAGAAGGTTTGTCTGGCTTGCTATCGCCGCAATCGCAACGTTCGCTTCCTGAAGCATTTCTGACTGGCCTTCAATTTCAGTAATTCTGTCATTAACAGCTTTCTGTTTTGTAATGCCGGTCTGAGAATTTGAACGCAGCTCACTGAATGAACGTGCCATTTTTTCCATCGAAGCATTTACACTCGAAATATTACCTATCATCTCTTCGACAGCGGCACTTGCCTGAGTTACGCCTGAAGACTGGCTTTCTATCATCCGCTCAAGAGACTCAATGTTAGAAGCAATTTCGTTTACGGCGCCTGCGGTCTGACTTACAGACTGATTCTGATTGTCTATCTGACGCTTCATGGAGTCAATGTTTGCGATAATCTCCGTGATAGATGAACTTGTATCCTGCGTTGCCCCGGAAAGGTTTTCGCCGGCAACCATAAGTTCGTCTTTTGAAGATTTTACATCACCAATAATATCCTGCAATTTTCCAGAGAATTCATTGAATCCTTTTACGACGTCACCTATTTCATCTTTTGAACTGGATTTGATTCTTCGTGTAAGGTCAGCGTCTCCGGTTGCGATATCAGTGATTGCACCTTTGACGACAAGAAGCGGTTTTAATGAAGTTCCGACAAGAATACCGCTGGCAAAGAAAGCAACAATCAGAATAAAAACCAGAATAATAATCATTATGTGAATCATTTTGAAAAGACCTGCATAGAAATCATTGTAGGCTGTAACACCAAGAACTGACCACTCCGTTCCCGGGACAGGGCAGTAAGCAGCAACCATTTTTATTCCTGTCTGGGCGTCGATAAATGATCCGCCGTTTGTTTCGCCTGTTTTTAACCCGTTCATGATTTTCTGCATTGAAGGTTCTGCCGTTTCAAAAGCGCTTGAATCATCATAGACTCTCTTTACGTCCCTTGCAGCGACAGTCCTTCCGCTTTTACGGCTTATTACAAAAACATCTGACTGATTTCCGAAATGAACATCCTTAAGCTTTGTAGAAAGAGATTCTCCGTAAAGGTTTGTGACCGCAACTCCAATGATTTTGCCTGAATCATACAAATCGTAAACCGGAGAAGAATACTGCTGCAAAAATATTCCTGTTGCAGGGCTCACCGCAGGATCCATCTGGTATCGGTTTCCCTTTAACGATTCCTTGATGTAAATGCGCTCTGGAAAACAAATCGGATCCCCGCCCGCCGTGAAGGAATTTCCTCCGACATCATAAAAAGAAACGTTTTCATAATCTTCGCTGACTTTTGCCAGGGCACGAAGACGCTCACATTTTTCAAGAAGCGGAACATCCGGATCACGGACAAAATCGATTGCGGCAACGGCATCTGTCATTCGGATTGTTTTTTCGACCTCTCCCTTTACTTTACCGGCTGCACTGTCAGTTACGGATTCCATCAGCTGGTGAACTGTGTTCGTAATTGTTGTCGTTGAAAGATTTTTAGCAACGATAGCCAGGGTGATGTTTGAAATCGCGGCAATTGCAATAACCATTGCCATTAGCCTGAACTGTAAACTGTGAAAATTGATTTTCATAAGATTGCCTCGTGTGATAGTATTGTGAACAAAAATAATTAAATTTATAGCACTTAAAAAATCATATTTCAAGTTTATTTTAACTCTCTAAGAATTTACTTAGATTTCTTGTATATTGCAAATCCTGACTTTCTATACTACATTTTTCTTATCATAAAAGGAGGACTTTATGTCTAAAAAATCGAACGTACAGCTTTTCTGGGTCGTTCTCAACATCGCAGTGGGCGCAATGCTCGCTGTCGGCGGAATCTGGGCTTTGCAGGGTGGCGGAGACTTCGGCTGCCAGGCAATCAAATCCGTATTTAGCGGAGACATCGCAAAAATTCTTGCAGTCGTTTTCGGCGTAATCGAACTTCTTTCGGGAATTTTCATCATCCTGCAGCTTTTCATCGGCGACAGAATGGGAACTTTCGGCTCAGTCTTAAAACTCATCGTAGTTATCGTCTGGGCAGTTGCAATCGTTCTCGCTGACTTCCTTGGAAAAGGCGGTCTTTTGAGCGGCGGCGCAAACAATTTCCTTTCATGGCTCTACGATTTCGCAATGCACACAATTATCTTGTGCGCACTGCTTGTCACAAAAGACTAATAATTCGCTGAAACTGTTATGCCGTATCCGACCCGGTTCTCACTTGGTTTCGGGTTGGGGCGGTATAAAAGGGCGTAGCCTAACGAGAACTGGATGTCGCCGTTAGCGAGGAATCCTGTGTTCGGCGAAAGGTGGAATTCTGCCGAAAGACTAATCACATCTGAATAATCACTTTTCTTCACATTTTCAAAAATTTCTTTCGAGCGCTTTACATCCCACAATTCTTCATAAGAATATGCGATTTTGCCTGTATATCCGGCACTGACAACGAAACGCTGAACGAAGAGCGAAACTGCCGGAATTCCCTTGTGAATCTCCCAGTCAAAAAGAATTGCCGTCGCATTTGCTTTTACGGCATCGTTTCTTGACGGAAAGAGAGTTCCGGTAACAATTACCGGGAAGAAAACCGGGAAGCGGAACGTCGTCTGAAGGCCCGCATTCAGGTACTTGTCTGAATCAGGGACAGTTTCCGAAGTTCTGTACGAACCAAGCACAAAAGGTTTCAGGGCGAGGCCGAAATAGTTATACGGCTTCGGAGAAATCTTATGAAGGTTCGAGAACTGAACGTATGCAAGGGCATCCGCACTTTTTCCGGTCGATTCGTCCGTATTATCCTCAAATTCTTCGTCTATAATCTGTTTTCCGTAAAAAAACTGCCCCTGAGCGCCAGCCGTAAGGGAAGAAATTTTTCCGCTCCAAAGACTCTTTGCAACAGAAAGCGTGTCCGCCGTCTGCATAAAGCCGTTTTTGTCAAAAACTGCCGTGCCGCTTAAAGCGTACTGAAAACTGTCATCCCCGCCGGAAAAGCCGAGCTCCATTCCGTATTTCTGATAATAATAATCATAGCCGGCGGCAAAACTGATTCTTTTGTCACCCCACGGGTTCGTAGAAATAAAGGTAAGGCCCGGAACAGTCGTTGAATCCTGTTCAAATTCAAAATTATAGACAGGAACATAGCCAAGGCCTGGCAAAAGAACTCCGCGTCTGTAGTAATTCAAAGAAGAGTAAGCGGTCTCCGGGTGTTTTTTTATAGCAAACTCCGGCTGAAGCTTTACGCCGTTTCCAGCGGTGAGCCCGTCTTGTGGATTGAGTTCCCGATTTTCTTCCGCGTCACTAGTTTTTACAGTCACTTTCTCAAAATCAACGGCATTCAGGAGAACACTGTAAAGCGGAGTTTTGTCGTATTCTGCGGCTGTCACAAAAAGCGCGAAAGATTCGCTTTCATCACATTCATTCTCATGACTGAAAATTTCTGCAGCTTTTTTCTCAGGAACTGCGTCCAGAAATCCTGCGAAACTGTTTTCTTTCTGAAGGAATGCCGAGCCGTTCATGGTGGCCCTGTCGATTTTCAAAAATCCTGCCCTCGAAAGCATTTTTCCGCCCTCACCCAGAGCTGCCCAGGTGAAAGAAAGAAATATTGAGTTTGAACATGAACTGACAGTATGAAGGTTGTGGAGAATCAAAGTTTTTTTAGCCGCCGCAGATTCTCCGGAAGAGTCAGGCTTTTCTTCTGTTTGCGCGTCTATAACAAAATCAGAAAGAATTTCTTTTCCGAAGAGCCTTATTTTCCAGTTGAGGCCGTCTTTTATGATTGCGGCACTGAGATTTTCTGCGACAGGAACCGGAGAGAATGGAATTTCACAGGCTTTTCGAAGCGGAACTGAGTTTGCCCTTGCCCGGCTGCCCTCAAACTGAACTCCGCAAAGTTCTTCTTTTTCGTCTTTTAAAACAAAAAAGGCGTCACGAATCTCATTCAGACCATGCTCAGTGTACCTGCCTTTTTTGATGTCATATTCTGCAATTACGCATTTGTAATTCTTTTTGTCGATGTTCCGGCTGAGGGCAAGTTTGTTTCCGTCTGGAGAAAAACTCACTCTTGTAAGGCCGTTTATCGCCAGAAGTTTTTTATTTTTGATTTTACCGTCTTTTTTTATGGTCAGAAGTCTGAGTGATGAGGAGGCCGTATCGAAATATGCGATTTTTGTCTCCCCCTCTTCAGAATTGAACACGTCAAAAGCAGTTACCCTTGATTTTTTGTGCGAGAAGAGCTTAGCATCTTTTTTTTTGTGAGGAACGTCCAGAGTTTTTTCAAATTCTTCCCATTCTTCAGAAACAGATTTGTTGTCATAAGTTTTTTCAAAGACGCTCGCAATAAAACGCGGTGTCAGAGTCGAGCATGCATTTTTCCAGAAGTCGGCATACCTGCTCATTCCGTATTTTTCCTGAAGATATGAAGCGAACATGCTTCCGAAAATGTAGGCGTCGTTTCCGCCGGGGTAAGTGTCGCGTGTTCCTGTTACATCCCGCCATGAAGGGAAATTTCCCTCAATTTTTGCCTGATTTACGATTTGCGTTGAGAACGGGTCGTTGAGGCGCCCGCCGGCTTTCCGGCTTTCAAAAGAGACGGTCGCGCCCTCCGCCCAGAAAGTAGCGACAGAAAGCCAGGCCGGGTTCAGTGCGTCAGCAAAAAATGAAAGTTTCCGAAGTGCTTTTCCTTTCATGTTGTAGGTGACTGCGTGCGTGAGCTCGTGATAAAAAACCGACTGAATAGTATCCTCATACATATCAAGGCTTTCTTCAGGGATTGTGTCGTACAGGACAATACGGTTGTAAGGAATAGCCGCATAATATGCATTCAGAACTTCAAGAGAACGCGTGATTGTGACGGGGAATCGCTGATAAGGCTCCGTTTCAAGAAGTTTAGTGATTTCAAGATAATAATCATCACAGACCGCCTCAATTTTTGTGGCAGACTCCCGGCATTCCTCCGGGAAAATAATGTCAAAATACTGAGTCTGGATTACATGAAGCGGGGAAGAAGAATCAGCCAGGGCTCCGCCCAAAGAAAAAGCAGGAAGAAGCAAAAGAAAAGAAAAAACAAAGGAGAAAAGTTTTCTGAAAATCATAATATTATTTTAATCTTACAATTTTTCTTTTTCAATCATGACACATATAACATTCATTACCCGGTTTACGGCATTCTTCTTTCGCATACTGACATCGTGGTGCGAAAGGACAGCCAGGCTCCGGATGGGCTGGATCTGTAACTCGTCCCGGTATTGAGACCAGCTTTTGCGTTGAATAGTGAGTGCCGAATCGGGGGCTTGAAGCAAGAAGCGCCTGTGTGTAGGGGTGCTTTGCGCACTTCATAATCTCCTCGCTCGTGCCTTTTTCCATGATGAGGCCTCCGTACATAACGATTATGTTATCGCAAAGAGAAGCCACAAGGTCGATGTTGTGGCTAATGAAAATAATCGAGAGTTTTCGGCTTTTACGGAGATTTGCAAGAAGAGTGACAATCTGAGCCTGAATCGTGACATCAAGGGCAGTTGTCGGCTCGTCGGCAATCAAAAGCTCACAGCCCTGTGCAAGAGAAAGTGCGATTGAGATTCTCTGAAGCTGACCGCCCGAGAACTGATGCGGAAAATTCTTTAAGCGGCTTTGAGGGTCAGGAAGCCCAACTTCATCTAGGAGGGCGATTGTTTTTTTGTCTGCTTCTTCTCTTGAGATTTCGGGGTAAGAATTACGGAAGGTCTCAAAGAAAACGGAGCCGATATTCTGAAGCGGGTCAAAACTGCGCCCCGGCTCCTGAAAAATAAGACCGATTTTTTTGCCACGGTAGGCACGCATCTCTTTCTGGCTGAGAGAAGTAAGTTCTTTTCCGTCAAAGAAGATTTTCCCTTCGACGGTGGCGTTAGACGGATGCAAGGCAGGAATAGCCGTAGTTGTGACGGATTTTCCGCTGCCAGACTCACCGACGATACCAAGAATTTCGCCCCGCTCCATCGAGAACGAAACTCCACGAACAGATTGAATCATGGTCTGACTGGAGCCTCGCAAGACCGCAAACGAGACACGGAGATTTTGAACAGAAAGGAATGTGCTAGGGACATTAGAATTATAATCTGTGTCATCTGTGGAATCTGTGGTTTTCTTTTTTCTCCAAGTCGGAAAAATCACATGGTAGGGGTCGAAATAATCCCGCAAAGCGTCGCCCAGAAAGTTAAAGGCCAACGTGACCGCAAGCAAAAGCCAGACCGGGGTAAGAAGCCAGGGGAAATTCTTGAGGTTCGAGAGAGTTGAGATGTCACGGTTAATCAGGCTTCCCCAGCTTACGGCAGGGTCGGCAATTCCTAGCCCGAGGTAGGAAAGCGTTGTCTCGCTCATAATAAAGCCCGGAATTGCGAGCGTTGTGCTTACGATAAGAAGGCTCGTGATTTGCGGAATGATATGAACGAAAATTATGATTGTGGAAGGAACGCCCTCAAGCCCTGCATCAAGGACGAATTCCTCCCGCTTGATTGAGTGAACCATGCCACGAAGGGTGCGTGCACTGCCCGGCCAGCCGACGAGCGAGAGAATCACGGTGATAATCATGTAGCTCGTGCCGGAGTCCATTTTGCTGTTAAGAAGCGAGCGCAAAAACAAAATCAAGTAAAGCCCCGGAATAAGCATGAAGAACTCGGAGAAACGCATTACGAGCCAGTCAGTCTTTCCGCCGTAATAGCCCGCCAAGCCTCCGAGAAGAATCGCAAGTACAAGGGAAATCGCACTCGCTACAAAGCCGATTGTAAGGGAAATTCTGCTTCCGTAAACCATGCGGGAAAAAAGGTCTCGCCCGAGGTTGTCAGAGCCGAACAAAAAGACCGGGTAGACTTCGCCTGTTTGGGGGTCAGCTTCTGTTCCAAAAAGATGTCGTGAACTTGGAATCAAACCAAAAATCTTATATTCCTCGCCTTTTACGAAAAATTTTATTTTGTGGTGGAAGCGCTCACCCTTTACTTTTGCGTATCTCCATGTGACAGGATTTAAGACACGGTATTCCCGGGCAACAAGGCCGCGCGAAGTGATTTCGATGTTCGACGGATGAAAAGTGTCTTCCTCAAAGATTTTCGTGGGCGTGTAAGGCGAGATGAAAGGGGCAAAAATCATAAAAAGATAGAGAAGCGCAAGAACTGCGACTGAGATGATTGCCAGAGGACGGGTTTTTAAATATTGAAAAAGACGTTTCATCTGATTTAACCTTCCTTTCCGTAGCGGATTCTCGGGTCTACAAGCGCCAGAAGAATATCGCTGATTGTCATGCCGAGCAAAACCAGAGCCGAGATAAACATATTGTTCGCAAGGACGAGGTTGACATCCTGCTGCATAACGGCATCATACATAAGGCGGCCGATTCCCGGGTAGGAGAAGATGATTTCAAGGACAAGGCTTCCTGAGAAAAGACTTGCGAGAAGATTTGCGCTTCCCGTAATATACGGATTGAGCGTGTTTCTGAAAGCGTGGTTGAGATAGACACGCCGTTCGCTGATTCCACGGGCACGGAGAGCCATGATGTAAGGAAGCCCCATCTGATCAAGCATAGTCGAGCGAATCATGCGCATAGTTCCGCCGATTCCGCCGAGGAAAGAAGCCAGAAGCGGAAGGAAAATATGATAAGTGTACGAAAATACGAATTTTACGGGCGCTTCTGAAAGAGGAAAATCCGGGTAAGCTGTGACAGGGAAAAGCCCCGTAACGGAAGCAAAAAGCTGAAGAAGAATCAGAAGGAGAATCCCCGGGAATGCATGGAAAAACAGAGCGAAGAATGTGGCCGCCAGATCAGTGCGGGTTCCTGCCTTGCTCGAAAAATAAACGCCCAGAATAAAAGAAAAAATCGTAATGAATACAAGGGAAATCAGGTTCAGAATCAGAGAATTGATGATACGACTTTTTATCAGGAATGAAACCGGGGCTTTTGAAATGAGCGAGACTCCCAGATCGTGATGAATGACAACCCGCTCAAGCCAGCGGAAATACTGCACCGTAAAAGGCTTATCGAGTCCCATCTCAGCCCTCATTCTTGCAAGCTGTTCCTCAGAAAAAACGTTGTCCCTGTCCGCACCACCGCCACTCTCGGTCTGGCTCATAAGCTGCTGCTGCATCATCTGGTCAACGATGTCGCCCGGAGCAAGAGCCATAAGACCGAAAAGAGCCCAGCCCAGAATAAAAAGAATCACAAGCATCGTGATTATGCGTGCAGTGATGAAAGAAGCAAGAGGAAACCGTGATTTAAACAAGCGCCAGGGTATGGAGAGGTTGCGAAGCAAGTGCGAAGCACCGAGCGTTAGCGAGCCTCGGAACACCCGACCGCCACTTGTGGCGGTGGCGCCCGAATCATTATTTTTCATACGATTTTTAGATTTTAACAAATTTCTCATCTTTCCACTAGCAATTTTCATTTTTCCATTTTCATTTTTCCGTTTATATATTATCTTACAACTATGAATAACACAGATTTTCTTGAATTTAACGATATAACTTTTACCTACCCGGCCGTTGAAGGTGACCTTGACGAAAACGGAAAACAGATTGAGCCGAAACCGGTTTTCGAGCATTTTTCAGCAAAACTTCCGAAAGGTTTCGTGAGCTTTGTCGGTCAGAACGGCTGCGGAAAATCAACCCTGATGCTTCTTGCGAGCGGCCGTCTCACCCCGCAGAACGGAACAGTCACACTTCTTGGGCAGAATCCCGCAAGTCTTCCTGAAGAACAAAAAAATCTCCTTGCCTCGATGATTTATCAGAATATGGAATTCGAAACCGAAGACAAAGTTAGCGAACTTCTAGCCTATGTCTACCAGAACGGAGCCCTCAAAGGAAATGCAAAGGCAATCCGTGCTTCGACTGAGGGCGGAGACCTTCTTTCTGAGGTCATCGATGTCTTTGAGCTTAAAGATGTCCTCGGTCACGCTCTCACCCATCTCAGCAAGGGTGAAATTCAGCGGGTTCTGCTTGCGTTTGGCATTCTGTACGGAAGCGCGTCGCTTTTTATGGACGAGCCGCTTTTTGCAATGGAGCCTCACCAGAAAGAAACAGCCCTCGCCTACCTCAAAGAGTATGTTCACAAAACCGGCACAACGATTTACATCTCAATGCACGAGCTTGATCTTACAAAAAAATACGCCGACACAGTCCTTCTTTTCTACCCGAACAGGGATATGGCGCTCGGAACTCCCGAAGAAGTCCTTACCCGAGACGACGTAGAAAAAGCATACGGCGTTCCATACGCAATGCTGAAAGATCACGAAAACCTGAGCCGCGAGTACCTGAACAGCCTGAATAAATAGGTCAAATGCCGGGTTTTGCAATTTTCTCTGTGAAACAAAAAAAATGTTTCACAGGCCTATATATTTTTATCTTAAAATCCGATAAGATAATTATATGGGAAAGATTTTTGTTTTTGTTAATCAGAAGGGTGGCGTTGGCAAAACAACTTCCGCTATCAATATCGGCGCTTACATGGCACGGCTCGGCAAAAAAGTCCTGCTCGTGGATTTTGACTCTCAGGGAAACATGACCAGCGGTGTCGGGCTCACAAAAGACAAGCCGACAATTTATGAACTCATGATTGAGGAAAAGACCGCTGACGAATGCATCAAAAAAACAGCAGTTGAGAATCTCGATGTAGTTACGGCTTCAATCGATCTGGCAGGTTTTTCAATCGAACTTGTCGAAAAAGTTCCTGACGAAAAAGAGCGCATGTTCTTCCTCAAGAATGCCCTCGACCCGCTCCGCTCAAGATATGACTACATTCTGATTGACTGTCCTCCGTCTCTCGGACTTCTGACAGTCAACGGTCTTGTCGCTGCTGACGGTGTTTTGATTCCGATGCAGTGTGAATATTTCGCTATCGAAGGTCTCGCACTTTTGATAGAAAGCAAAAATCGCATTCAGGAAACTTACAACCCGAACCTCAAAATCGAAGGCGTTTTCTTCACGATGTACGACAGCCGCACACGTCTTTCACAGGCTGTAGTCACAGAAGTCAAAAAATATTTTTCAAAAGAACTTTTCAATACAATCGTTCCGAGAAACGTCCGTCTTTCAGAAGCACCTTCTCACGGAAAACCGATTTGTCTTTACGACCCGACCTGTATCGGTGCAAAAAGCTATGAAAAACTTGCAGAAGAGGTAATCAGCCGTGGCTAATAAATTCGGGCTTGGACGAGGAGCTGATTCTGTTTTCGGCATTCACAAATCCGAAGAATCATCCCCGGCCTCAGAATCCAGCGCAGTCTCACAAAACAGTGCCTCTTCACAGGCGGGAGCTGCAGTTCCGGCTCCGAAAAATCTCCCGGCAGGAATAAATGCCGACGAGAACGGGCAGCTCTGGCTCAGCGTTGATTTACTCAAACCGAACCCTCATCAGCCGCGAAAAGAATTTGAAGAAGATGCGCTCAACGAGCTTGCGGACTCAATCCGTGAGCACGGAATCCTCCAGTCGATTACGGTCGAAGATGCCGGAGACGGAACATTCTACATCATTGCAGGTGAACGCCGCACAAGGGCAGCGAAACTTGCGGGGCTTTCAGAAGTTCCTGTTCAGCTCAGAAAATTCAACGATCAGAAAAAACTTGAGATTGCGCTCATCGAAAACATTCAGCGCGAAGACTTAAACCCGATTGAAGAAGCCGAAGCCTATTATCAGTTAATGGAAATCTCAGGTCTCAGTCAGGAGCAGGTTGCGGCCAGAGTCGGAAAAAACCGCTCGACAGTCGCAAACGCCGTCCGTCTTTTAAAACTTCCTGAGGATATGCGCACTTCCCTCGTTCAGGGACACATCACAGCCGGTCACGCCCGCGCTCTTCTCGCAGTAAAAGACAGCGCAGACATGCGTATTCTGTTCGCAAAAATCATCGGCAACGGAATGAATGTCCGTGATGCCGAAGAAATGGCACGCACCCTCAATGAAGGGGCCGGAAACGGCACAAAAAAGCCGAAAGAACCGAAAAACGAGAACAAAGACCCGAACATTGTCGAGCTCGAGCAGAAATTCATCGAAAAGCTCGGCACAAAAGTGCAGATAAAAGGCACAATGGAACGGGGAAGTCTCGAAGTTCAGTTCTTTACGAAAGACGACCTCAACAGAATCTACTATCTGATTGTCGGAAGCGATTAGGCCTCTATAAACATCGCGCACAAGGTATCTGCGTCTGCGATGATATTCCTTACATAGCAGTATTCGTTCGGCTGGTGGCACACTTCGTCCATCGTTGACCAGATTGCGGCGTTGAAGCCACAGCAGCGAAGTTCTGCTCCTACCGTACCGCCGCCGATTCCAATCGGGCGCGCTTCAAATCCGTGGGCTTTTTTGATTGCCTCGGCGAGTTTTTTGACCACCAGGGCATCAGCCGGAGTTGCAGGTGACTGCTGCGCCTGAGGCTCGCTCACTTCAATTTTAACACCGTATTTTTCTTCGACTTCAGCGACACGCTTATTCACTTCGGCACGAACCATATCAAGAGAATATCGCGGCAAAATTCTACAGTCCATGTAGAACACATCGTCACCAGGGATAATATTCACGGTCTCGACATTTGCTTCTTTTTTGGTAGGCTGGAAGGTCGAGTAGTTCGGAGTGAACAAATCATCCTTTTCGCTGAAAAAGTTTTCAAGGTCATTGAGGCGCAATGCAAGGTCACAGGCCGCAAGGTGCGCATTTTTTCCTTTATCAGGCATTGAACCGTGGCTCTGAAGCCCGGTCGTATGAAGACGGAGCCAGAGAATGTTTTTTTCAGCAACTTCAATTGTCTCGCCTTTCGGGTCTCCGCCGTCCGGAATCAGAATCAGATCTTCTTTTCTGAACATCCTGGGGTGTTTTTTGAGAAGATATTTGATTCCGTACTGAGAACCGAATTCTTCATCTGCCATAAAAAGAAGTTTCACAGTATGTTCGGGAGTAATCTTGTTTTTGAGGAGTGCCAGGGCTGCAAAGACACCGCTGACAAGCCCCTGCTGGTTGTCCTCAACGCCACGACCAGTCAGTTTATCAGTTTTTTCGTCGTACTGAACCTTGAATGGATCGCTTTTCCAGAGCTTTAAGTCTCCTGGCGGAACGACATCCATGTGAGCCATCACCCAGATTGCATAATCATCGCTTTTTCCAGGGATAGTAAGGACAACATTCGGCCGCACGCCGGAAGAAACACGGCTGTCAGGAGCGTCAAAATGCTCAATTTTAAGCCCGGCGCAATTTTCCTGTGTGAATCCGGCCTTGCAGAGCCATTTTTCAAGGGCTGCGCATTTTTTTGATTCGCCGTCGCCGCCGCTCTCAGGTGCAATCGCAGGAATCGAAGACAGAAGGCCCTCAAGTTCAATCATCCCCGGGCGGGATTCTGCCAGGGTAGTTTTTAAAGTTTCAAGGATATTCATATTTTCTCCAAAAGTTTTTTTTCGGAATGCATTGTATCACAAGTCTGTTTTTGTGTCAGAAGTCAAGTTCACAAAACAGGTGCAATCATATAAAATGAATTTTATGTACAAAAAAATTGAAATTCTTTTCGAAGACGAATACATCTGCGTAATCAACAAGCCTGAAGGCCTTCTCAGCGTTCCGGGGCAGAACAAGGACAAGTCCGCGCTTTCCATTCTCGAAGAACTTATGCGCAAAAAAGGAACCTGGTCACAAAATCACAGACCGTTCGCCGTACACCGTCTCGACCGTGACACAAGCGGAGTGATGATGTTCGCGCTCAGTGAAACCGTACAGAAAAAACTTATGGACGAATGGCACACAATCGTAACGGAGCGGCTTTACCGCGCACTGGCCGAAAATCCGAAGAATCCCAAAGATTTTCTCCCTGACTCAGGTCTGATTGATGACGACCTTGCTTTCAACGCATACAATATCGGCTTCGTTCCAAAAAATCAGAAAAAAGGCGGAGAATCGCAGCCGGACGAAAAAAAGATTAAGACAGTACCGGCACGCACAAATTTCACAGTCATCGCAAGGGGCAAAACGCACACACTTTTCGAGCTTTCCCTTGATACCGGCAAAAAGAACCAGATTCGCGCTCACCTTTCTTCAAAGGGATACCCGCTCGAAGGAGACAGGAATTTCCGAGCAAAAAGCGACAGTTTCGGACGCCTCTGCCTTCACGCACGCACCCTGGAATTTACACATCCGGTAACAAACAAGAAGATGAAATTTGAAATTCCTGAAGACAAAGAATGGGAAGAATTCGCAAGAACAAATACACAGGGCAGGAAGAATGCGGATTACACCAGAAATCAGCATGAAACGCAGAAAGAAAAAAAGTCTTCCCAGCCCCCGCGCCATATTTCTGCAAAAGAAAAGGCACATATGAACTTCATAGAGCTGGGAAAACTAAAAAGCCGCCGGTAACGAGGCTTAAGGAATTACAGTTTTTTCAGGGCTTCAATCAGGTCAAACGGAGTCATCGCGTAATCGCACTCGATTTTATGCGATGCAAGCGCATGAGCGAGGGAAGCACCGACTGCGCAGTCAAGGGATTTTCTGTGCTGAGCAAGAAGGGCGGCGACCATTCCTGAAAGAACATCCCCGCTGCCCGCCTTCGCAAGACACGGCTGGCCGAAAGTGTTTACAAGCAGCTTGAATTTATATCCGTCGAAGTTTGCAATCATACAATTCGCGCCTTTGAGAATAATCGTCCGCTTCGGGTATTTTCTGCAGAATTTCTCAAGAAGGTCCATTCTGTTTACGACACATTCTTCGACTGTATATTCACCCAGACCGCAGTTTTTAAGGATTGCCTGGAATTCTTTCGGATGAGGAGTGAGAACCACACCTTTTTCTTTCTTTTCGAGGAAATCTTTGAGACCCGAGGCATAGCAGGCATCGGCATCAATAACGCAGCGTATAACCGGATGTGCAAGAATATAATCGAAATAGTACTGGCACACATCATCTTTACGGCCGAGTCCCATTCCAAAAGCAATTACGTTCGTATTCTCAGGGATTTCAGTAGAACTGATGAGTTCGGGTGAAATCTCAAATTCTGTTTTTTTGGCGCTGTGTTTCTGGAACAGAGTGACGAGCCCGGCTCCGAAACGAAGGGCTGCGTTTCCTGCGATGATTGCCGCCCCCTGTTTTTCACCACAGGCAACAACGACATGTCCGAAACTACCTTTGTTAACGTTATTCAGTCCGCGGTTCGGGAGAATCAAATCACTTTCTTCGAGAAGATAAGCTTTTACGAGGTTGGCATTGCTGGAATTCTCATAAAGGCGGCGGTTAACGCCAAGTTCTCCGCAGCGAATGACACCGGCAAAATCTTTTGCGGCATCACTGTAAAGACAGGTTTTTAAAGCTCCCATCGTGACCGTTAAATCAGCGGCGAAAGCACCGTCCGAAACGGTTCCATCCTCACGAACGCCGGTCGGAACATCGCAGGATATTTTTAAACACTCACAGAGATTCATGTCTCCGAGTGACTCATGAGTTTTTCTGTCAAGCTCACCGTGGAAACCGCTTCCAAAAACACAGTCAACGATAATGTCGGTAAAACGGATATCATAAAAAGACAAATCTTCGCGCTTTACGAAGCGGACCCCGCATTTTTCTGCACGTTCTGCCTGAAGCTTACAAAGATCGCTTTTCGGCTCAAAAAACTGAACTATAGTGACATCGTAATCAAAGCGAAGGCGACGGGAAAGAGTGTAGCCGTCAGCGCCGTTATTTCCGCCACCGCAAAGGATAAGAATTTTCTGCGGCTGTCTGCGGTCCTTTCCCGGCGGGTTCGGGTTACGGACAGCATCTTCAAGGGCCATTGCCGCATTTTCCATCATGATTTCTTCAGTAAGACCATAAGATGCGCGGCAGGATGCATCAAGTTTTTGCGTTTCAAGATATAATTTCTGCATAGGAACATTATAAACTAGAAAACGGAATATGGCAAAAATTTTTACACTGCCCCACCCTCCGCTGCAAGAAAGATTGCTCATATTGCATTTTTCTCAACAATAAAGTTAAATTATTGCACTTTACTCACCAACAAAAATCCATATAATAAAATTAAAATTATTTTTTAGAGGAAAAAAAATGGGAAACAACTATTTTAATTCAATTCCGTGGCGCGAGGCTCGTTTGCAGCTCGGTCACTGCCGCTCAATGGCAAAAGAAGAATTCGCTGACGGAGTTAACGCTCTCAAAGGCAAAAAAATCGTAATCGTCGGTTGTGGTGCACAGGGCTTGAACCAGGGCCTCTGTCTGCGCGACTCAGGCCTGGATGTTTCTTACGCCCTGCGCGAAGAGGCAATCGCTCAGAAACGCCAGTCTTGGAAGAACGCCACAGAGAACGGTTTCAAAGTCGGAACTTATGACGAGCTTATCCCGACAGCCGACCTGGTGGGAAACCTCACTCCGGATAAGCAGCACTCAAAAGTAATTTCAGAAGTCATGAAGCGCATGAAGAAAGGCTCTGCCCTCTGGTACAGCCACGGCTTCAACATGATTGAAGAGGGAATGCAGATCAGACCAGATATCACCGTCGTTATGTGCGCTCCAAAAGGACCAGGTACAGAAGTTTGGCACGAATTCCAGCGCGGATTCGGTGTTCCTGACCTTATCGCAGTTCACCCTGTAAACGACCCGGAAGGCAAGGGCTGGGCTTACGCAAAGGCTCTGGCTGTCGGCATGGGTGGTTCAAAAGCCGGCGTTCTTGAGTCAAGCTTCGTCGCCGAGGTTAAATCTGACCTCATGGGCGAGCAGACAATCCTCTGCGGTATGCTCCAGGCTGGTACAATCGTTTGCTACGACAAAATGGTCTCTGAGGGAATCGCCCCTGAGTACGCCACAAAACTTTTGATGCACGGCTGGAACGTAATCAGCGAGGCTCTCAAATGGGGCGGCATCACAAACATGATGGATCGTCTCTCAAACCCAGCAAAAATCAAGGCAAACGAGCTTTCAAAAGAAATCAAAAAGCTTCTCGCTCCATTGTATCAGAAACACATGGACGACATCATTTCTGGCAAATTCTCATCAACAATGATGGAAGACTGGAAAGCCGGAGACAAAGACCTTCTCGCATGGCGCGCTGAAACAGGTGCTCTCCCATTCGAGAAAACCGAAGAGTCAAAAGAAGAAATCACCGAGCAGGAATACTTCGACAAGGGCATCCTCATGGTTGCAATGGTCAAAGCCGGATGTGAGCTTGCATTCGAGACAATGGTTGACGCTGGAATCAAACCTGAATCAGCATACTACGAATCACTCCACGAAGTTCCTCTCATCGCAAACCTCATCGA
This sequence comes from Treponema sp., assembly GCA_017395545.1. Classification (GTDB taxonomy): domain Bacteria; phylum Spirochaetota; class Spirochaetia; order Treponematales; family Treponemataceae; genus Treponema_D. The sequence goes on along the minus strand of JAFPUF010000130.1, from coordinate 12,486 downwards.
CCGCAAACGTCTCTACGAGATGAACCGCGTAATTTCCGATACAGCAGAATACGGATGCTACCTCTTCGCACGAGTCGCCGCTCCAATGATGGCAAAAGACCTTATGCCAAAAGTAACAACAGAAGTTATCGGTAAGGGACTGTCAAACAAAGACACAAGCGTAAACAACACTGAGCTTGTCAATGTAAACGCCGAAATCCGCAACCACCCAATCGAGGTTGTCGGACGCAAACTCCGCGCTTACATGACAGCAATGAAGCCTGTTCTGTAAGGAGAAAATTATGGCTAAATCATCAAAAGATTATTTCGGACTTCCCTGGCTTGTAAGCTTGATTCTTGCGATTATCCCTTTCACATCTTGGCTTTGTGGATTTTTGACAAGATTTCAGGAAGGTAAGATTATCGCAGGCCTGCTCCGACTCTTTTTGGGTTGGAACATCATCTGGCTTCTTGACCTTCTCTGCGTTCTTTTCACAGGAAAGATTCTGAGAGTAGTCAACTTCTAATTTTATAAAACAAACGGATTTGTTCGTGCCTGACGGCACTCACCTATAAAAAAAAGCGAAGGTCGTAGACCTGGGCAAATCCGTTTATCCTCTTCCACTTTTACCCTTCTTTGTCGTTTGTTGACATTTTTTACACTTTTCTGTTTAATTCATTCTATGATAAAGAATATCGATGTATTTGAAAAAGACCCGATTCCAAAAGCGGTCTTCAAACTGGCTATTCCTACAGTTTTGAGCATGATTGTTGCTGTCTTTTACAATATGGTGGACACATTTTTCGTAGGAAGAACGGGCGACCCTAACCAGGTTGCCGCTGTGAGTGTGGCGACTCCGGTATTTTTGTTTTTTATGGCTGCCGGAAATATCTTCGGTATGGGCGGCTCTTCCTTCTTAAGCCGTGCCCTCGGCGAAAAGCAATATGACAAGGCAAAAAAAATCAGTTCTTTCTGTCTGTACGCAGGCCTTATAACAGGCATTCTCGGCGCGATTCTGATGCTCACTTTTATGACTCAGATTCTCCACGCAGTCGGCACGAGCGAGAACACTTTCGGTTTCGCAAAGTCTTACCTTTCATGGATTGCTTACGGAGGCCCGGCAATCGTAATCTCAACGGCTTTCACAAACCTTATCCGCGGTGAGGGCGCTGCCCAGAGCTCAATGAAAGGAATGATGGCCGGAACTGTCGCAAACATCATCCTCGACCCGGTTTTCATCCTTGACTCTTTCTTCGGCATTCCGTGTCTCGGTCTTGGAGTTGCGGGTGCGGCAATTGCTACCGTAATTGGAAATCTCGTTTCCATTGTAATTTACTTTGCGCATGTATTAAAACCAACCTCAATCCTCACCCTGAGCCCGAAATATTTTGCAGTCCGGAACGGAATCTTAAAAGGCGTTCTTCTGATTGGCCTTCCGGCTTCAATCACAAATATTCTGATGAGCCTCAGCAACATTCTCATGAACAAATTTCTCGTCGTTTACGGAGATTTTGCGGTCACAGGCATGGGAATTGCAATGAAAGCCAACATGCTCGTAGTTTTCGTTCAGCTCGGCCTTGCGGCGGGAATGCAGCCTTTAGTCGGATATAATTTCGGAGCACGAAATTTCAAAAGAATGAAAGGCGTAATGAAATTCTCAATTTTAAGCAATATTATTTCCGGGGTATTGCTCACTATTCTTTATTTGATTTTTACTCAGGAAATCGTAAGCGTATTCATAAAGAATCCTTCGGACATCGTAATCGAAACAGGCGTAAAAATGCTCCGCGCTCTCATGTTCTCAAGTCCGCTTCTGGGAATTCTGTTCGTTCTGAACTTCTCGTTCCAGGCAATGGGCAAGGCAAAGGAATCTCTGGCACTTGCAATCAGCCGTCAGGGTTTCGTTTTCGTTCCGTGTACAATCATTATGAACAAACTGATAGGTCTCGAAGGTCTTATTCTTTCGCAGCCAATCGCAGACATAGTTTCAATCATAATTGCCATTTCCATGTTTGTCTTCATGAACAAAGAATTCAAACAGATGAAAAAAGAATCTCAGATTCAGGAGTAGTCCATGTCTATTTTACCGGTTTATCTTAAGTACTTTGTTCTTGCAATTGCGGTTTTAATGTACGTTCTCGTAATCGCAAAGCAGGACAAAAAAGTGATTTTCACGACTTCTGCGGCAATTCTTATAATTCTTCTCGGAATTGCTTTCCCGGGCTGCATTTTTACGACCGGAAACACGCAGTTTTACGCGCTGACGCACGCATTCACTTCGCTCGTAAACTGGAATGTCCTTATGATTTATGTCGGCAGCATGACGATTGCGGCTCTGTTTCTGTACTCAAAAGTTCCTGCGAAAATCGCTGACTGGATTGTAAAGACAAGCCCTTCTACAGGAATTGCGATTGTTCTGATTCTCGCGATGACCGGCATCATCTCTATTTTTGTTGAGAATGTCGCAACTGTGCTTGTTATGGCTCCGATTGCGCTTTCTCTGTGCAAAAAACTCAAGATGAACCCGACAATGTTTATGGTAGGACTGGCAGTAATGTCAAACCTTGAGGGAACGGCAACTCTTGTGGGCGACCCTCCAAGCATGATATTTGCAAGCTATGCGGGCTACACTTTCAACGACTTTTTCGTTCACAACGGCCATCTTTCAATTTTCTTCATCGTTCAGACAGGCTTGCTTGCGGGCTGTGTTTTCTTTTACGCTGTTTTCGCTCGCCTCAAAGAAAAGACCGAGGTTGAGGGAGAGCAAATCATTTCCGTAGTTCCGGCAATTCTTCTCCTCTCGTTGATTTTCGGTCTTGCGGCGATTTCTTTCATCCCGAACGAAATTCCGTTCCTTTCGGGCGGATTCGTAATGCTTCTGGGCGTAACCGGCATTCTCTGGTACCTTTTTTCTCAGAAAAAAACAGGAAGCGAAACCTGGGAACTCATCAAAGGCCTCGACTGGGAGACAATCGCATTTTTAATCGGAATTTTCGTCGTAGTCGGTGCAATAAGCGAAACAGGTCTTCTCAAAGATTTTGCAGGCTGGCTTTCCCATATCACCGGCGGAAGCAAATTCGCTGGCTTCATCCTGATTCTTGCGGTGTCGATTTTCATCTCAGGCTTCGTTGACAATGTTCCTTACATCATCGTAATGCTCCCGGTAGCCGGAAATATGGCGGAAACGATGGGAATCAATCCGGAACTTTTCCTTTTCGCACTTCTGATTGGTTCCTGCCTCGGTGGAAACCTCACGCCTTTCGGAGCAAGCGCAAATGTCGTCGCGATGGGCATCGTAAAAAAAGAAGGCCACCCGATGAGCTTTGGAAAATGGCTCAAACTGGGCGGCACATTCACACTGATTACGACTGCGGCAGCCGCAATCTTTCTCTGGCTTTTGTGGGCTTAAACATTAAGACTCAGAACTGCTCCTGCCTCAGGGGCAGCACCTGCAAGTCCGTAACCGGTAGCCTGTGCAACCTGAACCTGGGTCTGAATCTTTGACTGGGTATTTTCGATAAGTGCATCAAGCTGCGAATCAGTCATTTCTTCCGTTTTGACATCAAGTTTCGGCTGGCTTTTCATAGAAATGAGCTGATTCAAAAGAGAGTTCAGAATCTGAATTTTCGAAATAGAAACGCCTTTCTGGTTCGGCTTTGCGGCAACTCCCGTAACATGATCAAAGTGAGCGTAAATTACATTCTGCTGCGATACAGGCACATAAAGTTTGCCGTGGCCGCTTGAAGAAACGACATTTGCGTAATTAAAATTATTTGCGTTCAATGAAATTCCGTTTACCATAATCTCACCTCACTTCCCCATCCACTTTTTTATATTTAAATTATCGGAAAGTGAGAAAAAGAGATTAGAGAAAACTGCCATTAATTGAACTGGTTGCGCCAGGCGGTTATTCTTTCATCGATTGATTTTATAGCGAGTGTATTTCCTGTATCGGTTGCCTCTGTAAGATATGGAATTATCACCCTTTCCTTGAGGCTTTCCCAGCGGCTCGGGAGCGGTAGAGGTGCAACGAGGGAAGACTCCTCCGGCATTTTTCCGAGCAGAGTCTTGTAATAGCTCGGGAAAACCCGCTCATTCACGCTTTTTATCGAAGAGAAGCCCGAGCAGATTCCGAATGTCCGGGTATCAAGCCCCATTCTCATCGAACGGTCAAGAAGATTTTTCTGCGTGCTCTCCCTGAAAAACCATTCGATGAAGGCGTAGGCCGCACCCGCATTCTTTGTTTTCCGAAAAATTCCAAGGGAAGTCATGTCATCATTCACAAAAATTTTGTCGCCTTTTCCGAGCCAGTGAAAAGCGATGTTCTCTGTCTGCTCAGCCGCAATGTTGAAAAACTCGTCGCTCTTGATGTAAGCGAACAGACATCTGTCAGAATTGATGAGCTTGTGTTCCGGCATATAAAGATATTTGAAAGAAAAATCCTGCTCAGCACCGGTTCCGCCGTTTTTTTCGGCAGACCACTTTCTGACGTATTCAATCGTTTTATTCAGTGATTCGGTGTTCCAGGAAAAATCACTTCCCTTTTCGCTGAATTCTGCCCCGTTCATTTTCGCGACATGGAAAATAAAATTCGCATTCCAGGAAGGAGCGTATCCCATTTTTATGCAGATGTCATCTTTTGAGTTCTGGTTAAAGACGGAGGCAGAATCGCGGATTTCATCAGAATTAATGAGCATCTTCTCCGCGATAAGTTCGTGATTCTTCTGAGAAAAAATCATCATCGGAACATTGAAGCTCACCGGAATCAGGTACTGTCTTCCGCTGACCTTTCCGTAATCAAGCAGCGAACTGTAAATCGTAGAAGGATTTATCTGGCTTCTGGAAAACACCCTGTCGAGCGGAGCAAAATTCTTTTTTATTCTGGAATTGCGCAAAAAAGAGCCGATTACAATGTCAGGAGTCTTTTCATCTTTAGCCGGCGGCAAAGAAGATGCGAGTTTTTCTTTGTATACGACCACTGCCCTGCTTTTATTCTGGGCGACATTAAAAAATTCTACATAGGAAACGATTTCGGGTCTGTCAGTCCAGATTACGACAGGAGCAGAATTTGAGCAGGAAACAAGGGTAAAAACAAAAAGAATTACGGAAATCCCGGCGCTTACAATTTTTCTCATAGGACAAGAGTATAGCATTTTGACGCTATTTTTTCAAAATAAATTCTACGCGGCGGTTTTTCCAGCGGTCTTCGAGAGCTGTCGAAAGGGTTGCGGGATTTTTGCTTCCGTTACCATGAGCCTTCAGGTTTGCGGCAGGAACTCCGTCCTTAACGAGCCAGTCACGCACATATTTTGCCCGCTGCTCAGACAGAAGTTTTACCTCGTCCTCTTCTTTCTGGGTTCCTGAAAGATTGTTTGCGTTTCCTTCAATCTGAACGTTGTAATCCCTGAATTTTTTGAGGATTTCAGAAATACGGCTCAGAACTTTGACATTATTCTCAAGAGTGCGCTGATCCAGTCCTTTCGTAACTCCGTCATAATCAGGCCGGGCTGCAAGTTCCTGTGTTGTCTTGAAGTCAGCGGCATCACTTCGGAAAATAATCGACGGAACCTGAATTTTGATTCGATCCCCGTCACGAATAACGAGAACATCAACTTTTACAAAACCTTTTACCGTCGAAGAAAGGTTGTCTGAATCTGTTACTGTAAATTCGTAAGGATAATCCGTGGCCGACTGAACTGTCTCACCACGGGAACTTTTTCCGTTCCAGACAATTTTTTCCTGAAGGCTTGTAGTTCCCTTGATTTGCCAGAACGGCTTCAGGGTTGCAGGATCTTCGACAGTGAAACTCCAGCATTTCATCGGAGAATCGCACTCCGCCTTGACTATAATCGTCAAATCGTCATATTCACCGTCTCCGTCCGGAGAGAAATACTGAGGCGAAATTCCGACAGACAGCTTAGGTTCTTTTGAATTCTGAGGGGCTTCTGTAGTTACAAACGACTGAATCTCTTCGGCAGGAGAAACATCTTCTTCTTTCGGAGGAGTATATTTTCTCAAAACGAGAGGATTTGCAGGCTCCTGGTAAAATCCTTCCGGAGAAAGAACTACGCGGTACAAAACAATCGTATCATTGTCCTTTTCGTCCTGAAAACCGGGCTGATATGTACGCTTAAAAAAAGGAACTTCGTGAACCGAACGGAACTGAAGGAGCGTGCTTCCGGAAACCTCGTTGGTAGTAAAACGGCCTGAGTCGTAAGAAGACTTTCCGCTGGCGGTATAAGAGTTCTCCGTGAATTTGAGGATTGTATGATCGCTCGTCTCCCAGTTCTCCTGTTCGATAAGTCTTGCGATTACGGCACTTTCTTTTGTCGGCTTTTCCTCGCTCACCCCGCGTGAAATGAATTTTTTGTAATTTCCGTCCCACTGCGTGCTTTCGTTAATCAGCATGCGGACGTCGTCCTGAAGCTTGATTCTGATTTCGTCCGTACTCACCAGTGAGATGTCGAAGCGCCTCTGAAGATTTTCGATTGACTTGTTCACGGCAGAAAAATAAATTCCGTTGCGACGCAGCGTACTCTGAAGCCATGAATAGACTTCCTCGCTGTCCTCGTACTCAAAGATAATTTCTGAATTCGGATAGTCAAATGAAATGAAGCGTATGTTTTTTCCGGAATTCTCGGTTTTATACCAGAGACCGTCAAGAAAATTCGCAAAAGTGGCGACTGTTCCGTCCTGAATTTTTGCCAGTTCCCTCTCAGCAACCCTGTTTCCGGCGACCCTCAAAGTTTTTACGACAACATATTTTCCTTCCGACTCGCTCCAGTCATACATAGTCTGAATCTGGTCGAGCCTGGAAGAATCCTGTCCGACTTTCTGCGGCTCCGAAGTGTAAACCCAGACCGGGAAACTGTCACCCTTTGTCTGGCTCAGCTCGTAACTTTCGCTTCTTGGTGTCTGCTGAATAAAAATCGTACCTTCCGCCTCAAAATCTCCGATTGGATTCAGTATGAACTGAGAATCTTTATTGTAATTGCCTTCGTAAATTTTCAGAACAACTTTTCCGGAATCGGTAACTCCCTGATAAACGAGCGCATTTTTGTGCTTGCCAAGGACATCAAGGCTCGTGCAGGCAAAAGTCTTCATCTGGGTGATTTCCGTGGCAATATAGTTCGAGCGGGAATAAGTGCCGTTTTTTCCGTCGTAGAGCCCGACAATAAGAACAATGTAAGGGCTGGCCGAAGTTTTTACCATGTTTACCTGATCATCAAAGCCGTCTCCGTCAATATCCATTTCCAGGGTTCCAACCAGAGTTTCGCCGCTTGAAAGCTGAATAAAAGAAGTGTGCTCAAGACCATCTGAATATTCGCCGGCCTTAGATTTTTCAAGTTCCTCCCCGGCAAGAGGAATTACAACACGCGCACGAGAAAATGTAGTTTTATTAACAAAGAGATTTCTGCTGAAAAACAAAAAAGCAAGCACTGCCGCCGTCAGAACAAAAATGACGGGAATCAATCTTTTCATAGAATCGTATTTTAGCAAAAAAAAACGATGTTCTCAACACAGGAGAACATCGTACTCGAATCAAAAAGAATATCGGGTAGACTGGATTCGAACCAGCGACCCCAACGTCCCGAACGTTGTGCGCTACCAGCTGCGCTACTACCCGTGATAAAAAAAATGCCCGCTTACCTTCGGTAAACGGGCAACAGACGGGAGCGAAGGGGCTCGAACCCTCGATCTCCGGCGTGACAGGCCAGCGCGATAACCAGCTTCGCTACGCCCCCAACTGATGTATGATATAATATAGAAAAGCCGAAATTGTGTCAACAGTTTTTCTAAAAATTTTTAATTTTTTTTTGTTTTTTTTATCCCCGCGGAGCTTTTGCAGGGTCAATCGGCTGCCCGTTCTGGAAAACCATAAGCGAAATCTGTGATTTTCCTGTGTACGTGTCTACTCCGGCCTTTCCAATCTCTGAACTATAGTTGATGTAATCGCCTTTTGAGACATCGATTGAACCAAGCCCTGTATATGCGTAGATATGCCCCGTTTTGCTCTGTATAAAAACAACGTTTCCAAAACCGCGGTAAGAGCCTGAGAACATGACGGTTCCAGCCCTGATAGCCTTGACCTCTTCGTCTTTTTTTGCGGCCATGCTGACACCGCCGATTTTTCCGTTGATATAGACGATATTCTGAGTCTTAACAGGCCAGACAAGCGAAGAATCTGCTTTCTTGCTCGAATAATTGTGAGGGTCATTCGACTTTAAGTCAGGAACTTTAGGAGTGCTTGCGGCAGAAGATGAAGACTGAGTGTTTTTTGCAGAAGCAACCGCAGTATTTTCTTTTGAAGGAGCAGATGACGAAGCACTGCTTCCAGGGACTTTCAGTTTCTGGCCGACTTTCAGGGAAGAGTCCGCTCCCGCTCCGTTCATTTTCTGTAAATCCGCCACAGAAATTCCGTATTTTTTTGAGATTCCAAACCAGGTCTCCCCTTTCTGAACAGTGTAAGTTCCGTCAGATTTAGTCTGTGTTACTTCTGATGATTTTTTTTCTGCAGGTTTAGAGGTGTTTGCCTGCGCTGCGTTTTTCGGAGGTTCAGTTTTAGCGGTCTGTGACTTCTGAGCACCACCCGCAGCGTCAGGAATCTTAATTTTCTGCCCGACTTTAATTCCGTTGTCAGAAAGAGCATTTGCCTCCTGAATTGCGCTCACAGAAACACCGTATTTTCGGCCGATGGAATACAAAGTGTCCCCGGTCTGAACTTCATGAACCGTGTCAGAATAAATATAAGAGGACGCCGAAAAAATCAAAACTAAAGAAGCGACTTTAAAAAACGAACATTTCATATCTTCATTATTTTCGGCAAATGAAAGTTGAAATTTAACAAAAAAGTCAGCCGGCATAAAGATTCTCAAGAATCCAGTTCTATGACAAAGCGGCAAGTTTTTTTTGAGACAAACCTGATTTTCTGGTGTAGAATATTAAGGAAGTGCTGCTCAGCACCTGGTATTTTTACAAGTTCTGGAGGTAAAAAAATGCTTGTTACAATTCTTATGGGTCTTATCGTCGGTCTTCTCGGCGGCTTTTTCATGAAGGTCAGTTTCGGCGGAAGCACACTGGTCGGCTTCATCGTGTGCGTTCTGGTCGGTCTCGTCGGCTCCCTCATCGGCGGATTTTTGGGCTCAGCGCTCAAAGTACGGAACACCGTGCTTCAGTTCGTGCTTGATATTGTCGGTGCGTGCGTACTGATTGCAATATTGAAAGCGGTAATGTAAGAAATAAATAAAGGAAAAAAAATGAAAAAGCCTGTCACAGTTATTTTAAGTTTAATTCTCGGATTTTCTGCTTTTGCACATACACATACGCCGGATTCCGGAATAAATACAAACAAACAAGAGGCAGATGACTCGGTACGAAATGCTTTCCTGCCTGGGCTATCTGTCTCAATGCTGACAGGCTTTGAAAACAACAAAAACTACCCCGGATTCGATTTTCATTACGCCTTCATACAGGGCGTCACGGAAGCAGCCTCATCAACTGACTTCGGCGGATATTACGAAATCTATGCCGAAATAGGCTTTTATAAGGAACTTCACTCAAAAATCAATGATGACATCTTCTTTACCTATTCCCTCGGCACAAACATTTCGTTTGAAAAATTCGGTCACGGAGTACGAAAATTTCTTGTTCCCTACTTCGGCGCAAAAGTCGGCGGAATCTATTTCAACAACAAGGACAGCGGCCTCCTCCTGGAACCTGTCCTCGGAATCGTCCTTGCCAACACAAACAAAGTAAAAATCAACTACAACGCAGGCCTCTTTCTGAATACAGTGATGCTTTCCGATATGATAGGCATTCACAATTCACTGGTATTTAATTTGAATCTGTAGGGAAAGGAAAACCTCGCCGTAAGCAAAATCACTCACAGTCCCGGCAATTCATAATTCCTAATTCCGAATTCCGAATTAATCTTCTTCCATGCTTTTGATTTCGGCTTTAAGGGTTTCTTTGAGAGCCTTTTCATAGCCTGTCAGAGCCGAAAAAGGAAGAAAGATTTTTGCCCGCTGACTTACAGGCATTCTCGGGTGATTAAAATCCGGCTTTTCTGGTGGCCACCTGGTATTGATGATGTCATCGTAATTTTTCATGCCTTGTGACCTCCAATCTGTTTGTTTCTTTCGATAGTCATTGCGCTTTCCTGCAAGTTCGTTCCTTTTAAGATCGCATTTTTTCCGAATTTTTTGATGATTGCAAGCCGAGCTTGTTGCAGGCTCTCTTCTTTTTTGTCAGGAATATTTTCTTCGATATCGTCAAAAAGACTTGCTTCTCTTTCCGACTGATTTTTGATTCCGTTTGCCGAAATATTGAATCGCCTGACCTTCAAAGCAGGATTCACGATGCGCTCATAAAGACTGACAAATCCTTCCGTTATTGCTTTTGAAGAATTGGTGTCATCGCCCACAAAAATTGAACCGTGAGCAGGCTTGGGGACAATCCGGCCATAAAAGTCTTTTACAAACTCGCCGTTATAGTTTTCAGGGATTCCTTCGATATCATAACCAACCTGAAGAGTCACCGTGCTTGTAACGAGATTCTTTTCAAACAAGTCCAGAGCCAGAAGTTCCGCCATCTCCCTGATGATGATTTTTCCTTCTTCAAAAGAATAAGGACGCTGGAGAACCTGACCGCTGGTGAGCGACTTTGCCGTGCTTTTGTAGCTCTTGATGTCCTTCATGCCCACATTCTCGTAGCCCCAGGCATGGTCAATCAGGATTTCAGCATCAATTCCAAACTCGTCGTAAAGAGAATCGGGATTCCTAAGCGAAGTACGGGCAATATCTCCCATAGTGAAGATGTATTTTTTCTCCAGACGACGAGCAATTCCCTTTCCAATCCGCCAGAAGTCAGTGAGAGGAGTGTGCGACCAGAGTTTTTCCCGGTAAGTCATTTCGTCAAGCTCAGCGATTCGCACACCATCATCATCCGCAGGAATATGCTTCGCCACAATATCCATCGCAATTTTACAAAGGTAAAGATTTGGCGCAATCCCCGCCGTTGCCGTGATACCGGTTTCAGAGAGAATATTTTTTATCACTCTGACCACAAGAGTATGGGCGTCAGTTTTGTAAAGCTTAAGATACGAAGTTGCATCGATAAAAACTTCATCAATAGAATAAACATGAATATCATCAGGAGAAAAATATTTGAGATAAATATTGTAAATTCGCGCAGAATACTGAATGTAAAGAGCCATGCGTGGAGTAGCCGTGATGTATTCCAGTTCCTTCCCAGTCTGCCGTTTGATTTCGCGTGCCTTAGCCTCTACCTCAAAAAGCCTGCTCCGCCCAGAAAGCCCATAAGCCTTTAAAGCCGGAGTGACCGCAAGACAAATCGTTTTGCTTGAACGGCTTGAATCAGCGACCACAAGCTTTGTTGTAAGAGGATTAAGGCCCCGCTCCCGGCATTCAACAGAGGCATAGAAGGATTTCAGGTCAATGGCGATATAGGTTTTCTTTTGGGACATTTAGGATAGTATAGCATAAATTTGTAAAGATAGTGCAATATTTGTATGGCATAATTTTGGTTAGTTGTGTGAAGTGGTTTGTGGGGGTGAAGTAGTGAACAATGGGCGTTACCCGCCTGCGGCGGGTCAGGCTATCCGCCGTTCCGCGCTAACCGCGCTCCATTCTTCCATTCGCTGCGCTCATTCCAGAACGCCTTCGGCGCGGCTACTATCCTTAACGCGGAGATTTGTCTGCGAAATAATCGTACAAAACAATGACTTCACCGACTTTCTTAAAAATCTTCTTCTTTGAAAGCACAGTCCAGTTTTTCTGGCGGTATGAGTAGTCTTTGAAACTTTGCGGAAAAAATGACCTGCAATAATATTTGCCGTCTTTTGTTTTATCAAGGAAAGTGAAAATATTCCGGGATTCAACAATGTTCTTCATTAAATATTCGCCTGTTATTTGTGATGTCAGGATATTTTCTTTTTCGTCATATTTGAAAATCGTGTCATTGCTGTCAAAAATTGATTCAAGCTGGGCGAGGTAGTGAACACGATCTTTGATTTTGGAGTAAAACTGGGAAGACTCGATTCTTTCAGTTTTGATTGATTCGGATAAAATCCAATCGAATACAATTTCACGCTGATTATCAAGTTCGTGAATATCTGTAAGATACTGCAATCCTGCAAGATGATAGAAATGAAACTTCTCAAAAGAAATAACCAACCTAACTTGATTTCCTTTTTTGGCAAGAATTATTTCATATTCAACATCAAGGAGGCGAGAAAAATTTTTTGCAGAATCAAGAATGTTGTTCATAAAAATAAATAAAAAAAGCCCTGCACATTGGCAGAGCCTTACAAGTATTTTTCCTTCAGCCACTCGCGAATGACCTAAGCCCAGTTTTGGTAAAATATTAACCGTCAGGGGACTCCATGAAGCACTCCTTCTGGGCAGAACACTTCACTTCAACGCCTAGGCAGCACACTTGTTGCTACAACTATAATTTAACGGCAGATTGCGCAGATGTCAAGAGTT
>JAFPUF010000129.1 GCA_017395545.1 Treponema sp. | reverse complement strand
ACAAATCGTCAAAATCTGTCAGCAAAATTACCCCAACTGGCAGGAAAAAGAAGTGGAATATGTCGAACGCCTCAAGAATGCGGGCTACTCGAACATTATACCACAACACATCGCCATTGATACAGACGTGCTCGTGCTCACGCCCAGCGTCACCCGCTTCAAGTCACTCGCCGACGATTTGTGCGACCCGAACGGCACAATGTCATCATCAATCGGAATGGCAATCGGAACAGCCGAGCGGGGAAAGACACACTCGGCAAAATGGTACGTCCAGAACAACCCGAACGCAGCCTATGTGCTCTATGTAGACGGCTCAACCAAAGTCCAGCTTCTCCGTGACATCTGCGAGGCAGTCGCACACACCAGGCCCTACAGCTTCGGCTCGTGCATCACGACGCTCGAAGAATCATGCAAGTATACGCGCAGGCTCGTAATCATCGACGAGGCAGACAAACTCCCGGTTCAGCTTCTTGAAATCATCCGTGGAATCAACGAACGCTGCCAGCTTCCCTTCCTTCTTGTCGGAGAGGAAGGATTGAAAGTCAAAACCGACCGTGTACCACGACTTCGAAGCCGGATCCGAAACCCAATCGTGCTCTTCGAGAAAGCAGGGGCCGTTGATGTTGTGGCTTACTACCACGAGGCAGCAGGAATCGACATCAACTTTGACACAGCGGACAAGCTCGCCCGCCATGCAGACGGTGGCTTCCGCTCAATCGTCAATGACTCAATCGCAATCTCAAAGATGTCAAAGGCATCCGGCCTTTCGACAATCACCGACAACATGATTGAGAAACTCTCAGCTTAGGAGAAAAAATGCCAGCAAAAGCAAAAAGAATAATCGCAATGCCAATCAACAAATACAAGGTCCAGGACCTTCCGACAATGCACTTCAAAAGTATTCAGGACTGTGCTGAAAAAATGGGCTATACAGTGACAAAAATCTACGAGGCAATCCGTGAAGGAAAGCCCGTAAGTGGCTACTACATCGACGAGGAGATCGAAGAATGAGCAAGAACAAATCGAACCGGGCAAGGCTAATCTCAATGATTCACGCCCAGAAAAACGCTGCGAAACTTGACGAGGACTGCTACCGAACAATCATCTTCGGAGCTACAGGCAAGCAGAGCTGCACAGAGTGCGACATGACGGAACTCCGGGCAATCTTCTACGACCTCAACATCGTGCTGGAACGTCAGGGCAAGCAGACCTTCCGTTTCTTCGCCAGGAACGAAAGCTCCACGCAGCTTGATGCGGTCAAAGTCCGAGCAAAGAAAATCCTCGGCACGGACTGGCAGAAACGCTTGGACGAATTTATTCAGACAAAAGTGCGGAATACGACGCTCCCATGCCTCACACAGAAAGAACTCCGCCAGGTAATGGGCTTTCTTTCCGCACTCGAAAGGAACTCAAAGAAATGACAGAACTGTTTTCCATATCAGAGCTGCGACAGCCACTCTCTCCAAGAGAAAAAGATGTGCTGATTGACCGGATAATCCGTTTCGCCCGCCTCGGACGGCAATACATGTACGGAGTGCGCGAAGCGGCCGGACTGATGCACATCTCCTACGACGAGATTCAGACCCTGCTGAACTTCTACAAGCTCGACTGCATAGTAATCAAAGACACGATAGTCCGAATCCCGTGGTGGAGCCTGGCAGAGTACCTAATCGACCCCGCCGAAGATATGGAAAACGCCCTTCAGGACTACCTGAAATCACTCCCCAAAGGGAGCCTGAGCAACAAGAAATCCGCATAAAGAAGACAAGGAAAAACAATGAAACAGTTACAGATAGTAGACATGTTCTGCGGTGGTGGCGGAGAAAGTACCGGCATCATGCAGGCAGCAAAACAGTACAATTTCAATGTAAAACTCAGCGCCATAAATCACTGGGAAAGGGCAATCGAAACTCACACCGCAAATTATCCCTTTGCAACACATTATCAGGAATCAATTCAGAATCTTGACCCAACAAAAGTTGTACCAAGTGGAAAACTTGATTTGCTCTGGGCTTCACCAGAATGCACGCATCATTCAAACGCAAGAGGCGGCAGACCAAGAAGCGACCAGAGCCGCGCCACCGCATGGGAAATCTGCAAATGGGCACAGGAGCTCTTTATCGGCAGAATCATCATCGAGAATGTACCGGAGTTTACAGGCTGGGGACCACTTGACGAAAACGGCAAGCCAATACCAGAAAAGAAAGGCGAAGTCTTTCGCTCGTTCATAAGAACACTGGAAGCATTAGGATATACCGTTGAATGGCGCATACTCTGCGCAGCTGATTACGGCGTTCCAACTACTAGAAGAAGACTGTTCATTCAGGCAGCAAAGGGCGGAAAAAAGATTCTGTGGCCGAAGCCAAAGTGCTCGGAAAACGGCGACACATTGCCAAAATGGAAAGCCGCAAAAGACATAATCGACTGGAGCATCCCATGTCCTTCAATCCGCGACAGAAAGAAACCTCTCGCACCAGCAACAATGCGCCGAATCGAATACGGCATCAGAAAATACTGGAAAGATTCTGCAGAACCATTCCAGTATTTTCTGCGTGGTGCAAGTACTGTTCACAGTCTTGAAAAACCTCTTCCGACAGTAACTACATCCGGCGCACATTACGCGTTGATTCAGCCAAAGCCGTTTTTAGTACGATACAATGGCGGAGATGACCGGGTACATTCCACAGAAGAACCAGTTCCAACACTCAACACATCAAACCGCTACGCACTTGTAAAACCCTTTATAATGTCATCAATTGGCCAGACCAGCGCAAAAGACCGCAGCAGAGAAATAGACAAGCCGCTTCCAACAGTCTGCACCAAGCAGGAACATTGCCTTGTATCTCCCCTGATTGTCGAATACTACGGCAACGGCAAGGCGCACCCGATAGAAGAACCGCTTCCGACAGTCACAACAAAAGACCGATTTGCCCTTGTTATCCCGGACAATATCGACATCGGCTTCAGAATGTTGCAGCCTCACGAACTCGCCGCCGCAACCGGCTTCCCGAAAGACTACAACTTCTCCGGCAACAAAAGCGAAGTCGTAAAACAGATAGGCAACGCCGTTCCCCCAGGATTCGCAAACGCCTTACTGTCAGCTTATTTAGAGGAGACCGCGTAAGCGCTCCAGATTTACAACCAACACGAGAAAGAAGAGTATGTTTTGCCGCATATATGCTGTGAAAAATGGAGCTTGGGTGACATAAAAAAGGAGGACTGAATCATGCTGATATTTACACTGAAAAAAGAATGGTACGAGAAAATCAAAAACGGCGAAAAGACGATTGAATACAGGGAAGTGAAGCCATATTGGGAAAAAAGAATTTTGCCGTTTTTATTTCAAGAAAAACCTTTTTGCAGGCTCCGTCTTGGCTACACAAACAGATACATGACCGCCAACATTACGAAGATTAAGATGGTTGACGGCAACAACAGTGACCTGCACATAAACAAGCCCGTATACGCAATACATCTAGCAGATATAAGAGAGGAAAAACAATGAAAAAAACACGAAAACGAAATCGAATGTTCGTAGAATGGTATGAAAAAACAGGCTGCGGCTACCAAAACCTCATAGGAAAAACTGAAGAGGAAAAGTTAGAGTGCGCCTTTGTGGAAGGAATGAAAGTCGTTCTGACATGCGAGAAATCTTATCAAAAAGGCATAAAAGAAATGCTTTTCAAAAAGGAAAAATAAAATGGAAAAAGAATCAATAATCACAGAAAATTACATCGACGAAAACAGCGCAAAAGACTACCTCGAAGCCTCGTATGAAGGCCTGGATTTGCTCCCCAATATCCCAGAAAAACTAAGCGAAACCGACGCGGCAGCCGTTCTAAATGTCTCCGAATCAACAATCCAAAGAATGGTACAATCGAAAGAAATTAAGCTGGAAAAACAGGCAATTCTCGCATATATACACGCAAAAATGCTCGTAAATCGTCCCTTAAAACTAGAAATAACGCCGAAAAAATCGCTCCAGATAGCCCCAAATAATCCCAGATAGCCCAGGAAAAAATGTCACTTTTTCCTATAATTTTTCATCAAAATTTTTTGAAAATGACAATCTGAATCCTGTTATACTCTGCTATGGTATCGCCTGCTTTTTTCTCAATCTCCACCCTGCCATTTGCGATTTCAACTAAAGTTTTTTCCGCATCTTTTTTGATTTCCGACTTGACTTTTGCCCCTTCCCCCAGTGCCACAAGCTCTATGTTGTGGATTCGCTTTGACTGTTTCTCAAGCTCTGAGACTGCGCCCTCCAAATCCGCCACGCTTGATGTTTCCGAGTCCACGGTGGCGATGATATTGAGTTTCTTCTTGAACTCGTCAGCCTCTTTACCAGCCGCCTGTAATTTCTCAACAATCGTTCCGAAAAAGTTGTTCAGGACTTTTCCCGCTGAGTTCTGGAGGTTTGCGAATGTTGAGCCCAGGGATTCCTTGATGTCTCCCAGCGTATTCTTGAACTGCTGCCAGCCGCCTGTCGTGTCCGATACAGTCTTTGCGATTCCCGAATACTGCTCTTTCATGATTTTGACGGCTTCCCCGTTCTTGAGTTGCTCTGTGGTGAGGGCTTTTATCTTCGGGTTCGTCTCCCCAAGCTCCCCGGAAAGACCGCTGTAAGTCTTGTTGAGGTTCTTGACCGCTGATTCCAGCGACATCGCCCCGGAAGCGGAGATGTCAAGGCTTGCGGCCATTATGTCCTGGATCTCTGCCTGCGTTCTTCCTGCGACTGCAAGCTGTGCCATCATGGGCAAGAGTTCTTCATCGCCAACGGTTGAGATTGACTGCAATTCGGATGCATATTTTTTCAGCTGGTCAACGGAATAGTCAGAAAGATAGGGATTGTTCTTTGCAGCGGCTTCAAGCTGTTTTTCTGCGGTTGCCTGCTTGTTGTAAGCGTTGATTGTGTCATTTATGGCGGCTGTAGCGGCAGAAAAGGCGGATTTTACAAAGCCCAGTGCCTTGCCGACATTGTTAAATGACTGAAGGAAATTTTGCAGTGGTTTTTGTTGCTTTTGAATATTTTTTGATAGCTGGTTTAATTGGTTAGAGATTGTGTTAATACCTTTCTTTGCTTCCTCAACATCCGAACCAATTTTTATGTTTACGTTTTTCTTTGACATGTGCGAAATCCTTATTTATAATATTTATTAGGTAAAGTTATGTTATGGTTTATTTGTATAGTCATTGCTGTAATTCTCGCTTGGAAATGGACCTATAAAGACGGTATTTCTTACACTGAAGAAGAAAGTCGCTTGAACAGTCTTTCCGACTAAAAAATCCTTTCAACATACATACAGTCATTTTAGGATTAGAATAAAAGCGTAAGGAGGGCAGAATATGATTGAATTTATACTCTCAGCGTTGTTGACTTATGTTATCTTGAAATTTTGTCTTTCATATATCCAGGATAACGGCCTTGATGGCGGAATTACCGATCAGTACGGCAATCTCTTTTAGGTTTAGAATTAAAATCGAAAGGAGGTTAGGTATGATTGAATTGATTATTTGCGGTTTTTTGACTTATCTCGTTTTCAAGATTCTCTTTTATAATACAGTCATAGGAGGGCGCCTATGCTTTGGGCTATTTTGATAATTATTGCTGCCGTAGTTGCATGGAAATGGACGAAAGACGGTGTGTCTTGGACTGATGAAGAACACCATCGAATAAATTCTATTTACGACTGATTAGCTTTTTCCGTCCTCAACATCAGCTGCGATTTTAATGTTTACATGCTTATCTTTTGCCATTCGATTTTCCTTTACAATACAGTCATTAAACGCCCCGTAATCTTGCGTCAAAATCGTCTATCTCTTTCTGCTCCTCGTCCGTGATTTCCTCAGGCAGTGCCCACATTTCTTTCAGCTCCAGCATTGTTTTCTTGTAGTCCGTCTTTTCATTCGGCTTGTAGAACCTGTAACCCATCACTTCATTTAGTTTCGTTCCGTGGAGCCCGTCAAAAAGCGCCTTGAACTTGTGCCAGTGCAGGGTTTCTTCCGTCAGGTCGATTCCGTAAACCTCGTAGAACGCGGCAAAAATCAAGTCGGAATCAAGTTCGTAATCAACAGCCCTCGTTCCGTCGCTCTCTCCGCTCACTTTCGGCAGCTGCCTTTTGTTGATGTAGAAGTCCAAAAGCGAATTGAAACCCGCCGCTCTGTCTTCCGGCGCGCCGTTCTTGTAGAGGAAATCAAAATCACTGAAAGTATGGTTTTCTTTCAGCATCTGCGAGAATCTTATCCAGTATCTGAAATCTGTTTGAATGGCAAAAAATGCCCCGTTCACCTGTACGGCTTCCGGGGCACCTGCCTTTATAAGGCTGAGCACGCTTTAGTCTCCGGCTGGCATTTCGCCCTCTGTGAATGTGATTTCCCCGTTTGCGGCGATTGTCACATATCCCTCAGTCGGAGTGCCGTTGGCGTTGACGTCCACATCGATGACTGTTCCCACAGTGTTGAAGTCATTTACTACGATTGTAGAATTCCACTTCTGCGCAAAGTAGTATTTGACCGGCTCGTCCTCTCCCTCCGGGGTAGCCTCAACAGAATCAAAGAGATACACGAGAAGGAAATCCTTCTGGGCGTCGCTTCCTGTGTAGCGGTTCTTGTAGAGGTCATAGAAAAGCTCGAAGTCGGGCTCTCCCTTGTAGGTCGTGACTCCGTAAGAAACTCCCAGCTTGTAGGCGATGAGCTCTGTCGTCGGCTGTTCGTCCGAGATGTAGTCACGGTCTTCCGTTGACGGGTTCATGTTGATTGTGTTTTCAGTCGCCTTCTTGATCTGAATCCAGCGAGGCTCTGCCGATGTTCCGCCGTTAAGGAATGGGCGGATCATGTGCTTTTTAATAAGCGTTGTTGCTGACATTGTTTTTTCTCCTGATTAAATTTCGATTTCGTCCTCTGTCTCAACGGTCAGCCCGATTTCAACGGCCGTCATCTGATTTCCTACCGTTCCTGCATCGGTAAAAAATTTCCGGCTGCCAATCTCCGAGCTTTCCACGGTTCCGCTGAGTGACACATCATCCAGCACCGCACGACGGAAAGCCGCGCCATACCTGCACATCTGGCGCACCAAAACGTCCTGCGGATAACCGCGACATAAAAACGAAACTGTAAAATCTGAGTTTATTTTATAAGCTCCGATTTCTGATTCATCTTCTTCTTCGTTCTCAGGAATTACCGCGCAGATAATCTTCGAGCTGTAGCGCGACAAATCAACTGCCCCAAAAACGATATTTTTCTCGTCAATCTGGTTCATCGGAGTCGTCTCGTCCGCATATTCAGAAATGATTCCGTTCACCGCTGACAGAATAAAATTCTTTATAAAGTTGAAGATTTCTTCCATGCTTTCAGCTCCAGTATTTATCAAGTTCCCTGTCAATCATTTTTTGCAGTTCGTCTTCATAGCGGCCTTTATCGACATACTCTTCGCCTTTCTGGACGAATCCGCGAGGCTTCAGCGTGTCTTTTTTCCTTCCGTAACTCAGTGCCATAACTTTCGGAAAAATCGTTCTTTCTCCGTTCAGTGCCTTCGGAAAAACGTTGGCTTGTGAGCCGTCCTTGCTTACCTTGTAACGGTAAGCCTTCAGAAGCTCGCCTGTGATTTTGTCAGTCGTGGCACGGATTTCTTTTTTAAGGACTGTGACGGTTCCGCGCGCAATGATTCCGAGTGACTGGCGAGAAATCGACACAAGGCTTTTTGACGTTCCCGAAAGAGCCTGCTTTGCCTTTGAGACGTCAACTTCCACTGAAAGTATCTGTCCGCTTTTTGCCATCAGTAATCCACCTTGACGAGCTTGTACTTCCCGATATTCGGCTCCAGGAATCTCTCAGGCTTGAAAGACTGGAAGGTCCTGCTTGCCGAGTCGATGAAACTTGTGCTCGTCACGGAGACGTTTCCGCCCGCACTCTCCCATAAAAGAGATGCAATCTGAAGCCCTGCCGTCACGATTGGAGCGGGGATTGTCTCAAATCCCGCGCTGTACCGGACCGCATACTTAACCCCGCGGGCAAATAAAGAATCATCGTCAAACGCAATGTAGTTCGTGCCCTTGACGATTTTTACACGTGACAAATCCACGTTTTCAGAATCTGCCGTGATTGCCGTAACCTCAACCACGGGCTTTGCTTCGAGGGCAAAATACAGAGAGCCTATGCCACGCTCCGAAGTCTCATATTCTTTCAGTTCCGGACTGTAGCCCAAATATTCCTCGATAATCTGCTCAGCCGCATCACAGTAGTTTTGAAGCAAAGTTTCATCTTCGGGGAATTTGTCTGAGAATTTCTTGAGTATTTCGGGCGTGATGTATGACATTCTATTTCGCTTCCTCTGCGCTTCCTGCCTTGATCAGATGGAGCGCAAGTTTTTCTTCAAGGTTGTAAAGCCTGTTCGGAAGAAACGTGCCTTCCGGCCGGCACACGACACGAAGGATTTTTACTTTCTTTGTTTTTCCTTCTTTCTGGGTCCCCTGCTCAGTGGGTTCATTCTGTGAGTCATGAATCACACCGTTTTCAAGAGCAGCCTTAATATCGTTCTTTTTGGCCATAAGATTCTCCTTTGAAAAATGCAGACTGCCATAAAAATGACAGTCTGCAAAAATCAACTACTCTGACGACTTGATCTTAAGTCGTGCGAATGCTGCCGGGAGAACCGGAGCACCGTCTGCGTAAGCAGTTCCCTTGAAACCGAGCTGGTTCTTGAGGGCGAAAAGCTCGACAAGATTCTTGATCTCAAGGCCGTCAACGTATGCCCACCAGTAGTAGCGGAAATCACCGAGAACAGCGACATAATCGCCGGCTGTTTTTGTGGTCGGTGCATAAGCTGACTCAATGACAGGAAGTCCGAGCAATGTGTCAGGGTCTCCGTCACGCAAACCTGGTCGCCAGAGATACTGGTCGTTCTTGTCTTTCAACAAGAGACAGTCAGTAAGAATCTCAGTAGCCATAACCCAGCGTGCATTTCTGCGGTAAGCTGGCTTAAGGCTCATCTTCAGTTTTACAAGGTCATCGGCTGCAATTGCGCTTCCGGCTGTAGTGACATCGCGAGAGGTCGGAACGCCGTTTGCGGATGCTGTGAAGACACCGAGAGGCTGGCCAGAGCCTGTACCGACTGTAATTCCCTTCTCAAAAGCCGCAACGATTTTCTCAGAAATCTTGTCGCGAATAATCTGCTCGATTGGCAGGGCTGAGACTTTGACAAGTTTGTCAGAAACCTTGATAAGTTTGACAAGGGTGTTTGGTGAAAGCTCACGGAGTGAGTAGGCGAGTGTCGCATCTGCTGAGACATCAGACAGAGGAACTTCCGCTGTCCAGTCCGCATCGCTTGCGTCTGCTGACTCGTAAGGTGCGCCGAGTGATTTTGCCTCTGTAAGAGGGAACTTTCGGACAAGTCCGTAAAGTGGGGAAGCATCCTCTACTTCCTTGATGATTTCTGCCACATATTCCTGTGGAGAAAGTGCACCGCCACCAGAACCGATTGAAAGGTCGCGCTTCTCACCTGTGAGAAGGTAGTTGCGGAATTCTTTCATCTTGTCTGAGACTTCGCCACGGCTCTCGCCCTCTTCCTTTGGAAGCTCAGTGGTAAAGCCTTTGAGCATAGCCTCACGCTCTTCGGCTGCGATTTCTGCTGAGAGTTTTCGAACCTCTGCTTCTTTTTCAGCAAAAGCCTTGCTCTCATCGTCTGTAAAAGCGCGGTTTTCTTTCTGTGCGAGCTCGTGCATCGCACGGAGTTCAGCTATAAGTTTTGCGCGCTGTTCCTTTTTGTTCATAGGGTAAAACCTCTTTTTAGTTCAATTCAAATTCGAGCAACGCAAGTTTTCGCTCGCGTTCATCCGATTCCATTTTCTTACGTTTCTCAGATTCATCAGCCTTAAGTCGCTCCGCTTCAAGCTCTGCGATGACTCCCTCGCACCAGCTTCTGGCTGAAATTTCCGTGCCGTCGTTTGCAGGTAACGATACGGCTGAAACGTCGTATAATTTGCTTATGTCCGTGATTGTACGGATGTAAACTCTTTTTCCGTTCTCGTCCTGTGTCTTCTCGATTCTGTCACCGCGCACGGCGAATCCGAAAGACATCTTTGTGACAAGCCCCGCCTTGATGTCCTCGTGCATCGAACGGCTCAAAGCCGTAGAGGACAAATCCGCACGGATTTTAAGACCATGATTGTCAGAAATCATTCCGAGGGTATTGTTTGAGGTCCTTGCGAATACACGGCCACTGTGATCGAACTGCATGATTACGTCGCTCATGTCGCATTTATCGAAGGCGTGCGGGTCAACCTGTTCCTCAAAACGGTATTCGTCAAACTCAAAGAGCACATAACGCTCGTTGTAGGTCGTGGCATACCCCTCAACGATGTAAGATTCCTCGTCCTTGCCCTCCGTCTCTGTTTTCTCAACTGGCTTCAATGTCATAGCGCGGTACTGTCGTCCGGCGTTTATTTTCCTTGCAAGTTTCTCAAGCTCTTCGTCCATGTTTTTTTCTCCTGCCTATACAGTCATTTTTTATTCAGAATCTTCATTTTCTGATTCTGAATTATCATTTTTTCCTTCACTATTATTGTCCTTATTCTGATTGTCTGAATCAGGATTTTTCCCGTTTTCCTTGTCTTCCATGCTCTCGATGTCACTGATCGGGGACATATTGAGCTGAAGGAAGTGCTTGTCTCCGAAATCCTCATCAATCTTAGAAAGATTCTCCATCTTTCGGATTTCATTGAGCGTGTAGATTCCGTTGTTGAATCCTTTGATGTAATTGTTGAACCTTGTGTTAGCGTCCGCCCTCAGGATCGTGTTCGGATCAAATTCCGCATAGTAATCGTCCTGCATCCATGAAGGAATGAGCGTTGAAAAATACTGGTTGAGAAGCACGAGCCACGGCGTGAGGGTCTGCTGAAGGAAGAAGGTATTCATTTGCTCCATGTTCGTGAACTTCGCCGAATCCTTGCCGAGCATGAAAAGAGGTACGCGGTAGATTTTTGCGATTTCCTTCTCTGAGAAGGCGCGGAGCTCCACAAGCTGGCTGTCTCCGTTTCCGGCAAGGTTCAACGGCTGCCCCGTAAGACCTTTATTAAGGATCAGCGGCTTGTTTGCATTTTCTTTTCCGCCGTAAGTCTCAAGGAAGCGGGCAATGAGCTGATCGGAATCTTCTTTCTTCCAGTTCTGGATTTCCTTCGGGACTGTGAGCATGATTTTTGAATGGATTCCGCCGTCAAAATAGTTGTAGGTGTATTCGTCAAGCTCCAGCCCTGTTTTTGCGGAGTGTGTGGCGTACTCAATCGGAGAGAATCCCCGGAGCCTGTCATAACGGATTGCGGGAATATGAAGGATTGTGTCGCGGTTGTATTTGTATGTTTTCCCCGCCGAACGGTACAAATAATAGACTTCTCCCTCGTCCGTTTTCTTGATTTCCACTGATGAAGGGTCAAGCGTATAAAGGGCGGTCGGCTGGAAGTTCCTGTCTCGCTCAATGAAAATAAAAGCGTTGCCCTTCAGAAGGAGATGAAGGAGAATCTTTTTCTTGAAAATAAAGGGCGTGTCGTTCTCGTTCGGGCGGCGGGCGAAAAGTCTGTAAAGAGGCATGTCGGTGGCACGTTCCCGGCTGTCGTCCTTGTTTCGGTAAACGACGAATGAAAGCGAGGCGACCGCATCAGCGATGATGTAAACGCAGCTTGCGAGGGTCGTGTTCGCCAGCATCTCACCGACACTCATGTAAGGCGAGAAAACGAAAATATTGCCATAGTCGCTCTTGTTAACCGGAACGTCCTTCGTGTCGTTCTTCACCGTAACCGGCGGAGCTTTTCTTAATTCCAAACCTAAAATCTTCATACAGGTACAATCCTTTTTTATCTGAGAGAAATAATCCTTGCGGAGTCAGGCTTTCCGTATTTGACGCAGACGGAATTTGCGATTGAGTTGAAGACAATCTTGCCGTTCTCGACGACAACCCAGTGCCCCTTGCCGTTGTATGCGTAACGGACCGGAGTCGCTTCCTGGATATTCTTGATGTCCGAGATTGCTTTTTTTGTGACGATGAACTTTTTCCCAGTGAAATGCTCAAGCAGTTTTGATGCGTTCAGAACCGTGCACTCTTCATCAAGCAGGCCCTTGTCCATTGCCGTTGAGACGTGCTTGATCATCTCGCCCTCACTCTCCGGGGCGACTCCAACGCAATAAAGGTAACACATGGCAAGGCAGCCATATTTTCCGATCATCTCCGCGCGTGTCTGTGGGTTTTTCATTTTTTTACCTCGCTATTTATAGATTTGTCGGATTCTGACTAATCCCTCAATTATTTCCCTGGTCCAGTTGTTCATCCGCTGTTTAAATTCTTTCGTCTGGAATTCAGGCTTTACATGCAGGCTATATACCAAGGCACATATTTTTTCCTGCTTTATTTCGATATATGCGGAATTCAGATTTAAATGATTAAACGTCACCCAATCCACAACTTCATCGTAAACTCTCTCAAGAATGAATTTCGTGAAATACCCATTGTATTGATTTGTTGCAGGCGTGATTTTCGATTCCAGCGACATGATATAAATATGCGCCCACTCCACTTGCTGCCTTATGATGTTCCTTTCTTTTTCTCCGTTGCCGATTCTCAGGTAATTCGAGCTGAAAGAAAAAAAACCTTTTCTTACTTCATGAATGAAAATGACAATGACTACAAAAACAAAGCAAAGCACGAGCCACGAGTTTTTGTCAGTCAAGATTTTTTCGATTGCTTCCCACATACTTTTACAGTCATTTTTAGTATTCACTGATTCTGATTGTTACAGACGGTTTTCCCTTCTCGAAAAGATTCTCGACAGATACTTTCCTGCATATCTGCCAGCAATCATCCTCGATTATTTTGGTATCCTTCAGGGTATCCAGTATTGAAGATTCACCGTTATCACCGTCCCTGCGCCTTAAATCTCCATGAGTAAGAGTTATTTCAACCCGCAACGGACAATTCAATGGCTTTGCAATTTTTTGCGAATTTCGCTGAAAAATAAGCGGAAAAAGTGCGTTTTCATGCCATTTCTGATATTTTTTTGAAGGTATGTTTTTTTTATTCGGGAGCATTTGCCGGCTGTTTTTTTTCGCCGGCACCTCACCTTTTAGAAAGAATATGTACTCCATGCCTATACAGTCAGAGTTTTTTAGAAAGTGAAGTGATAGGATTTTGTTCAATCCAGCTTCTTCTCTAATCTATACTGTGTTTCCTTTCATTTCAATTCTATGAAAAAGACTGCGATTTTTCAAAATCGCTGGTATTCTCTTCATTTCCTTTCATTTCAATTCTATTCATTTCCGCATTTTGCTTTTTTTCGGTTTCATTCGGTTTTTGTCGGTTATTTTCGGTTTTAGGTCTACCACCGAAAGCTGGTTGCTCTGCGAATATAAAAAAACGCCCCGTAAAGGAGCGTTAGCAAAATACAAAGGTTTGTTAATGATTAATATTCCAGAAATTGACGCACTCAACTATAAAGCGGCTTTTGTTCAATCCAGCTTCTTCAGCAAGTTGTTTTATCAGCTCAATCTCTTCCTGCTGCAATGAAAACTGAACTTGAACACGTCCGCTTTCTGATAGTTTTTTACGTCCGCTTCCTTCACGAAAGCCGCCTCTTTTCTTCTTCTCGTCTTCCATCACCACACCCCGCAAAGTTTCAGTATGAGAAATGCAGCGACTCCAATAGCAATTACTTCAACAAGCACCCGAATGATTCTTTTTATTGACATTTCAGCCCCCTTGAAGTACAGTAATGAGACAGGAAGCAAGGTTGAAAAACCTAAACTTCCTGCTCCCTTTAGGGAATGCGGCTAGCTAAAAATCATGTGAATGATTTCGGCGATTACCGCACCGGTGACAGCCTTGATTAAGAAGATTGCCGCTTCTTTCAAGGCTTTTTTTATCACCTTTTTCATTACTGCCCTCCCTTTAGATAGATTTCAAAAGCGTTTCCGCTCTTGATGTGTTAAATATACTATATTTATTAGATTTTGTCAATACTAAATCATTTACTTTTTTATCTGTTTTGGCGTGAATGCTCGTAAAGACCGCTTTTATCCATCTCGGTAATCTTTACGTTCTGATAAAGTCTTTGAGCCGAAAACTCAATGCTTGCATTTTCGACGACCGCCCCGAAAAGCTCTGTCTGTGCCTGCTGAATCTTCTCATCGTCTCCGCTGATTTTATGCTCTGAATAATGCTCCAGCATAGCAATCGTTTTGTGCCCCGTCTGGCTCTGCAAGAGTTTCTCACCGACCTTATCACGCATATATGACGCATAGAAATGCCGCCACGCATGAAAGCAATATTTTTTTGCATCGTCTTTGGAAAGACCGATTTTTTCAAGTGCCGTTCGAAGGGAAGAGAGGAAACATCTTGCCTCGATGGGTTTTTCCGGTATTGTCGCAAAGAAAACGAAAGCATTCATGCTTCGATCGTATGGATTCGCCTCGGCAAGTTCAAGCAGCTTGTCGGAAAGCCCTGGAAAAGGCAGCCTGACGATTCTGTTTTCTCCGTTCTTTGTGCATTTCAAGCCCTCAATATCGTTCCATGAATGGCGGATGTAAAGGCAGGATTCGCCCAAATCGCATTTCCTTAAAGCCCGGATCTCACCAGCACGCAGTCCGGTGCACATTGCCAGCAGGTTAGCGAGCTTGAAACGCTGGTCTTCCCATTCAACAGAAAAAAGAGCCTGCACCATTTCGGGCGTAAGGATTTCGCGCTTTGCGTTTTTCTCGCAGAATCCGCTCAAGCCCGCCGTTATGTCACGGTCAATCAGCTCATTGTTATGCGCCCATCTCAACGCCTGTGCCCCGGAAAGCCACATCTGATTCTTTGCGGAATTGCTCAGTTCCATTTTCTGAATGTATGCCAGAAAGTTTTTCAGGTCCTTTCTTTCAATGTCACCCAGCAGTTTGTTTTTGAAAAACGGAGCCCAATAATCACGGACATAATGCAGGCACGTGCGGCAATGCGTTTTTCCAATCCGCTTTTCACCGCGCAGTTTTTCCTGAATGTACTCGGATTTTTCCCAGTCCCAGAAATTGAGAAGGAAGTCAGAGAAAGGAACGTCGTTTTTCGCCCCAGCCTGCACATAGCTTTTAAGAAAGCCGCGCTTTTTAAGAAGCTCAAGAATTTCCGGGGCTTCATCCTCGCTGATTTCCGCCTTGCGCAGAATCTGCAAGAATGATTTTTTGTTGAGTTTTTGTGACTGTGTTTTGGATTCGATTTCACCGGAAGAATACCATTGCCAGGCGAGCTTGACTGCCTTGTCATAATCGCTTTCTTTGGTGGAGACAGCGGAAAGATAATTGCCTTCATCGTCCTTGAAACGGACATAATAAAAACGACTATTCGGCCGTTTTGACAGGGAGAACGGGAGCTTATAGTTTGCCATAGAGAGAAAAGCCTTTTGTGAGCAGGGAAAAGCGTAATGGAAGAGTTATGCTACACTTTTATGCTACACTTTTAAAAAATTGGCAAGCGACCCGCTTGTAGAGGAAAAATCACCTTGTCATAAAACTTTATGGGGCAAGGATTTAAAGGATTGGAGACGACCGGACTTGAACCGGCCACCCTTTGATTGCGAACCAAATGCTCTACCAGATGAGCTACGCCCCCTTATTAAAAATATTTTATATCATTGAAAAAAAAGAATCAAGAAAACAATAAAAGCACTTTTTTAAATGCGTTTTTTGACATTTGTATTTTTTAATTTACTTTTTTTATTTGATGAACACGTAAACAAGCACATTTGAGTTTGTCATTCCAGATTCAGAAGCAAAAGAGAGGTCAAGAGAAGTTTTTCCAGAACCAATTTCGCCGTATTTTTTGAACATAACGCCGTAAGAAGCAGGAAGAGCAGAAACTGCGAGGTTCTCAAAGATTGCCGGGCAGTCGAATGTTGAGAAACCTTTCATCGGATAAGTGTACGAGCCGTAAGAAAGAGTCTCTTCAGCGTCGTTCATAAAGACAGATTCGTCGCCATTGAAGACAGCCTTTACGAACAGACCGAAGACTTCATTGAAACTCATTGTTTTTCCAGACATCTTGCTTACAGCAGCTGCAATGCAGTCATTGTTTGATTTTTTGTTTGTCATCATCTCTTTTACGAGGGCAGCGCCGCCGAACTGTCGGGTAAGCCATGCTCCGAAGATGTAAGCGTTTGCATATGCAACAAGGCTTTCGTCGTAATTTCGGATTCCTGTTGAGTAGTATCTTCTGATGAAAGTCTTGATTCTGTTTTTCGGAGAAAATTCATCGCCGATTCCGAGGAAGGCCTGCATCATATCCTCACAGAGCATAGAAAGCATTTCGTTGAGGTTTGCGTCACAAGAAAGGCCGTTCATTACCTTCATGCCGAAGTTGACCATGTGCTGGAATTCGTGTGCGAGAGTTGAAATCGTGTAGTCGAAGCAGTTGCTTGCATAGAATGAATCGATGTAGAAGAATTTACCTTCGTTTGAGCGGTTAACCGTCGTATTGCTGAATTTAAGGCCGTTTTTGTAGTAGTCCATGCATGAAAAAAGACCGATTGTGTTTCCATCCTGTCCGTCAGCACCGATATCACACACGATGATATTCACTTTGGTTCCGGTAGCAGAAAGACTTTCCATGTCCCCTTTTCTGCCTGAAACAGAAACATAGAGAGAATCAGACTCCTCACCGAAAACATTGCGGATTACAGGATACATTTCAGCAAATTTTTCTGCATACTGCTCAGCGATTTCTTTTTTCTGTGACTCAGTTGCGAGGAATGCATCAGCATCAAGAATCCAGATGTTGCAGATTTCGTTGTAAGCGTAAAGAGTTGCCTTTTCTTTTGAGTAGCCGCTGTTAGTACGTATGAAAAATTTTGATGTAGTTTTTCCGGTTTCAAGTACGAGTTTCTTTGCTTCGCTGGCAGAATCCAAAATAGCGCTTCGTGAAGTCTCTTCTTCGAATTCTGGGGCAAAAAAGTCATGAATCGGAGCAAAACCTTCGTCATCTTCATCAATTACAGGTTCATAAGTATTGTTTACAGCCGCAGTTCTGGCACCAGAAGTTTCTTCAGAAATGTAGCGTGCAAGTTCGCGGTCGATTTTTTTTGAGCCTGCGTTTACTACGGCATAGTAGACAGATTTTCCGCCGAGATTTTCGCTAGAGTTAATCGTGATTTTTGAGGTTTCTGGATCGATCGAAAAAATCTGACCGTAAGAAGAAGATGAATAAGATGCAACCTGAACTTTGCCTGGAGTTACGATTTTTCCGGAAAGGTCAGGCTGGCTCTCAGTTTCGTCAGCGACGAATTCACATGCAGTCAAAGAAAGGACTGCCATAAAAACAAAAAGTAATCTCTTCATAAATAAATGCTCCTTAACTGCCCGGCAGGGCCAACAAACTACTTTTTGACTGACTTAGTTATGGAACATTTTGTTTGTGATTTATAAATGATTACTTAAAATTATGTACAACTTGGTGTATTTCTTAATGTTTACCCCGTTATTATAACAGAGTTTAATTTTAAATCAAGCATTTTCTTAACATTTTTTGAAAAAAATGCTTGATTTTTGCAGAATTCCGATAAAATTCTGGAATTTCTGCATTTTTCGAACGCAAAACAGCCCGAACTTTTAAGCTTCCAGTTTTGAAAGCTCCATTGCGGCAATTCTGTCACCCGGATCAATTTCAAGGACTGTCTGAAAATACCCGGCGGCAAGACCAGGATTTCCTTCTTTTAGAGCGATATATCCCAGGTTCGAGATGATTTTTGTATTCTCACTGTCTTTTGAAAGCGCTTTTTCAAGGATTTTCTTTGCGCCCTTTATGTCTCCGCTCTCCATAAGACAGATTGAAAGTTCGTTGTAAGTATCACTTGTTTCTCCGCCTTCAAGGGAAAGAGCTTTTTCAAAAGCCATTTTTGCTTCGTCGTAGCGCGCGAGTTTTCGCAGGCCCCAGCCGAGCATAAACCAGGCATTCCAGACATTAGGATTTCTCTCGATGAATTTACGAATTTCGTCAAGGCCTTTTTCTTCGTCGCCACGGTTAATCAAATCATAGGCCGCCTTGAAATGATCGTCATCCATATTGCGGTTGGCGATGTTATCAAGAATTTCCTGAGCACGGTTTCTTTTGTAGATTCCGTTTTCACCCAGTTCTTCGTCTTTCAGATCGCATGTAAGTGCAAGATATGTCTCGAAAACGTCTTTCGCCTTTTTATAGTCACGCTGCTTGAGGTAGAAAAAGCCTGCATTAAAAAATGCGTCGGGAAGAGCCGGCTCCGCTTCGAGCGCTTCCTGATAATAATTGAGGGCCGTGTCGTCGTATGCATCGGCATCATCATGGAGACCGGAACGACGGTATGAATCAGCGCGCTGATCAAAGAAAAGAGCCATATTGAGACAGATTGCCATATCCTCCGGGTCAAAACCTCGGAGAGCACGGAAAATTTCTTCTGCGAGTTCAAAATCTTCGTTTTTTGCCTTTAAGATTGCGGCCTCACCAAGTTCTTTTTTGAGGTTCGGCTTTGCTTTTTTAAGAATCGAACGGTAATAAAGGATGTTCGCATTTTTTGGATCATAAGCCATTATCGTAAGAAGACCAGCAAGAATCTGTTCTTCGGTAAGGCTCTTCATGTCGAAAGAACCCGGCGCATCCCCGTCTTTTTTCTGAACAGGAAGAGGAATTGTCGTGTCGATATGAAACGCATTCTGGGAGAATTTAAAATCCTCAGGGAGATTGATGAAATAAATTGAGTCTAATGGTGAAACTGTATTCATAAAATAAAAGAAACCTTAGGAAACACTGATTAATTCAATCGAGAATTAATCAGTGTTCTCATTGAATGTTGCTAATTATCCGTAACTTTTTTTGCAAGGCAAATAGAGAGTTACGGCAATTTGACGGGAAGTGCTGATTAATCGCGTCAAGTGTTAACCAGCAATTCCATTATGCCTGTGGCGATGCCGGAGCCTGTTCAGGAGCAGGACTTGCAGCAGCAGCCTGTGTCACTTCCTGTTTTGCTACCAGCTGGGCTTCCTGAGCCGCTTTCTGCTGTGCGAGCTGTTCCTGTGCTGAGAGCTGAATTTTTCGCACAGAAGTAAGATAGTCGTTTAAGTGCATTTTGAAAGAGAGCGGTAGCAGAGCCTCGTCAAATTTAACGCTGGCTATGCAGACATCCTTGCGTCCCGGAACCAGATCTGCAGAAACGACAGTACCTTTTACAGAGATAATCTCGCTTGGTTCGTTGAATTCAAGGCGAAGGACAGCCTCTTTGCCTGTAAGGTACTGGGACAATCCGATGAGGACAATCCTTGCCCCGGAAAATGACAGGTCACGAACAACACAATGTCTTGGAACAGAGCTTACGATGACATTACACTCTTCCTTTGCAAGATTGAGTTTTCGTTTGGAATCCTCATTGATGGCGATTCGTTCTTCACGACGGCGGATTGCGTTTGCGTTTGCTTCGAGAAGTTTACCGCAAAGCTCGATTAAATCGTCAGGCGGACGAGTTGTATACTGCAGGGTGACGATGACCAGGTCTTTGGAATTCATGTATGGACGAATTTCTGCGACACGGGATGCAACCAGGAAGGTGATTATTTCGTCGCCCTCAGGCTCGTTAAAACAGAAACGGATATTTGCAGTAGGATTGTTCTTTGCGGCCAGAGCCTGAAAAGCCCCACCCTTTGTGCCAACTATGATTTTTGCGTGCTGAAAAGAGGTTGAGTTGATAATGCATGGCCATTGACCGCCGTTACATTTCACATAAACCTGACGCGGATCGAGACCAAGTGCACGAATTATATCTTTTGTGAAAGTGATTTCTGTGTCAC
The DNA here is from genome assembly GCA_017395545.1 of Treponema sp. GTDB lineage: Bacteria > Spirochaetota > Spirochaetia > Treponematales > Treponemataceae > Treponema_D. Next base: position 7,883 of record JAFPUF010000129.1, on the reverse strand, counting down.
GATACTGATCGTAATATTTTGTAAGCTGTTGACTAGTCGCAAGTCCCATAAAATAATAATACCTTATAAAATCTTTATCGTCAATAAAATCCTTGAAATCTGCTGAAAAATCAGACTGTATTTTACCCTTATCTGTGCTATTATAAAGACTATGAATATCACCCTTTCTTACATCATTATCGCTTCAGTCATCGTTTTCTGCCTTATTCTTGTTATTCTCCTTGTTCGTTCTCTCGCATTCCGTTCTTCTTCTCCGCTTTCCGAAATACAGCAGAAACTCGGACTTCTAGAAGCTTCTGCCGCCCGAATTCAGGAAATGGGAAAAGAAATATCTTCGCTCAACTCTCTTCTTCATTCTCCAAAACTTCGTGGAAATTTCGGAGAATATCTTCTCTACAACCTTCTGAAAGACACACTTCCGCCGCAGAATTTTACGATTCAGCACCATTTTTCGGACGGTTCTGCAGTGGACGCAGTCATCAGACTTGGAAAAAACATAATTCCAGTGGACTCAAAATTTCCCCTTGAAAGTTTCGAGCGATATTTAAATTCTAAAGATTCAGAATCTGCAAAAAAAGCGAAAACAGAATTCTCCCGCTCTGTAAAAGGAAGAATTGATGAAATTTCAAAAAAATACATCCGTCCTGAAGAAGGAACCTTTGACTTTGCGTTAATGTATATTCCGTCAGAAAGCGTCTACTACGAAATTCTGACCAACGATACGAAAAAGAACTGGGAGCTTTTTGAGTATTCAATGAAAAACCGTGTGATTCCGGTCTCCCCGAACACTTTTTACGCCTACCTTATGTCGGTCGTTTACGGTCTCAAAGGAATGAAAATCGAAGAACAGGCGGAAAACATCATCAAAAAAGTAAACGGTCTCCAGAAAAAATTCGCAGATTTCTCGGAAGACCTCTCAGTTTTAGGCCGTCACATCTCAAACACAGGCGCAAAATTCACCGAGATTTCCGAAAAAGCCGGCAAAATCAATAATCTTCTTGATAATCTGTCAGAATAATCACAGGCCTATGGATTTTTTTCTGATTTTAGTATAAGATTTCTGCCTGTCGGTGCTGCTCTCTGCATCAACTTCCATTTTAGATCCCGTAGCTCAGCTGGATAGAGCATCCGCCTCCTAAGCGGAAGGTCGTGCGTTCGAATCGCATTGGGGTCATTTTTTATGAAGAGAATTTTATTTTTCTCCGTTTTTGCTTTAGCACTTCAGTTCGCTTTTTCGCAGAACTTTCAGTCATCACTTGAACCTTCTGCGAATCAAAGTGTCGTTTATGTTGCTTCCTGTGACTGGGGGGCATGCATTGAAAAAATTGTCCTTCATTCAGCTCAGATCATTCCTCCAAACAAAATCAAAGCAGAAGACTTCAAAGTATCCCAGATTCTGTACCCGAAAAGCACGAACATCGGAATGACAAAAGGCTCCCTTTGTGTGACCGATGCATTCGCTTCAGATTCTCTCGGAAACAGAATCTCTTCGAGTTCAGACTACATAACGCTTCTGACAGACGTTCACCCTTCTGCTGAAAATTCAAGTCCGTTTGTAGACATCACCCTTAGCGACAGGTTCTACCCCTATTATGGCTACAAAATCACGAATTCTGAACTCAAAATCTCAATCACAAAAACAAAAGGATTCGTAAACAGCGACATAGCAAAATTCTCCCGCTCAAAGTACGAATACAAAATTCCAGCCACAGAAGAAGAAAAGGCAAACCCGAAATATCAGGAAGAAACCGTCACCCTGAACTACGCTTCATTTATTCCGGACGGGGCCTCTGATACAAAAAAAGTCCCCCTGATTCTCTGGTTTCACGGAATGGGCGAAAACGGCACGAATCCGTACAAAGTTCTGTTTGGAACAAAGGCAAGTGCCCTCGCCGGAGAAAAGATTCAGTCGTATTTTGAAAACGGAGCCGCAATTCTCGCCCCGCAAGTTTCGTCAAGCTGGCTCGTCACGACAGAAAAAAACAGCGTCGGAATTCGTTACTGGGCACCCGTAGACAAGGATTCTGTCGTAAAAAAAGTGACAAAACCGCTCTCAGGCCTTTTCGACAAATTCTTAGTTTACGATGATGAACCAAAGCAGGAAAAAACGCCATTTGCGGCGACATCGCTCTACACAGAAGCCGTAAAAAAATTGCTCTTTTCTTTTCTGGCAGAACATCAGGAAATCGACAGAACACGCATTTATGCCGGCGGGTGCTCGGCGGGCGGATACATGGTAATGAACATGATTCTCGAGTCTCCGGAAATTTTTGCAGCAGCTTTTCCTGTCTGCGAATTCTATCTTGACAGCAAAATCACTTCCTCACAGATAAAAAAACTGACAGAAATGCCGCTCTGGTTTGTTTACGCTGAGAATGATGAAAGCGTAAATCCTCAGAATAATTCGGTTCCGACAATAAAAAGGCTTAAAGAAGCAGGTGCAGAAAACCTTCACAGCTCAGTTTTCAGGAATGTGGTTGATTTAAGCGGGAAATATCTTTTGAACAGAAATGCAGATAAAGATGATGAGGAATATGGTCTTCCCTACGAGTACCCCGGTCACTACAGCTGGATTTACGTAATGAACGATGCCTGCAGGGAAGACAATCTGACGCTGTTTGAATGGCTGAGCAGACAACAGCGTTAATTTTTTTTAGAAAACCGTTACGACTTCGCCGTTCGGATATTTTTTTGAAATGAAGTTCTTGACTTTCTCGGTTTTGATTGCTTCGATGAGCGCCTTGATTTCCGGCTTTGCTTCGTTACCTGCTTTTACTGCGATTACGTTCACATACGGAGAAGAAGAACCTTCAACGAACAGACCGTCTTTTTTTGCAGAAAGACCTGCAGGAATTGCATAGTTTCCGTTGATAACTGCAGCGTCAACATCCCCTAAGATTCTCGGGAGAGAAGCGGCTTCGATTTCCTTGAACTTAAGTTTTTTAGGGTTCTTTGCGATGTCGAGAGGTGTCGCAGTGATTCCGGAACCAGCTTTGAGGGTGATAAGTCCTGCTTCCTGAAGAAGAAGAAGTGCACGTCCTTCGTTTGTCGGATCGTTAGGAATTGCTACAGTTGCCTTTTTTTTGAGATCTGCAAGTTTTTTGATTTTGTTTGAATAGAGAGCGAAAGGCTCAACATGGATTCCGGCAGCATTCACAAGGTGATATTTTTTTTCTTTGTTGAAAGACTCAAGATACGGAATGTGCTGGAAATAGTTTGCGTCGATGTCTCCTGCTTCAACAGCATCGTTCGGCGTAACGTAGTCAGTGAACTCAACGACCTGAAGCTCGATTCCCTTTGCAGCAAGGTCCTCTTTTACGAGATTGAGGATTGCGGCATGAGGCTCAGGGGTAGCTCCGACTTTAAGGACTGTCTGAGCAAAAAGAGAAGATGCAAGAAGTGTTGCACCTGCAAAAGCAATGATTTTTTTCATAGGATACTCCTGTATTTTTGAATTTTACCGGGTTATTTACCTAGTAAGTTAGTATGTTAACTGTTATAACGAAGATAGATTCAAGTGTCAATAGCGGCTAAAAGAATTTGAGCAAAAATTAGAGTTTTTTCCACCCGCTCACTAAAAACACTCCGTCTTTGAGCACATCGGGCATTTTTTTTACGTCTTTTGCGACTTCTCCGGTAAGTTCAAGAAGATACCCCTGCTCGGCTTCGATTTCTTTGAGCGTAACGGTGGAATTTTCTGCAATTCTGATTGTGTAGACAAAACCGTCAACCGTCTCAAAGCCCGGGAATTCAAAAGGCGCGTTTCCGAAGTATTTTATGTGCCCGACAATAGAAGTCTGAGTTTCCTCTGCCTTGCCGCCGTAAGCAAAAAGGGACGCTCCCAGAAACAAAACGGAGAAAACAGAAAAGATTTTTTTCAGTGATTTCATTTTTATGCCATCCCCCTCTACTGAATAATCAGATACATCGTGAGATTTTCATCTCCTTCAGAGGTGAAGGTGATTGTTTTACTGGTCGTTCCTGAATCAAAAGTGCCGATTTTGTAAATCTCAATTCCGTACTCGGGGCGAAGGTCTGTGGCATAACCGTTTTTAAGAATATAAGGACCACACCAGTTATAATCAGTATATTTTGCTTTTTCAAGGCCGCTTCTGACTGTTTCAGGAATTGCAAAGTCATTGCTCCAGAGATCTATCGCTGTCATCGGATATTCATAGTTTTGAGAACAACCTGTATAAAAAATACTTGTACCAGCATCCTTATTCATTGTGTAGGTTTCGCTGCCCGTAAGCATGAGAAGAAACTGACGGAAAAGGGTTTCAAATGTATAATTCTCTTCGTTTACATCGTTAACAGCTTTGACAATCGATTCTTCATTTTTATAATCGTTGGTCATCATCGCCTTTACAAGGGCCGCACCCCCGTACTGACGGCAGAGCCATGCACCGAAGGTATATGAAGTTGAGTATGAAAGAGCTGAATTTTCAGAAAGATATTCAAGGATTCCTGAACGATAATATGCTGTATTAAAGCCCGGGAGACGCTCGCCTTTTACGGATTGTTCGTCGGCAAGGCCGAGTTTAGCCTGCATCATATCCTCACAGAGCATTGAAAGCATTTCGTTGTAAGCCGTAGAAACATCAAGATTTTTTGAAAGAGTTTTCTGATTGAAGTTGACCATGTGCTGGAATTCGTGTGCCAGGGTCGAGACGACAGATTCAAAATTCTCAACGGAGAAAGCAGAGTCAATGTAGAAATATTTTCCGGCATTTGAATAGGGAAGAGCACTGCCATTTAACAGAAGGACCTGTTTTTGTAATTCTGGGATATTCGTTACATAATCCTTACTGTAAAAATACCCCATAATACCAGTCTGCTTATCTTCTGAAAGCCCGCTGTCGTCCGCGATGTCATAAATTACGATATTGATTTTTGTACCAGTATCAGAATAACAGTCCATTCCAATCGTTTTATATCCTACGTTAGTAGAATTAGCGTAATCAACCAGTTCGTCAGATTCATTGCCAAATACATTTGTAATCATCGGGTAAATAGCATCAAATGTATTCGCAAACCCCTGTGCTATTGAAGAATCTACCTTGCTTCCGCTCGCAGTACCAGAAGCGTAATATTCGTTCACAACCCAGACATTGCAGTAAGTTCCCACCGCGCGGAGAGTCGCCGCTTTTTCAGAATAACTGTTCATATTAACCGAATCATCGACATAGATTTCTTTTGTTGTACTATTTACTGTCAGCGTAAGCTGAGTTACTTTCACTGGCGTCGTACCAGCTGCAGAGCGCGCCGGAGAATTTTCTTTTTCTCGCAGAGTTTTGAGAATGTCCTCTTTCGGAACAAAATGTCCCTTTTTTTGCAATCCTGAAAAATCTGTTGCGAGACTGCCAGAATCCTCTGCTGCAGCACGGTTATAGCCAGAGCCAAAAAGCTGAGAGCCATTAGAAACAAAGCGCTGTGAAGAAGAAGAAATAACGGAAGAAGATTTGTTGGCATTTACCACATAAAGCGATTTTCCACTGAGCGAGCCGGAAACTTTTACAGAAAGAACTGATGAGTCCGCCTCAAAAATCGGGTTTGAAGCGCTGTAATCCCAGTTTTCAGTCTTTGTAGCGGTTACTTTTTTTTCTGAACTTCCGGAACTTCCTCCGTCAGAATCAATAAAAATATCAAGCAGATCCTGGCATGAAGACAAAACAAATCCTGCGGCAAGCGCAGAAAAAACAAAAGCGACTTTTTTCGTGATTTTCATAGAAACCTCTCTGTCGTTGAAATCAAGGCCGTAAAGACCTTAAGACTATTTTATTCAAAAACAGGATAACATTCAAACCCTGCAGTGCGGAGTTCGTCACCAATTGTGCCTTTTTCGTTTTCTTTTACGACAACGAGGTAATATTTTGTGCCGCTCGGTCTGGTTTCTGTCGTTATTTCGGCCGAAAATCCCTTTGCCTTGACACGGTCAACGAGTGCCTTTGCATTCGCTTCCTCACGGAAAAGACCAAGCTGTTGCCGGACGATTTTTTCAGTTTTAGAAGAGGTTGAAGAAGTTTGAGAAGATGTGGAAGTTGAAGCAGAATCCGCAGAAACTGCCCCTGCCCCGCTGTCAGCGATTTCAGGCAAGTCAACGCCGTTTCTCGGGACAAAATACCAGAACGGAGTAGGAAGAGTCTGAACTTCACCTTTTACGATTGCCGACTCAAGACTTTTCGGATAATTCTTTTTGAGGTTTTCAGAAAAACTGTTTTCGCCCGTCAGGTGCCAGAGTGTGAGAAGAACGGAAGGTCGCACGCTTTTCATTGATTCGAGAGTGGCGTAAGTGCGCAGCAGAGCAACGCTTTCTTTTGTCTCGGCCGCATTTTTTGCCTTGCAGAGAGCGCTCCACTGTTCGTAAAGTTTTACATAAGCAAGGATTTTTTCGTCTTTTGAAGAACGCACCGCAGAATTGAGATAATTCTGTGCAGTTGAATAATCGCCGGCACACAGCGCACAACGGATTGCGTCAACGACAAGTTCCTCGCTGTTTTTATTCGGCACCCCGTTCAAAGCTCCCTCAGCGCTCCCCTGAATCGAAGCCGCCTGAGCGTAAGTTTTCTGGGCTTCTGAATAATTTCCCTGCTGCTCATAAATCGCCGCCAGAAAAGCGTAAACCGAGCGTTTTTCAGTGTTTTTTGAAAGGGACGGGATATTTTTTTTGATGTAAGAAATCGAATCGTCAACTGAAGATTTTTTTGAAGCCGCATCGATTAAAGATTTTGCCGTAACAGAAGGTTTTTGTGCACTCTGAGCAGTTTGCGAAAAAGCACCCGAAATGAGAAAAACAGAAGCAAGAAGGAGAATTATTTTTTTCAATTTTCGAGTGAATCCCCGATAAGTTCAGCCAGCGCAACCAGATCCAGAGGTTTTTTGATAAAACTACGGACACCGAGATTCATAACTTTATTTTCGACATCTTCATTTTCGAGAGCAGTGACTACGATAATCACAGGCTTTCCGAAACGGTCGCTTTCATTGATACGGCGGATAAGGTCAAAACCGTCGATTCCAGGAAGGTCAAGATCGAGAATCAGAAGGCCGGGCTGTTTTTCTGTCATAAGAGAGCCGGCCTCAAAGCCGTCGAACGCCTGAAAAACCGCCAGATCCGGAACAGTTTTTTTCATGTATTTTGCGACAACAGAATTAAGGCCCCGGTCGTCATCAACGATTAAAAGGCTCCTCGGAAGATAGTCGCCGCCAGAGCAGGCTGCGCGCAGTTCTGCCGGAATCTGAATATTGCGGGAACGCATAAAATCTGCCAGATCGTCAGGATAGATACGGTACTGTCCGCCGGGAGTGTTGAATGCCTTGAGATGATTATTTTTTATCCAGTTGATTGCGGTCTGATTTACAACTCCACAAAGTTTTGCAACTTCAAGGGCAGAGTACATAACCGGTTTGTTTTCAGTCTGAGCCATTAAGACCTTCTTTATTATTTTTAACTGTTTTTTGTATTAACGAATAAGAAAACCCCTGTGCCGCAAGCGTATTCATAATTTTCTGGAGGCCCTTCTTTTTTGCAGCAATTTTTTTGAATGCTTCTTCACACAAGCTCTCTTCTGATTTAATATAAAAATATTCCAAAATCGCTTTTTCTGCAATAGGCTTTTTGACGCCTCGTCCGGTCAATTCCTGAAGAAGACGGATTTTTCCCTGCGGCTTAAACATACAGTGACTCCGTATCCAGACCGAAGCGTAACGCTCATCATCGAGATATTTTTTTGACTCCAGATAATCAAGAGCTGTTTTTATTGTCTCAGAATCAAATTCTTTCTGGAGAAGTTTTTTTTCAAGGGAGGCCCGGCACTGCTCACACCGCCCCAGAGACCGGGCTGCGGCTTCAATTGCGAGCTTTACCTCGGGTGTCAATTCTT
>JAFPUF010000128.1 GCA_017395545.1 Treponema sp. | reverse complement strand
GCGAGCTTTCCGAAGGCATGAAGGTGAAACTGAACCTCGCTCTCTCGCTTGCGCACCGTTCTGATGTGCTGATCCTTGATGAGCCGACAAGCGGTCTTGACCCGTTTTCGAGAAACGAACTTTTAAATATATTCGAGGAGCTTCGAAACCGCGGCACGACCGTATTCTTCTCTACCCATATCGTTTCAGATCTTGAAAAATGCGCTGATGATATTATCTATATCTCAAAGGGAAAGATAATTAATTCAATGCCAAAATCAGAATTCAGCCAAAAATATTCAAATGCCGGTGAAAGCCTTGAGGATACTATACTCCGGCTGGAGGGAGGTGTCTTTAATGCGTAATATACTTCGAAAGGAAATGCGGCTTTCCGCTTCAATTCTTTCATACCTTTTCATTTTCTTCGGACTCATGTTCCTGCTGCCGGGCTATCCTGTTCTCCTTGGAGCCTTTTTCGTAACACTTGGGCTGTTTCAGGGCTTCCAGTGGGCAAGGGAAGCAAACGATATTGTTTTTTCAGCGCTGCTTCCCATAGCAAAAAAGGATATCGTAAAGGGAAGATTTCTTTTTGTCTGCCTGATAGAATTCTGCGCCCTTCTTTTGATGGCGCTTTCCATCGTGCTTCGTATGACAGTTTTCGATTCCCATGCATACAGGACCAATTCGCTGATGAACGCGAACTTTTTTGCGCTATCCCTTGCTTTTCTGATCTTTGCACTTTTCAACCTGATATTCGTCGGAGGCTTTTTCAAAACAGCCTACAAGATCGGGCGCCACTTTGTAGTCTTTATTATTGTATGCTTTTCTATTATATTTGTTTCTGAAGCACTTCATCATATCCCCGGGCTTGAAAGGCTGAATTCCTTTGGTTTTGATGATATACCGCTTCAGCTGATACTGCTCCTTGCCGGGATCATTATCTTTTTTGTGATCACATTTTTTTCATACAAAAAGGCGTGCAGGGATTTTGAAATATTAGATCTATGAGAGGGAGAAGACAATGCTCAAAGACAATCTTGTAATGCTTCGAAATATTCACGGTTTTTCACAGGAAGCGATCGCTGAAAAGATAGGTATCTCGCGGCAGGCCTACGCGAAATGGGAGACGGGTGCCACCGTTCCCGATATTGAAAAATGCCGGGCTTTGGCGGATGTTTACGGAACAACGATTGACAGCCTGATAAGGACAGAGCCGGTTGAGGGCGTCGGGATGATACCTCCCGCGCCCAAGGGCAAGAACATCTGGGGCTCTGTCATGATCAATGACAGAGGTCAGATCGTAATACCAAAGGGCGCGCGAGATCTCTTCGGTTTGTCGGGAGGACAGCGCCTGATCGTTCTCTCTGACGAAAACGGGATCGCCCTGGTGCCTGACGAAGCCTTCATGGCGAATATGAAAAGAGTCATGGAATTTGCGGAAATGAACCCATGAAAATAATGAACCCAGGGGACGGAGTCAAGGGACCAAAATTAATGAACCCAGGGGACGGAGTCAAGGGTCCAAAAAAAATAGCTCCTGGAGACGGGATCAAAGGGGCAAAATGAGGCAAAATGCCTAAAAATATGAGGTTCTCAAACAATCAAAATGGTCCCTCGACTCCGTCCCCTGGGACCATTCATTTTTCAAAAAAGGAGACAGAGAACCGTCCCCTG
>JAFPUF010000127.1 GCA_017395545.1 Treponema sp. | reverse complement strand
TGATGCAGGTTATGAAGAATTCAAAATCGGTATGATGATAAAAGAAATGCGACTAGAAAGCGGAATGACACAGGAACAGTTGGCAGAAAAACTTGAAACAAAGAAAAGCGTTATTTCACGAATGGAAAACCATTCTGAAGACATCCGATTGTCTACCCTTCAAAAAGTAGCTTCTGTATTTGGAAAACAGCTTAGAGTTGCAATGTTATAAATATGCCATAACATAATTTTCAAAACCGACAGGCGGTCAAGCCGCCTGCGGTTTAAAATATTATTATGTGGACGCCCGCACTACATCATGTCATTCCCACGCATCGACGCGGGAATCCCCTTTGCATCACGAGATTGCCGTGAGCGTTCCGCAGCTTCACACACGCACGGCAATGACAAGGCAAGCATTACACCAAAAACAGCCCCTTTTTTCTTTACTCCCCGCCCCGCTACTGACAAATCCATAACTTTGTGTTATAACAAAAAGAAGTTGACCAGCAATTAAAAATCAGAAGGAGTTTACCATGAAAGAAAAGTCCGCAAGCTTAAAGAAAGCATGTTCCCTCGTAGGGGGGGGGCTATATCTTTGTATAGTGCTTATTTTAACAGGTATATCACTCTTAATCACATCCTGCAGCAACTTTTTAAATGGGGCTGAGACTGCAAAGCAGATTCAGGATGCCGTGGCTTATGCAAACGCGCCGGCTTTTACAATCAGCGTTGACTATCCTTCGGGTAATGGAGTGGTGAAGTCTCCTGCTGGCGGTGAAGTTCAGAAAAAAGTTACCGACAGTTTTTCGCTCCACTTTGAGCCAAGCACCGACTATGAATTCGTAAGCTGGAAGATTTTAGACGCTGCTACGGGAAAAGAATTCAGCAACGGAGAATATCTTACACTTGAATCAATCTCCGACGCGGAGACGACCTGTACTTTTACAAAATCTCCCGATTCAAATGCAAGGCTTACGCTCAGGGCTATGGTTTCTCCTCGTGCCCAAGTCATCTCCTACTCCCCAATGACTTTGGACGAGCTTAAGGATTCTTCCATTCAGGTGCTTTTTGACTACGATATGGATGAGGGGTCAATTTACTACAGCGATGATGAACTTGAAAGCCTTATTGCGGAAGTGGGGAAAGATAATCTTCTCTCTTCTGCCATGAGCGAGGGAAAGTTCTATGGCTACAAAAAAGACGGCAAGACTTTCTTTAAGAACATTTCCTTTGAAGATAACGATTCCTATGAAAACATTACCGGCTGTTTTGACGAGCCTTTTTTTGCCACTCCGAGATTGCTCAATATAAACACCAGCAAGGAAAACAAGCTCCCGGATTTTACCCAGGTGCTCGTAACAATTGAAAAGGATTTTTTCTACAAGGCAGAAGGTGCAAACAGCCAGTACAAAAACATAAGCATGTGGCAGAGCAAAAAATGGGTCTATCAGGTGAACGACATGGAGGACACGGACGCGCCGCGCATTGCAGATCCTGAGGATGTGAAGGTCTTCATAAAGTCAGGAGAAAACCTTACGGAGCAGACGGAGATTACATCCTCCGGCACTGAGCCTGTCCCTTCTGAAAGCATGGCCTTTAACCGGGACGGAAGAATCACCCTGAACATAAAGGTAACGGACACAGGAAGCGGACCTGCCTCAAACTTTTACCTTTTCTTAACAAAGGTTCAGAATGAAAATTATGAAGGAGTCTCAAGCTCCGCGCAGAATAAATCCGTAAAGTACAAGAGTGTAACAAGTCAGAAAGGAGTTTATAATGGCGAAATAGCTCTTGATTCTTTATTTGATGACGGACTATGTGATGGCGTTTACAAGCTGAACTTTGAATTTTCTGACCGCAGCGGAAAGACAGTTACTTATCCGGAAAACGAGTCTTACTATTTTACAGTGGATAATACCGCTCCCAATGGCAAGGATGAAAAAATCTCTGCAAGTGCAAGCGATGCTTCCTCTTACTTTAAAATTTCATGGGCTCCTGTGAGTAAAGATTTTTCAGAGGCGATAGTTTCTTATAAAACGAACGGTACTCAAACGGCAAGCTACGCTGTTAAAAAGGGTGAGAATTCCAACAGTCAGGCTTTAACGCTTGATTCAATGTCTGATAAATATAAGGTAAGCATTGTCTACAAAGATTTTGCGGGAAACATAAGTGAGCCTTATGAAATTCCAAGTTTTATGACTGGCTTTACCGTAACCGAATCAACAGAAAAAGTTCTTTTTAGCGGAATACCTCTTTCTGATAATGGGGTTACGGCAACAGCGTATTTTAGCGATGGAACTACAGACGATATAAGCTCAAGTGCAATAATTACTTCTCCTGTAACAAACATAGCCTCGACAGTTGAAGCGACCTTTACTTCTGGTGAAATAACAAGGAGAGTCTCTTTTACAAGACCATATTTTGTAGCCGCAAGCGGAGCAAAGCCTACTGAAAGCCCTGTAGCCCTTACAGAGTACACAGGAACCCTTGAAGACGGCACTTACTACGCCTTTGGTGACTTCCCGCAGACAATTTCCGACCTTACGGGAGAAAACGCCTACACCGACGAGCCTGTTTACAAGGGCTGGTACTTGGGAAGCGACGGTTACTTCTACGCAAAATGCAAGGAAAACGCTTACTTGAGCAATTACAAGTACAGCAATGGCGGTACAGTCGCACAAAGTTCTGCAAACAGCGAAAAATACTTTAAGGTTGAGCAAATCAAGTGGCGAGTCTTAAACCCAAGTGCAAGTGGAAACAAGATTCTTGTGGCAGAAAGCATTTTAACTGCAAATGTGGCTTACTATGACTATTGGGATGTAAACCGCACCATCGACGGGAAAGATGTTTATCCGAACAACTACGAGCACTCAAAAATCAGGGCATACCTTAACGGCTTAAGCTATGCGGTAAAGGAAACTGATTCAGATGAGCAGACAACGGACAGCACCTACAATGGCAAGGGCTTCTTGCAGACAGCGTTCACAAACTCGGCACAGAGACTTATAGCCACAACTACAGTGGATAACTCTAAGGCAAGCACAAACCCTGCATCAAATGCAAGCCAGTGGAACAGCGGATCAAACGACTATGCCTGCGACGACACAAGCGATAAAATCTTTCTTTTAAGCATAAAGGAAGCGACAACAAGTGATTACGGATTTACTGAATACGACAAGCAAGCAGAAGGAAACAGCCGCAGAAGAGTAACTACGGACTATGCAAAGGCAAACTACGCAGACCCATTTTCTCATGGCGGTTCGTGGTGGCTCCGCTCGCCCCAGTATGGCCATCCTTACTACGCGCACGAAATCTCCAGTCTCGGCGAGGGCAATAACTACAACTACGTTGTCTATAAGGACATCGGTGTAGTTCCCGCTTTGTGTATAAGTGCAAGCTATCTGCCGTGATATGGGAGGTGGGATTCCCCGTTGTGCCGTGTCACCCCTGCGTTTGAAAAAAAAGTGTCATTCCCGCATCAAGCCGGGCAATGACAGGTGTGGCGAGTTCGGGGTAACAGGCGTACAAAGATGTTGTTTTTATCATTCTTGACAGGTAAAATAATGTATGTTATATCTTCTTTTTAGGAGGTGAAAAATGGCAACAACCAGTATTAAAAAGAATTTTGTAATAAACAGCAAAAAATCCGCTTTAGAAATTGCAAGTAAGCTTGTAGATGTTGAAAAAACTGTTGTACCTACTTTAAACAGACCAAGAATTTCACATCCTGTTATGTCCGAGCAGATTCTTTCTTATTTTTCTGAATCAAAATCCGACAGGAGTTAAGCTTTGTCTTTTGATGTTGTAAACATCTATGATATTCTATCCGTTGATGAAAATATATTTGTGAAATCTGTAAAATCCTTCACATCTGTTAATGAAGATATAGAGAACTTTTTAAAAGAAAGTGCTATAGGATTTGCCAAACGAAAAAGCTTGAAAGAGTTTGCCAATTAGATGAAGGTAATAACTGCTACAGACCGTCTGCCATTCTGATTGCGCAGTTGGGAAAGAACTTTTCGTCACCAGACCTTATTTCTGGAAACGAGCTTCTTCAGATTGCTATTGAAACTGTACTTGATATTCAATATATGGCTGGCGGAGTTATTACTTTTCTTGAATGTGAAAACAAACAAAAAATTCTAAACTTCTATCATTCAAATGACTTCAAGGAAATAAGTATAAGAAATACCAAAGAAGATAAAAACCTTGTGCAATTATATAAGTTGATATAATTGATTCAAAAAATTTTCTGCATAAGGACTTGCGAAAGCCGTCTTGTTGCCGAATTTGCTTCGGCATCTTCCGCACAACATTCTGTCATTCCCCCGCACGGCACACTGTCATTCCCGCACTTGATGCGGGAATCCACTTGCATTACGAGATTGCAGATGGAAACTTTCTTTGGCCGCTTAAAAAATGAAATGTATTATGGTCATGAAAAAGATTTCAGATCGTTTGAAGAATTCTCTGTGGCAATTGCGGAATACATAGATTATTATAACAACGAGCGAATTCAGGTTAAAACAAAATGGATGCCTCCTGTAAAATACAGGGAAGCATCCATTCGTTCCGCCTAGTTCATAATATGAGTCCAGGATTTTGGGTACATATCAATGTATTGATAGAAAATAAAATTGACTCTCTTCAAGCTGCTTATGAAAAAATATACCAGACTGATAAGAGTCGGGAGTGGCAAAGAAGCTCGATTGAATATCTGTCAACTTTCCCAAAACAAAATCATAAAAAGATATTTCTGGAAATTTTAGAAAATAATAAATCTGATACTTTTATAAAAAGAGATGCTGTTATGGGACTGGCAAATTTAAAAGATGAATCTTCTGTAGATATAATAATTAAAGCTTGCGAAGAAGAAAGTGCCCATAGTGATTACAATGCCCGGACTTATTTAATTGCTCTGTCAAAAATTAAAGGGGAAAAGGCAAGAAAATATGTTGAAAAGTATAAAAATGTATGATGAGGATGAAGTCGCAGAAATTATTTCAGATACGCTTACTGAAGAAAAACTCAGTTTTACAGAGCCAATAATGGAAATTATTCTGAAAAAATGCTATAATTTCCCCTGAGTGAGGTTTATCGTATCCGTCGAAAACCGCGCTTAGAGGTAAAAATGAAAAATCCTGCTTTCAAAAAAATAGTCGCTTTTTGTACATTGCTTTTTCTGGCGGGACTTTTTGTGTCTTGTTCTAAATCTGACGATTCTTCATTTATGTCGGCAATGGAGAGCGTCGACATCTTCATAAAAAACGGTGACACATCTGAGGCTATGCGGCTTCTTAAAAAATCCGAAAAAAAAGCGTTCAGTTCCTTTGCACGTCTCGGGCTTTACCGCCGTTATATGACTTTAGGCGAGAAAAAACGGGCAGAGAATGTTCTTGTAAAGGGGCTTAAAAAACTCCCTGACAGCCAGGAGCTTTCTGCGGTATACGGTCAGTTCCTTCTAAGACACAACCGTCTTTCTGAGGCCGGGGAAGTCACAAAAAATCTTTCTGGCACTAAATACGGCTCAATTCGCTCAGAGGCGATTATGAAGGAGCTTCTCCGCTCTAATGACGATGAGCTTACCGATATAAACAGTCCTCTTTTTTCTCAGGAAATTTCTTCTGCATACTACGACACTTATATTGGTACAAATGATTCCCGATGGCTCCGTAACTGTGCGGTTATCTATCTTCTTCGCGGAGATTATCCGATGGCTTCAAGCCTGCAGCAGACATTCGATTTTGAAGATTCTCAGGATGCCCTTTTCTGGGCTTATGTCCAGTATGATTCCGGTAATTTTGATGTTGCTGCTAAAAATCTTGAATTTGTCACTTCCCCGATGTTAAAGGGCAGTGCGGCTTTGCTTGCTTCCGACGCTTATATGATGCTCGATGACGAGAAATCTGCAGAAGAAGAGCGTGAAAACTATATTGCTTTTTCAGAAAAAAACGGCACAAAGGTTCAGACTTCGATTCTCGTAAATTCTGCGCTTTATGCTTTCCGGCATGAACAGTACCGCAAGTCTTACGAATATCTTCTTGATGCCATAATTTCAGAACCTGATTTCATTCCGGCACTTGTTTCTTACGGAAAACTTTCCTGGAAGGATTCACAGCCACCTGAAATGTCAGAACTTGAAAAGGCACTCAGAAAAACCACCCTCAGAACTGCAAAAATGCGGGAATATGACGAGCGGCCAAAGTTCACCATCGAAGATGCACTTTTTAGAATGGAAGAGACAATGCAGCGGCGGAGTGCGGCCGGCCTTAAAAATGACGATGATCTGATTGTCGAGAGGCTTTCTTTGTACCTCAAAAATCATCCAGAACTAAATCTTACGCAAAAAACTGCGGTAATCTGGCAGGAGCTTGAACAGAATCAGCTCGGAACGAATCTTTATCCGCCGCATCTGGTTCAGTTTGCAGTTCAGAAATTCATTGCTTATGGTCTTGTTGAAGAAGGCCGTGAGCTTTTTATGAATTTTATCGATGCCAAATTCGATTTGAATTATCGCAAACAGCAGTCAGAATCAGGCACTACCGAAAATGTTAAAACTGATATTTTCGGCGGCACTAAGACTGAGGTTGTTCCCGTTGTTCCTGAGACTGTCGCCCGTCTTGCTTTCGGAGACAGGGCCGCCGACAAAACGGACAGGATGGAAGTCTGGGAAATCGAATTTGCTGCTTATTTTTCTCTCCTCGAAAAAAATGTATCTGCAGCAAAGAGACTATATGAATATGTAGTCTTTGAGACTGGCGGTGTAAGAAAGGCAAATGCCGGCGGAAGTTTGACATCTGTTTCGCCGCTGGCGTCTTCTTCAAGTACGGCAAACCTTGCGATGATTTATTCAAGTACGGGTGAAAAGAAAAAGGCTCTGGCTTTATATTCGCTCGCAGCTGGAAAAACAAAATCGCCGCAGACTAAATCGAAACTGCTCTACAGGGCTGCAAAAATTCAGGTTGAAAACGGAGATTTAGAATCTGCCGGGGCTACACTTGAATACAGCATAAGCCTTGACAGAAGCAATGCCGATGCGCGTCTTTTAAAAAGACAGATATCAAAGTAAGAAAAAGAAAAGATAGGAAGTATATTTATGACTGTACCAGAAATGTTTGGAAGCATGGTTTTTAATGATGATGTGATGAGGGCCCGTCTGCCAAAAGACACTTACAAATCGCTCAAAAAGACGATTCAGCAGGGTTCACCTCTTGAACTTGATGTTGCGAATGTCGTTGCGAATGCGATGAAAGACTGGGCAATTGAAAAAGGTGCCACACACTTCACTCACTGGTTCCAGCCACTCACGGGCGTTACTGCCGAAAAGCACGATTCTTTCATTTCTCCGAGCGGTTCCGGCGTTATCATGGAATTTTCGGGCAAGGAGCTTGTAAAAGGCGAAGTTGACGGCTCATCATTCCCGAACGGCGGAATCCGTGCCACTTTTGAAGCCAGGGGATACACCGCATGGGACCCGACATCTTACGCTTTCATCAAGGACGGCTCACTTTACATTCCGACCGCTTTCTGCTCTTATACTGGTGAATCTCTCGATAAAAAAACTCCGCTCCTTCGTTCAATGGAAGCCTTGAACACTCAGGCTCTCCGCATCTTGCGTCTTTTCGGAAACACTTCTGCAAAGCGGGTTATCACAACAGTTGGTCCTGAACAGGAATATTTCTTAATCGACAAAAAACTCTGGGAACAGCGCAAGGATTTGATTTTCACTGGCAGAACGCTCTTTGGTTCAATGCCACCGAAAGGCCAGGAGATGGACGACCACTACTACGGCTCAATCAAACCTCGCATCGCAGAATTCATGGCTGATTTAGACAACGAACTCTGGAAGCTCGGCGTTTTGAGCAAGACAAAGCACAACGAAGTCGCTCCGGCTCAGCACGAAATGGCTCCGATTTTCACAACGACCAACCTCAGCGCAGACCAGAACCAGCTCACAATGCGATTGATGAAAGAAGTCGCTCTGAAGCACGGATTGTATTGTCTTCTCGCTGAAAAGCCATTTGCTGGCGTAAACGGAAGCGGAAAGCACAACAACTGGTCAATGAGCACAGATGACGGATTTAATCTTCTTGAACCGGGAGAAACACCACGTGAGAACGCACAGTTCCTTCTTATGCTTACTGCCGTTATTCAGGCTGTAGATAAGCATCAGGATTTGCTCCGTGACAGCGTTGCGAGCGCAGGAAACGACCACCGTCTGGGTGCAAACGAAGCGCCACCGGCAATTATCTCAATGTTCATTGGTGACGAATTGCAGGCTGTTCTTGATTCAATCGAAAACGGCTCTCCTTACAGCCAGAAAACTCACGAAAAAATGCAGATTGGTGTTTCTGTTTTGCCGGCAATTCCAAAAGACACAACCGACCGAAACCGAACTTCACCATTCGCATTCACCGGAAACAAATTTGAGTTCCGCTCGCTCGGTTCTTCACTTTCAATTTCTGGTCCGAATGTCGTTCTGAACACAATCGTTGCCGAAACTCTGGACGAATTCGCAAACCGTCTCGAAAAATCTTCTGATTTGAATTCTGAACTTCAGGAACTTATCAAAGAAAAAATCATCGAGCACAAGAAAATCATCTTCAACGGAAACGGATACGATGATGAATGGGTAAAAGAAGCCGAAAAACGCGGTCTTCTCAACCTCAAGACTTTGCCTGACGCAATGGAACGTTACCTCGACAAACAGAATGTCGAGATGTTCACAAAATACGGCGTTTACAGCGAAAGCGAGATGAACAGCCATCACGAAGTCAAGCTCGAAAAATACTCGAAGGTGCTCAACATCGAAGTGAACACAATGCTTGACATGATTTACAAGGATATTCTGCCGGCAAGCTACGCTTACATGAGCGATGTTGCAGAGTCAGCTTCAAAAGTGATGGCGATTGTTCCGAATGCAAAATGCCAGGCTCAGGCAAATGTTCTTAAAGAGATTTCGGCTCTGGCAGACAAACTCGACAACGAGGCTCAGAAGCTCGAAAAGATTCACGACGAAGCAAACGCAATCGCAGATATCCCAAAACAGGCACGATTCTACGCCGACAAGGTGATTCCGCAGATGGAAGCAACCCGTGCCGTCGCAGATTCAATCGAGCCAATCCTGGGCGAAAAATACAAGCCATATCCGTCTTATAGTGATCTGCTGTTCCGGGTGTAAATTAGAATCCTATAGAAATGCCTGTCTCGAAGAAGGGACGGGCTCCTAAATGCGGAATTTCAAAATAGATTCCGATATGCTTTTCAGGACAGAACTGAATGCCGAAAGGACAGAAATCAAAACAGAATGCTTTGTCGCTGTCACGTCCGTCATCTGAGAAAAGCCAGCCCAGACAGATTTCTCCATAAAGCGAAAGCCTTGTGCCTATGTCATTGAAAACCCAGTGACCATAGTCGCCGTGAAATCCAAGATAAGCGTAGTTCATTGAGAGAGTTTCTTTGCTTGAGATGCCTTCGTGTTTTACGGTTGTGTCCCAGGTGTCTATCGCAATTCCGGCAAGAAAACCTAAGCGGGAGTTAGCAATCGGCGGAAAAACCGTAATATTCAGGTCTGTGGCGAATTTTGGGGTAGTCTTTTCATATTCGTTACCGGCAGAAAAAATTTCACCAAATACATCGGCAAAGGCTACTGAAAAGGACTGGACAACGCCGTGGGTGGTGAGAACCGGGAAATAAGGAATTGCTCCGCGGCATTCGATGAATCTGTGCCCCTTAAGGCTTGTCAGGTTGTGGGTGAAGGACCCTTCCTTGTAGTCGGTATCTTCTGTATTTTCTGATTCAGCCGGAACTTCATTTTCGCCGGACTGTGAGAATCCGAAATTGAGTGGAAGTGCAATAAAAAGACAGAGTAATAAAAGTCGTTTCAGATATAATTTCATAAACAACCTCCTGTGAAAAAAAAGAAACAGTGTTCGAATAAAAAAGATACGAAATATCCTTAAGTTAAGGAAGTGCTGATTAACACTTGACGCGATTAATCAGTGTTTCCTTAATTTTAACACATATTCCTGCTTTTTCAACAGAAGGCTGCTTTTTTATTTCTTCAACAAAGCTGCGAATGGATTGTAGGTGTCTCCGTCGTCTGCTTTGTCCTGCTTTTTGAGGTATTCGCTTGCGTCGTCTTCCTGCTCGTCGCTTTCACCTGCAGGTGCGAGGCTGATTCTCTTTTCTCCCGCTTCGATTTTCTGAACGATTACTTCCATTGTGTCACCGACCTTGAACTTCTTTGAGAGGTTCGTTTTGTCGTTTACGTCACGCAGAAGAGAGACATGAACAAGTCCATCGATTCCAGGCTTGATGTTCACGAAAAGACCGAATGCTGCGATTCTTGCGATTTTTCCTGTGAATTTTTCGCCGATTGAAATAGAAGAAACTTCGTCCCACGGGTCTTTTTCAAGCTCTTTCATGCTCAATGAGACTTTTGACCGCTCTGGCTTGCTTGTGTTCCATTCAGCCTTGATGATTTTTGCTTCGATTTTCTGACCGACGCTAAGAACGCTTGCGACATCGCTGACTCTCTCGTGTGAGATTTCTGAAATCGGAAGAAGTGCCTGAAAGCCGTTCAAATCGATGAATGCACCGTAGCTCTGGATTGATTTTACCTCGCCTGTGACGACTGAGCCGACAGTGAGTTTTTCTGAAAGAGATTTGACTTTGTTGACTTCTGCCTCTTCTTCAACTTTACGGTTCGAGACGATGATGTTCTTGCCCTCATTTTTGAACTCAGTGATGATGAAAGTCATGCTGCGTCCGACATACTGAGCCGGTTCAAGGCGATTTTTGTAGCCCATCTGTGAATAAGGGCAGAATGCCCGTGCAGTTCCGATTTTGACCTCAAATCCGCCCTTGATTTCTGAAGTGACATTTCCTTCGACCGGAAGGCCTGAGTTGTAAGCTGATTCAAGAACATTTGTGTCTGCGTTCTCGCCCCTCAGTCTGGTTGTGAAGTGAAGTTCATCGCGGTTCTGAGAGACGAAATAAACCTTGATTTTGTCGCCTTCGCTGACAGTACATTTTCCGTCTGCATCGATAAATTCTGCCTTGTCAACGAATCCTTCGCTTTTAAGACCTAAATCAATAAAAACCGTGTCAGTGGAAATCTGAACGACCGTAGTCTCAACTTCCTGTCCGATTTCAAATCCTTTCATATTTTTAACTCCTGTTTATTTTTATTGTATCGAAAATTCCTCACAGAGTACACAGAGGTCACTGAGAAATAACTCTCTGTGCGCTCCGAAGCCCTACGAGCATAGCTCTTCGGGAGAAATTTAAATATCATATTCCAGCAACTGACAGTTAGTGATGCCGAAGTTTCCGAATTCTTCGTTTGTCATGTCGTAAAAATACGAATTGACAATTCTCGCAAGTCCGTTGTGTGCCACGAGAAGATATGTTTCGCCTGTGGATTTACTTTGCGCGATAAGTTTGTCGAGGACATTGTAGATTCTCTGGGCTGTCCTCATGTTCGACTCTCCGCCGACATTTCTTCCGTAAGACATTGCAAAAGTCTTCAATGCAGAACGAAATTCCGGCTCTTCGCGGCTGTGCTCTTCAAAAGTGCCGAAATTGCGCTCGATAAGGAGCGGTTCCTCAGTTACTGGAATTCCTGTGATTTCAGAGATGTGAAGCGCAGTGAGTTTTGCGCGGGAGAGGGGAGAGCAGAAAATTCTGTCGATTTTCATCTCCCCGTTTTGTATTTTATGTTTGATTTCGTTTCCGAGTGCGACTGCCTGTTCGTGTCCCTTGTCCGTGAGCTCGACTTCTCTTGCCCCGCAGACAAGTTTGTGCACGTTGGTGAAAGTCTCACCGTGGCGGGTGAAGTAAATTTTACTCATACCGCACGATTATACAGAAAAATCGGAAAAGTGTCAGTCTGAATTTTTTGAAAGTAACCGTGCGGATTTTGAATGGTGTTAATTTCCGTTCGCCTTGCTTCTCCCATTACGACACCGGTCTCGTTGTCTTTACCTTTTTCCTGTTCTTTTTCTTCTTCAGTTTTCTGCTCTGTGCCTTGTTTTGAAGAAGTCTCTTCTGACTCCCCTCCGCGCCAGAGAATCACGCATCTTCATCAAAAATCGACAAGTCGCTTTTTTTCACTTTCGGTCCGAAGCTCATGCTCAACACCGACGATTCCACAAAATCCGCGCCTTCCCCGACGATGTACTCGGTCGGAATCGGCATTCTCGCGCGATACGGCATTCTCTCGAACGGAGTGAATTCCGATGACCCGAACCGCGACACGAACAGCACTGCAAGCGAAGATGTTTCCGACATCAACGGCGATTTTTTCAGCGGCTTGAATTTTGTTTATCCTGAGTTGACTTTTTCATATTCCTATATTCTTTCGACAAAATGGAAAGTCGGCGGCGAAGCCCGCACATACATTCCGCTCGGCTCTCTTGCTGGCGGCAACGGTCTCGATGGCATGATTTTTTCTCTCGCGCTCAAACTTTCTTATAAATAAAATTTGCTAAAAATCACATTCTCGTAATATAATAAAAAAATATTAAAAGCAGTCGAGGAACAGACTAAAATGATTCAAGAAGTAGTTTCAACGCGAATCAGCGATGCAGAAGGTGCGGTGAACGATTTGGTGCGACAACTCAAGGGGCAGCCTGATTCTTACAACGCGGTCATTTTTATGGCGGCAATCAAATATGACTTTGCGGCACTTTCCGTCGCAATCAAAGAAAAATTCCCTAATTCCGAAGTAATCGGCGCAAGCACGGCGGGCGAAATCGATTTGAACGGCTTTCAGAATGATTCGGTCGTGCTTACCACGATGAGCGACAGCCGCACTCGCGTAAAAGGCGTTCTCGTTGAAAACGGGAGCAAATACCCCGTGGCGAACAAGGCGGACATCGAGCGGGCGTTGAGCGCGGCAGGAATTTCTTGCGGCGACCCGTCTTCTCACCGTTCGGCGTTTGCAATCGCTTTCATCAACGGCGTTTTCAATGCGGAAGAAACAGTTCTCTCTAATTTCTACTCAATCATTCAGAATGACAAATTCGCTCTTGCGGGCGGAACGGCGGGATTCACTGGAAGCGAGGCAAAAACTTTCGTCAGTTACAACGGGCGCACGACCCAAGACGGCGCGGCTTTTCTTTTCGTAAAAACTCCGTGCAGATTCGATATTCGGCAGGAAGACATTTTCAACCCGACGGGCAAAACGATTTATGTCACGAAATCCGACACAATCAAGCGCACGATTTATTCTCTCAACGGTCAGCGGGCAAAAACGGTCTACGCGCAGCAACTCGGAGTTTCAGAATCCCAAGCCGAAGGAATGACTTTTGAAAATCCGTTCGGGCGGCACATCAACGGCTCGATTCACATTGCGGCTCTCGCGGGCTTTGCGGGCGACGGCTCTTGCTCGCTTTTCGCGCGGGTTGTTCCAAATTCAACTTTGGAGATGATGCACATCGGCGACCCCGAAAAAAAATGTGACGAAACTTGCAGTGGAATCAAATCGGTCATCCCGAATCCGAAATTCACGCTTTTGATGACTTGCATAACGCGAACAATGGCTTTCGACCGAATGGGAATCGCTTCGAGCATCATCAGAAAATATCAGCAGACTTTCCCGACTTTCTGCGGATTTTCTTGCTACGGCGAGCAAATCGGGCGCGTTCACTGCAATCAGACTTTGGTCAGCGTTGTAATTGGAGAGTAAAAAATGGAATCATTGAATCTTGTAAAAAGCGGAATTGATGTCGTCGAAACGCTCATTCAGTATCTCGCAAAGGATGCGATTGGCGGCGACTTTTTAAAAAAATATCTCGAAAGCCGAGAGGCACAGGCAAAGGCGGCGCAGGAACAGCAAGAGGCCTTGCAGCGGCTTTTGGACGACACGAGCGAAATGGAAGCGGGCAACCGCCAGATTTCGGCAAGCGTTGAAGGAAACATTCAGCGGCTCGGAACAATCGCGCAGGCGATTCAGTCGCTCCGAAATTCAGTTGACCAAATCGAGCAGGAACAGCGGAAATATGCCGCCCAGTTCGAGAATCTTATCGCTCAGACAAAGGTGATTTCGGGGCAAATCAACGACATTCAGAATATTTCGGCTCAGACGAATCTTCTTTCGTTCAACGCTTCGATTGAGGCGGCTCGTGCGGGCAATGCTGGCAAAGGCTTCCGTGTAATTGCGAACGAAGTCAAAAAACTTTCGAACGACACGAGCAAAACCAGCGAAGAAATCAATCACAATGTCGAAAATCTCGTGAATTCAATCTCGAATCTCGAAAAAATCACGCGGAACAACACGAGCGCACTTGAAAATTTGGCGAGCGAAACCGAAAACACGCTCAACACTTTCACCCAAGTGCGCGAGGCAAACGCTTCGAGCAATATGAACATCGGGCGAATCGGTTCTGTAATCGAAAACAATGTGCGCGGAATCAACGATGTCATTGCGAATGTTCAGAAGACCGAGAAAGTCAACGAGGAAAACCTGAAGGTGTTCGCAAAATGCGCGAGCGACAACGAAATGCTTTTCAACGATTTGTATTCGTTCGTGTACGAGCTGAAGGCGATTTTTAAGGATTTGCAGGCACAAGAATAAAAAAAAACTCCGCCAGCCACTTGTTATACGGACCGACGGAGCATATCACCTGGTTCTTTCTACTTAAGTTTTAATTATTTTTTCTGAACTTCCTCAACCAGAATTGAGTCAATTGTGACAGTGTGCGGCTGAGTGATGATTTTGTTTGAGACAGCGCCCATTGAAATCGTGAAGATTACGTTCGGGTCTGTGTCCATTCCCATCGAGAATACCCATGAGTAATCCTGGAATTCCGGAGTTACAGTGAATTTGAGTGTATTCGAGTACGGATACCAGTTGTCATCCTTTGAGCCGTCGCGCTGAAGTGCGAGCATAATCGTGCGCTCGAGCGTTGATTTTGCTTTCAGACTGACTTTGTAAGATTTTCCCTTTTCGAGAAGACATCCGGTCTGTTTGAGCTGAATCATCCAGTCAAGGTTTCCAGTGTTGTCAATCTTGACTTCTGCGGCTTCCTTGCCTTTGTCGCCGGTGATTTCACAGCCTGCGCTTGAGTTCTGGTGTGCGTAAAGCTCCCAGCCTGTCATTCCGCGCTCGAAGTCTCCGTTCATGACGACTTTATTCTCTTTTACGAAAATATTGTCAACGAAGATTGTGCCGCCATTGCTTCCAAGAAGAAGCTCGAAGTCGATTTCTTTGTCAGACACCGGAGTGTAAACCCATTCAAAATGACCTGGAATTACGGCCTTTGTTTTCGGATCTGTTTTTCCAGCGAGAACCCGTACTTTCTGTTCGACTTCGCCGTATTTTACGGTAACGAAAGTTGTCTTTGTTGAGTATGCATCGAATTTTACGACGTAATTCTGGCCTTTCTCAAGCTTGAGGCCTGTCTGTCTGATTACGACATCTTCAGGATTTGCTTTTTTCGGAGATGCAACTTTGAGCATTCGTGCCCGGTCTTTTGTTACGGAAATGTCAGCGTTAACTTTGTTGACGATTTCCCAGTTTCCGAGGCGCTTTTTTCCTTCCTGGAACTGGCCGTTCATGATGTAGTTTCCGTCAGGAAGACATGATTTTCCGAAGCTCAGGTCAATCTCGCCGATTTTTTCGAGACGGACATTTGAGATGTGGATAGTTGCTGTTGAGCCCTGTGCACCACAGTTGTATTCGATACGGCATTCAGGGTCAGAATCCGCCATCATGTTGAACTCGTATGAATAGTGCTGCTTTTTGGTGGTGAGCTTGACTTTTACGTCGCCGAATCTTCTCTCATAACTGTTGTTCGGGGCAGTGATACCGGTAATCATAGTGCGGTCTTCGTCTGCATAAGCGTCAAATGAATAGCGGTAAGTGTAGCCCATATTGAGAGGAACTTTTGCCTGAACATACTGAACTGAATATTCGAGTGAGCCTGCGTTCGTAGATTTGATTGTGTGGCTGCTTCCGTCAGTTTCGAGAGTTCCTTCACCGCCGCCGGCAAGTTTGAGTTCCCATGCACTTTTCTGCTGAGAGACCATGTTTCCTGAGGCGTCAGTTTTTGCGACTACAGGTGCTCTCTCCGGTTTCTCGACATCTTCATTGTATTCTTTCTTCTGGTAGATTTTGACATAATCGACATACATTTTTGCATCGTCTGAATTCGGGTCAAAATTTACAGTATCGTCAGGATAGCCGACCCATGAACCGCCGACAGCCAGGTTAAGAATTACATAGAAAGGCTGATCGAAAGGAGCCGGGAAGCTCTGCTCACCGAATCCCGGTCGTTTTGTGAACCAGTCGTTTAAAGTCAGATAACAATACCC
>JAFPUF010000018.1 GCA_017395545.1 Treponema sp. | reverse complement strand
TCCCTCCAGAACATTCGAGAACATTCCAACCGCTATCCTCATCAACGTTTTTTCCCCGTTCTCGGCTTCACGTCCTTCACGGCTCAATACCTCATAACCTAAAAATTCATTTCTCCATTTTGAAAAATCCTCTAATACACACGCCTCCCTTCTTTTTCTCTCCTCAAAATTTTTTTCTCTCTCTCTCCCCCTCATAATATGAGCGCGCGCAGTGTCAATATTTGCTTTTGTGTATGCAATTCGTACAATTTTCTCGATTACTCGGGTTATGATTTTTTCATGTTCTTTCAGTGAATATTGTCTTTTCGCTTCTTCTTCCTTCAACGTTTCACGTTCCGCTTTACGACGACGGTACCATGTTCGTCGTGATATTCCCTCTAATTCCCACAACTTTAGACTTTCTAATGAGGGAGCTTTCGGCTCACCTGTCTTCTTTTCCTTCTTCGGAAATTCTCTCAAAACTTCAAGCTCTTTTTGTTCTGACTCCTTTATTCCTAACTGATCTATTAACGTCTCAGTGAACGCTTTATATAATTCTCTGTCTTGCCTGATAAATCTTTCCCTTAATGAGTTAAACTGACGTATATTGCTCTCACTACGGAATTGTAATCCGTTTTCATCTATCAATTTTTGCGTTAAGGCATCAAAGTCTTTCAGGCCGATCACTAATCCGGCCTGTGCCGCAAAGTTCATTCCCCAGAATACGCTTAATTCTCTATGGCCCTGCGGAACTTCTCCGCTTTTATCTTTCCTTAGTTCTATTAAGCGAAGAATATCCGCGAACCTGCGTCCAGCCATTCCGTCAAACGCTTCCGTGTGTCCCTTCTTGGATTTGGCCTTTCGCTTCGTCTTCGCAAGCGTTTTTAAGTCCTCTTTTGCCTTCGCTTTTTCTTCGGCTTGTTTCTTTTTATAGTCTTTGACTTCCTTCTGCGAATAACGCAATATTTGATTCGCTAAGTCGTCGAATTTATATCGCGCCGCTGACGTTAAAACTTCACTTGCATTGCCTGTAAATTCTGCGATTGGCAACAATCCTGTTACTTCCTGATATTCCGCTTCGTCCATTGCTCCCCAGTCCGCAAAATGGTAGCAAATATATTCCTGCGTTCTTTTCCAGCGAGGTAATGCTTTTCTCGGCAAATAATCACTTAATACATACTTCCAGACTACTATTATCTTGTCCTTGAATAACATTATCCCGTTCGGCTCTTGGAATCCCAATCCGTTCCAATATTCCGCGCAACGTTTTCGGATATTTTCTGCCTGTTCCTCCAAATTCGTTCCCGGAACTTTCTCGGAGGAAAGAACTGCGTAATTGCAATATATCCTCCTCACTGCCTTCAGTTCAGGCTTCCAAAATTCTGCTATTGAACGTCTTAACACGTGCGTTTTATCTTGACGGCTCAAATATTCGGACATTTCCTGCGTCTTTACAAATTCGGTTACGCCCGTAGTCTCGTTCTTCACATAGAAGCACGGTACGTTTTCGGAGGCTGGAGTTTCAACTTCGGGGATCGCTATCGTTGTTGAAGAGTCCTGAAGGTTATCCTCATCAGAAGGGATCAATTCATTGATTTTTGCCTCTAATTCCTCAAATTCACAACGCTCAGGATTGAATTTAACTACTCGAACGTCCCCGTCAACTGTTTCGGGCTTGCAATTCTTCGTTCCCGGTATTCTGAGAACTCTCGCCGCATCTTTCGCCTGTGAGTCTGCTCCAAAATCTTCAAATAATTTCCAGAGCTTTTTCTGAAGTCTCGTCCAGCGATTTAATTTTTCCCTCGTTATTGCGGTCTTATAAAGCCACTTAACATGAAGCCCGTTACCGCTGAATACTATTATGTTCGGCAATGGAATTGCTTTTGCTCGACATTCTTCGATTATAAGGTCTGCCCATTCTTCTGGCGTTAAGTCATTGCGTTCTTTTGCAAATTTTCCGTCAATGTCAAGAAAACTTACGCTCAATGAAGCTACGTCTTCAATCTTTCTGCTGTCATGCCTTAAAAATGAAGCCTGTGAAACATAAATGTTGTGAGTAGAGAAATCAGACCTTAACCATAATTCCGTCAATTTTTTCTCTAATTCACATGGATTTACGAATATCTGCCGCCACGCTTCATTTTCTTTTTTCAGGCATAAGCAAACATATTTGTGAAATACTTGATAACTAGTTTCACTGATTTTTATTTTTATGTAGCTGTCGTTCGCAGGGTGAATCTGTAATACATCTTGCTTAATCTGCTCTAAGAATTTTTCATATTCTCCCTGTCTCTCCGGCGGCACTGTTAAAATTTCACTTTCTTCAGGCTTCGAGACTTTTTCAGGTTTAACCCCAACTGAAGATTTAGATTGCTTCTTCTTCTGCGCCGTTTTAGATTCTTTAGGCTTTGAGGCCGTCGATTTCGCTTTAGACTTTTTACTCTTAGACTTGGGAGCGTTTTCTTCAACTTCTGCGTCGATCGCGTCAAGTGCATCACAGAACTCCAAGAATCTCTCGTGTTCGTCTTCAATTTCCTGTAACTTTGCCTGAAGATTAGGACGCTCAATTTTTTGCTCGTTCTTCAACGCTTCACGAACGTATTGAAGCCCTTTATTTAACTCTTCAATCGTTGTTATCTCTGCGTCATGAAGTAAACGCACTGGCATATCCGCATGAGTGTTAAACGTTCCCGGCACTCGTAACATTGTTACAGCGTGCTTTTTTTTCGGGTTCGCTCCGAGATATTTTAAGTCCTCATATAGTAAATTCTGTACATCGTTCCATTCATAATTAAACGCAAAACTATCTTCAATTATTTCTCCCCTGTTATTGTAAAAATGATTTATTTCCGGCCCAGCTTTGTAATATGGGCTTCTTAAAGGCCATAAAATTACTATTTCTTCATAGTCTCCCCATATTATCGGTTCGGGCAGTCCGCGCTGACGGCAATGCTCAAGTACAAGTTCCGTAATTTGATTGTCCCATAAAGTAAATTCAAGTCCGAGATTTTCCGCTCGGCTGGCTTCCTTCAAATCTAAGACCAAAAAATGACATCTAATTTGACTTATCCATTTTTCTCGGAATATTGGCTTCCCGTCTTTATCCTTGATTCGTTCGGAAACTTCTGCCACCGAAATCCAATAATCTCGGTCAGTCTTTACCGCTCTCTGTATTCTCTCAAGATATATGTCATTCGTCTCTAACCAGTAAAAATTATTTTTCTTTCCTTTTTTGCCAGTTTTACCGATTATTTTTTCCTTAAAATACGCATATTGCGCGAACGTGTCGTACCAGTCATGGAATTTTTCAAGGCTTCTTTCCCATGAATTTTCTATTTCCCTGAACGCAAAATCGTCTTGCTGGGAGGCGTTTTCAGACTGATGAACAACAGGAACATCAGCAGATAAAAATTCTCTCTGTTCATGTTCCCTTTCATTTTCATTGCTCATCAGTCTTGCACCTCCGTTCCGCTCAAATTTTTTCTCGTTCGGTCTGATAATTAGTCGAAAATAATTAGTAAAAAATTTATCTGTTTCCCCTCGTCAGGTTCGGGCCGCTTGGTGTTATAATAGGAACGTCTAAAATATAATTCGAGCTTTTCAAATGAGACTCGAAGTACTTTGTAGAGCGTTCCCAGTCTTGGCCTACCAAACCCGCTGGGGACGTTTCGCATTTTTATGTCATAATTTTCTTTTTCCTTCCTTGTCTTCCTTCGACTCGTGCGTACTTTTTAGGGGCTTCCGCATCAGGACTTGGGTTCAATAAATCTTCTTCCGACACTCCCAGAATTTCCGCAAATTTAGACAAATATTTAATCGCAGGAGCAACCTCTCCTGTTTCCCATCTCGCTACGGTACTCCAAGTTACACCGACTTTTTTGGCAAATTCTTCCTGCGTTATTTCTCTCGAAAGACGAAGACGTCTTATTTCTTGTACTACTCTTTCGTTTAATTTAGCGATAGGCGCGCTACTATCACTTGGGTAAAGTAACTCCGTTCCTTTAACGTGAAGTGCCTCCGCTAATCTGGGTAACATTCTAATGCTGGGCATAGCCTTACCTTTTTCCCATGAATATACAGTAGTACGACTAACATTTATGGCACGAGCCAATGTCCTATAAGACATTCCTAACATAAATCGACGAC
>JAFPUF010000017.1 GCA_017395545.1 Treponema sp. | reverse complement strand
TTCTCAGGCTGCAATGCATTGATATCACTAGATGTGAGCAGCTTTGACACCAG
Source organism: Treponema sp. (assembly GCA_017395545.1). Taxonomy (GTDB): domain Bacteria; phylum Spirochaetota; class Spirochaetia; order Treponematales; family Treponemataceae; genus Treponema_D. The sequence continues at coordinate 34,037 of JAFPUF010000017.1, read as the reverse complement.
CAAGGTTACTAAAATGGGCTATATGTTCCGTGGCTGCTCTGCATTGACATCACTGGATGCGAGCAAGTTTGACACAAGCAAGGTTACTGATATGAGGTGGATGTTCTCAGGCTGCTCAGCATTGACATCACTGGATGTGAGCAAGTTTGACACCAGCAAGGTTACTAATATGAGCTATATGTTCTATGGGTGCAAGGCATTGATAACAATAACTGTTTCTGAAAAGTTTGTTACAGATAAAGTGACGAACTCTAGCAGCATGTTTGAAAACTGCAACAGTCTTAAAGGCGGTGCAGGAACAGTGTATGACAAAAATCATATTGACAAGAAATATGCCCGCATAGACGGCGGCACGGAAAAACCTGGCTACTTTACTAAAAAGCAATAAGGCAGGAAGATTGTTGAGAGAATTGTGTAACGCCCATCGTTGTCGGCGTTATTTGAACGCCCCTCGTTGTCGGCGTTATTTGAACGCCCTTCGCAGTTTTCTTTATCTGCCCGTCATGGAATCTATCATCTCCCATCCGGTACATCTTTTGTAATTCTGATTCGGGAAGGTGCAGTTTTTGTTCCAGGGACGGTCAAAGACCATGACTTTTAAATCCGGCAGATGGTCAAAGAATTTGAAGGCCGCCGGGGAATCTTCGACGGCCAGATCAAAATGCATTCTGTAATAATCTTCCAGTTCAAGATTAAAGCTGCTGCCCTTTATAAAAGTGTCGCGTCCGTATTTGTTCAGGCAGTATAAATCAACTTTTTCAAGTCCGTGCTGATCAAGCCATTCGCGGGAGGCATCGTAGGCGCTGAATGGCCGGCCCGTTATTATTTTTACATCGTGTCCTTTTTCGAGCCAGCCTGTGACAGTTTTAACGGCTCCCGGGGTTTCGTCATAGGCAAGAAGAATCTCTGGTTTGTGCGCTTTTATCATCATCTGCTCATATTGTTCGGCTGTCAGCGAAAAGGATTTCTGTAAATCGAAAAATTGAATTTTTCCGTACGGACAGTCAATTCCATAAAGTTCTTTCACGAGGCCTGTGAAGTGACGCGCGGTTTCACAGAGGCAGTCATCAAAATCAATGTAAATGTTCATCGCACAAATTATAGCAGAAAAAATCACTTGCCGACAGTCTGAAATTTCTTTATCTTTATACTTATGGAAAAAATTGAAATCAGGAGCACTACCGTAATCGCTGTCAAACGAAACGGTAAGGTCGCTATGGCGGGCGACGGTCAGGTCACTTTGGGAAATACCGTCTGCAAAGGAAACGCCCGAAAAGTACGAAAAATTTATAACGGCAAGATTCTCACGGGATTCGCCGGAAGCGTTGCCGATGCCTTCACTCTGCTCGACAAATTTGAGGAAAAAGTCAAGGAATTCAACGGAGATTTGACCCGAAGCGCAGTCGAGCTTGCAAAAATGTGGCGCACGAACAAAATGTACCAGAAACTTGAGGCAATGCTCATCGTAGCCGACTCTTCAAAGATTCTTTTAATCAGCGGTGACGGAAATGTTATCGAGCCTGAGAACGATGTCCTTGCAATCGGTTCAGGCGGAAACTATGCCTATTCAGCCGCCCTCGCATATCTTGATTCAAGCGATCTGAGTGCAAAAGAAATCGCCGAGCGAAGCCTGAAAATCGCCGGTAACATTTGTATCTACACAAACCAGAATATCACAGTAGAAGAAATATAAATAAAAACCACAGATGTCACAGATGTCACAGATTATATATGTAATAGCGGATAAAAAATCTGTGTAATCTGTGTAATCTGTGGTTTACTAACAGGGGAAATTATGTCTATAGAAGGTCTTACACCGAAACAGATTGTTGAAAAACTTGATTCTTATATCATCGGACAGTACAAGGCTAAAAAGGCCGTTGCGGTCGCTTTGCGTAACCGGATCCGCCGTATTCATCTGGCAGAGGATATCCGTGACGAAGTTGCGCCAAAAAATATTCTCATGATTGGACCTACCGGCGTTGGTAAGACTGAAATTGCCCGCCGTCTTGCAAAACTCGTTAACGCTCCTTTTATCAAGGTTGAGGCCACAAAATACACTGAAGTCGGTTATGTCGGACGAGATGTTGAGTCTATGGTTCGTGATTTGATGGCTGTCGGTTTCAATAATGTCAAAAAAGAAGTCGAGGACTCAATGCGGGAGACTTGCGGGCCAAAAGTTGAGGAGCGACTTCTCGACCTTCTTCTTCCTGGAACTGGCAAAAAAGAAGAAAAAAAGGAAGACGAGAAAATCGACTCTCCTTTTGAGATTATTCCTTTCGCAGGAACTCCCGAAGAAGCTCAGAAGCTCATGGAAGAGCAGAACGCAAAGCTCGCCGCAAAACAGGCTGAGGACGAATCTGCCGCAAAATCAAATTCTCTTGATAACTCAACCCGTGAGAAATTCCGCACTATGCTCCGGGAAGGCAAGCTTGAGGACCGTGAGGTTGAGGTCACTGTTAAGCGGCAGCGTTCAATGCCTAGCATGGAAATCATCGCCGGCGGTTCAATGGACGACATTCAGAGCGGCATGATGGAAATCCAGAACATGCTCTCAGGCCGTAACCACAAGCAGAAGACAGTCTCTGTCCGTGAGGCTCGAAGAATCCTTACCGAAGAAGTTCTGGACTCAATGATTGATTCCGACAAAGTTGCTGACAAGGCAAAAGAGCGGGTAGAGCAGAGCGGAATCATCTTCATCGATGAGATTGATAAAATCGCCACAAAGAACGGCGAGGGCCACGGCTCAAATGTAAGCCGCGAAGGTGTTCAGCGCGATATTCTTCCGATTGTCGAAGGCTCAAAAGTCAACACGAAATTCGGTGTCGTCGATACAACTCACATTCTTTTCATTGCGGCAGGAGCGTTCAGTCTTGCTGCTCCTAGCGACCTCATCCCAGAGCTTCAGGGACGATTCCCGCTCCGTGTCGAACTTGAGTCGCTTTCAAAGGCTGACTTCAAGCGAATCCTCACCGAGCCAAAAAACGCTCTCACCAAGCAGTACACGGCTCTTCTTGCCACCGAGGGGGTTAACATCGTCTTTACCGAGGATGCGATTGACCGCATGAGCGAGATTGCAGAGGAACTCAACGCCCGAAGCGAGAATATCGGCGCCCGCCGTCTTCACACAATCATGGAAAAAGTTCTCGAAGAAATCAGCTTTGATGCTGACGAGCACGAGGGCGAGACCGTGAATGTAGATGCAAAATATGTTGACGAAAAGCTCACCGGCGTCGTAAAAGACCAGGATTTGAGCCGCTACATCTTGTAGTTATTCGTAGAATTTGTACACATTGCCGCCTTTTTCTTTACAATCGTACATTACGGAGTCGGCTTTTGTGTAAATCTGCTCGAAAGTCTCGGTGCCGTTGATAATCACTGCACCGAGACTCACAGAAACTTTATGATTCCCGAGCTCTGGAATAGATATTTCTTCGATTTGTTTAATAAATCTGTCGAGAACAATTTTTCCTGTTTTCTGTTCTTTTATATCCGGAGTGAATGCAACAAATTCATCGCCACCCAGTCTTATCAGAATATCCGAAGTCCGGAAAGCTTTTTTCATGCAGTTTGCGATTTCAATCAGAACCTTATCGCCGGCTGCGTGACCGAAAGTGTCGTTAATGTATTTGAATTTATTGGCATCAAAAAGACAGAACATTCCTTGTTTGCCATCTGAAACTAAATTCCTGAGTTTTTGTTCTCCGCCTCGTCTGTTCGATATTGATGTGAGCGAGTCTGTTTCTGAGAGATGCACAAGGCTGGATTCCAGATTTTTCAGAGGCGTAATATCTATGAAAGAGAAAATTATAATCGTTTCACCATTTGAGAGATGCGCGCTTTTTGCGTGACTAAGAAAATGAATCTTCCGTCCGTCATCGTGAATTGCATAGGTTTCGTAGATTATTTCTTCTTTAGAGTTTTTTGCAAGTTCCCTGACCTTTGTGATTTTCTCCCTTTCTTCTTTACTGAACTTGTTTTTGATATCGTCCATTGTGAGCGAATTTTTCTTTGCGGAATCCAGTCCATAAAGATGAACAGCCATTTTGTTGATAAGAATGATTTCATTGTCTTCAGAATTTGTAACCAGCGTTCCGACAGTCTGGGCTTCCAGTATTTCAGAAAAAAGCAGATGCTCGTTTTCGAATATTGTGCGGAGGCCTTTAACAGCATTCCTTTGCCAGCCGATAATTGCCGTGCTGGTCAGAATCATCAGAACTGTGATGACAACACAGGCAAAGATGCTGAGGTTTGAGGTAATAAAGAGAAGTGCCATCGCCGCTATCTGAACAATGCCGATTAAAGCCGCGATTTTTATACTGATCTTTTTAGTCTTAAACTTTTTCATTTCCTGTTTTTATAACAGGTATTTTAACACTGAATTCAGAAAACCGATAGTAAAATTTAACTAAACTGAAAAAAATTAAAAGAGTTTTATTTCTCCGCGGGGTGTCGGCATTTCTTCAAAATTATAGTCACCGAAACGGTCTTCGATGATTCTGTAATAGTGGCAGACAGTTTTGTCTTCATCCTTGTGAGCGTCGATTATTGCAAAAGTGTTAGGCATGCCACCTCTGGCCAGGGCACAGCTTCCCGGATTAGTCACTCCCAGAAGCTGATTGTATCCGTCCCTTAAAACATGTGTTCTCAAAGAATTCGGAACATGAGTGTGACCGTACAATACTACATCAACTCCGCGGCTGATTGCTTCTGCCTTTAAGTCTCTGGTTCCGTAATAGACATTGAAACGGTGACCGTGGGTTATCATAAATTTTCTTCCGGCGAGAGAGAATTCCTGAGTTTCTGGTACAGAAACAGGAATCCTCTGATCCGTGAAAATAGTGATTGTTGAATTGTCGCCGTTTCCGCGGACAAAAAAAAGGGCAGGGGGAATTGCTTTTCCGAATTCAGGGTCGAAAAAGCCCCTTTCAAGCGTTTCGACAAGATCCAGAAGTCCGTCTCCGCAAAAGCACAGAATATCGCATAAAGGGCCGAAATGCGTGATGATGGACTGCATTACCCTCGGATTTCCGTGGGAGTCTGAAAGCAAAAGCGCCCTCCCAAATTCTTTTTCATTCAGAGAATCAATATACTCTTTATTTCCAATCGCAAGATTTTCCTGCTGAGTAAGCTCGATCATTCGAAAATAAAATGATTAATTGACTGTAAGCCTGTCTCACCGTCTACATAGCGGACTAAGGTTCTTTTTTTATCGAGAAGTTTCTGTACGAAAGGCTGAAGATTGCCGTCGGCTTTTAGCGGTTCCCTCAGCTCTATCATTTCTGTAATTGAGTTTGTGAGGATTGTTGACGCATCAAAGTCTGGAATGAAGTCGGTTACTTCGCCTTCGATTGTGTTGGTTTTGTGGGCGTAGTCAAGGACAAAGTCTGAGGTTGATTCAGAACCAAGAACGTCATCCTGTGAGAACAGCGTAAAGACCGGATAGCTGATTTTTCCGTCTTCTGATTTGTCCTGGATTTTTGAGAGTGCGATGTGAAGTCCTTCCGGAGCACCGAGGATTATCATTCCGGCGAGATTCTTTTCTTCGATTCTGTCGGCGAGGGATGAAATGCGCTCTTTTCCTCCGACCATAAAATCTTTTGGGTAGACAAGAATTGTGATGAGGGCCGGTTTTTCTTCGGTTTCGACACCAAAACTGGTATTCAAAACCTGCGTGATTTTTGAGACGTTTTCTTCGTCATTGTAGCCGTAGCCAAGGACTACGACAATATTTTTGCCCTCAAGGTATTCTTTTGTTTCGTCTGAGATTTTTCTGAGTTTAACGGGGGTATCTTCTGAGAAGCCGTTCTGGGATGCTGTCTGTGAAGAAGGAGATTTTTTTTCGCCTTTACATGAAGATAAAAAAAACGAAAGTGTGATGAACAGAATTGCAGATGATTTAGTCAAAACTTTTTTATTCATAATTTTTCTAAACATATTTTAATTTTAGCAGAAAAACGTGATTTACAAAAGTAAAAAAAAAGAAAAAGTCTGCAAATTTAGAAATCTGCAGACTTTTCGTTTAGGATATTAAAATGCCTTTTGACCGGGAATTATTCAGCATCCTCAAATTCTACGAGTACAGAAAGTGAGGCGATTTTTTTTGCGGTGCTCTGCTCGGTTGCTGCTACTGCTACAGGAGCATTTGCTGAATGTGCCGCAATCTCTGCGCTGGAAGCAGTCTGTGTTCCGCCACCGAGTGATGCTGCGTTTCCGCGTGCGACGGCGGCCGGAGGAGTCGCTGAATGCTGGTTTGTCTGTGCTTCGGCATTTTCGCCCTTTGAAACGACGATTGCACCTTGTGGAGCGTAGTCGGAAATGTCCTGTGCAGAATCTCCGGTTCCTGCTTCTTCGGCCGGAGCCTCAGGATTTGCGGATGCTCCGTCGAGGACTGCTTCAGATTTTACTGTATTTTTCCAGAAAGCGACTTTTCCGTTTTTTGTTGAGAGCTTGACTCCGCGGAATTTTGTGCCAAGGCGGAATTCTGTACCGCGGACAGAAGCCGTTGCGACAGGGGAGCGCACAGTAAAGCCTACGCGCCTGTCCTGTGATTTCTGAACGTTTGATTTTAGTGAGCCTGTGTCAAGGAAAATTGAGGTTTCGTCTTTTCCAGGAGCTCCTGCGACTCCGTTCCGCTCTGCGAGTGTCTGAAGCGTGATTCGGGTGAGCGGGGCAACTGTGACGGTTGATTCCTTGAGCTTGAGGACGACTTCAGATTTGAAACCTGTCTGAATTACGGCGCCCTGATCAAGCGTATCGCCTGTTTTGATTGCGACCCACTCAGAGCCGCTCTGAACTTCGGCCTTGCCTTTTGCCGAGACTACGGTTGCCTGAAATGCGAACGAAGAGAATGTCGCAAAACCGAAAATTAAAGAAAAAATCAGTTTTTTCATAATTTATTCCTCCCTGTAAATTAGAATGCTATGCTTGCGCTAAGCTTGAACTGGGTTTTTGTCTCACTGGAATAATCTCCCGTGCCTACGAACTGGTTGAAAGTGGCTCCGACAGAAACATCGGAAAGAAACTGGTAATTTGCTCCAATCGTGCACTGAAAGCCTTCCATTTCGATATCTTTGCCTTCATCACCTGCGGCCGCATTAAGAACAAGGTCTCCGCCGGCAGAAATCAAAAGATTGTCGGTCGGTTTGATTGAGGCCGAAAGTCCTGCTTTTGCGATGCCGGAGTATTCAGGCTGTGACACAGATTCTGCTGCTGTCTGGCTTGTGAATCCCATAAAACCGTCAAACGGTCCCTGTTTTCCTGAAGCATAAACTCCGTTGAGAGAGAGGGAAGCCGACTTGAAATCAGGATACCATGAAAACGAGATGCTTGAAAGGTTTCCCTTGTGAGTGTCGTTTTCGTCCTGTGTTATTCCGAGCGTGCTCAATAAAGTGTAGTAAACTGCTTTTTCTGCGGCAAGAGGGCCTGAAAGGGAGAGCGTTCCGTAGAATCTGTTGAATTTGTTTCCGTCTTCAAGCCTGAAAGCGCCGAGACTTTCGAGAACTGCGCTCTGTCCTGCCGCAAAGTTTGAAGCCGAGAGCTGAAGGCCTGCAAAAACATATTTTTTTGCGAGCGAGTAGACTTTATCAGGATCCGGAGAATCTGAACCTGCATGAGGATCGTCAAGAATTGTAATGTTCTTTTCGTTAAGGAGACCTGTGTATGCTCCGTAGACGCTGACTCCTAAAACTGAAGATGAAAAATCCAGCTGAGCTCCGTCGGCGTTCTGTCCTACAACGAGACCGCTTAAATCAGAGAAGTAGAATCTTCCTGCAGAAAAAAGAACTGTTCCGGCTTCTGCCTCTTTTTTGAGGACGAGCTTGAAAAGGTCAAGGTCTGCCGTGAGTATGAGCCTGTCATCTTCAGGCAGGGAAGTGTCGTATTCTGTTTTGAAAGAACCTTCTGTTGTGAAGTAGCTTGAGCCGTTTTCTGTGAGCGGGACTCTGAGCCAGAGTGAAAGTCCGTTTTTCTGGTCGAGGGAAGCGTCTTCATCTTTGTCTTTGATGTATTTTGTGTCGTTTGTGAGAAGTCCGCCTGTTTCAAAAGCGAACGAAAATGAAGAGACAGAAAGAACGGCTCCTGCCGCGAGAAGTGTTTTAAAGAATTTAGAATTTGCTTTCATTATTCTGCTCCTTTGTTTTCTGCGAATTCGAGGCAGGAATTAAAAAGATCAAGGCAGTCACGGCCTGAAATCTTCATTGACGGGTCAGATTCTGCCGGAAGGACTCCGCGCGCCTTTAATTCTTTGTAAGCATATCGCGGGGACGGAATCAGTGTGTAAAAAAGTCCGCCTTTGATTCCCAGTGCTTTTGTGAACAGATAGGAAAGCTGTGCAAGATTGATTTCCTGGTCTGCACTTATGCCTTCAGGAAGATAGCCTGCATTTTTTAATGCTTCGCAGGCCGCTTTTTCGGAATCTGTATCACTTATGGAATTCGTGTATGTTGCGGCGAGGTAAGAAGCCTGCCCGCAATTTGCTTTTTCGGATTTTAGAATGGCTGAAATCTGCTCTGAACTTTGTGCAAAAGCTGAAAGTCCGAATAAAAGAGCCGCAAAAGACAGTAAAAGTTTTTTCATAACTGCTCCTAAAAAAAGTTTTCAATTTATTTTAACATATGTTATAATAATTGCAATGAAAAAGAACCAGAAAAATCAGAAAGATTCAAAAAAATCTTTATCTAGAAAAGCAGTTGCTTCTATAATTGTCGTCTCGTCTGTCCTGTTCTGGACGCTTTGCTGTGCTGTCGGCGCGCTTCAGAAATTCGACTTCCGTATCTATGATTTGTTTTTAGGATTCTCAAAAAGTCCTGAACCTAGAACGGAAATCCTTCTTGTTGAGGCGGATAACCTTTCAACGAGCAACGAGGCTTTCCAGGAAATGAAAACCTGGCCGTGGCCGAGGAATATTTTTGCGAACGCCCTTATGCGCATGAAAGAATTCGGCGTTGATACGGCTGTATTCGATATTGAGTACCTTTCGCCTTCAAGTCTTGCCGTCAACGAGGACGCCATCATCGAGGCTGCCTCAAATTTTGACGGAACGCGCCCTGCCTTTGAAAAATTCGTACGTGATAACGATGATTATTTTGCCCGTGCAATCCAGTTCTTCGGAAATACCTGGCTTACTATCAATACCCTCGACATCGACATGAAGTATACCGACGAAGAAATTGATTATGTCAAAAAAAGATTCCTGTACAACGTAAAGGATGATGACAAACTTATTCTCAAGTATTTCAGAAAAAGCCGTATAGACTCAACAAAAACTTCATTCCTCGATAATTTTAGGGGAGAAAAAGTAGACTGGACAGACCCGCTTTTCTGTAAAAAATATTTGATTGGTTTTTCACCGGCCATGCACCAGTTCATTTCACATGCGAGCGGAGCCGGATTCACGAACGTCATTATTGATATGGACGGAACCCGCCGCAGAATCGAACTTTTAAATGACAAGGACGGCGTTTTTGCAGGACAGCTTTCTTTCGCTCCGATTCTGAAAAAACTTCAGCCGGAATCAATCACTCGTGAGAAAAATGCTCTTTTCCTTGAAAAATGTGCCGGCCTGGACGGAAAAAATCTCAAGATTCCGCTTGATTCTGACGGAAAAATGATTATCAACTGGCTTCACTGTCCTTTTGTCGATTCTTTCCGGCACGAAAGCATGTATTTCCTTGCACAGCTTGACGAACTTGAGAAAAATGTCGTGACAGTGTTAAAGTCTCTCGACAGATTCCTCATCTCCCTTAATTCCGTGAAAATTCCGGGTACAAATCTTTATCCGCTTGAATCGGCTCAGACGGTCCACCAGCTTGTTTCGGATTACAACGATATCGAAGATTTTAAGGAATACCTCCTTGCTAAGTGTGAAGGCTACGATATTGAAGGAAATGCGCTCGGCGGCGGAATCGATTCTTCTGAATATGAGCAGTATTTTGAGGCCAGAAAAAAATTCTTTGAAGATGTTACGACTTTTGCAGGAACGAAGAATTTACCGAGTCCCGCTCTCGATGAAATTGCAGGCAGAATGTATGACCTTGCCGGAGTTATTTCGGCTGACGAAATTCAGACCGTTGCGCAGGAGGTTTCAGACCTTTTTGACACATTGCAGAGCGAGAATACCCTTTACGCTTCGATTTTTGCAGAAAAAAAAGCAGCCTATGAAAATTCTTTTTGTATTCTTGGTCACACCGCTTCTTCCACAACCGATTTGGGTACGACCCCTTTTGAACGGGCATACATGAATGTCGGAACGCATGCGAATGTCTACAACACGATTATGAATCAGATTTTTATTTATTCTGTCGAATGGTGGTGGGGCGTGATTTTTGCGACAATCCTTGCTTTTGTCCTGATTGTCCTTCCTGCCGAAAAGAGAGCAAGAATTCAGAATATTTCCGGTGTTTCTCTTGTTCTGCTCTGCTTCTTTATACCTTTCTTTATGCTTATTCTTTTTAGCGTGTATATGCCGGCTCTTACTACAATTCTGATTGGATTTACTTCTTATCTTGCGATGACAATCTACCGTTTTGCAACAAGCGAAAAAGATAAAAAATTCCTTCAGACAACTTTCGGAGCCTACGTTGCGCCTGCTGTCGTTGAGCAGATTGTAAAAAATCCTGAGCTTGCAAGTTTGGGCGGAAAAAGTGACATGCTTACGGCGCTCTTCTCGGACGTAAAATCATTCTCGGCCTTTACTGAGGTTATCAACAATGAGGCAGGGGAGGATAAGGGAGCTGAGCGTCTCGTCGCTGTTCTGAATGACTATCTTGGTGTTCTCAGTGATGCAATTATGGACAATAAGGGAACCATCGATAAATATGTTGGCGATGAGATTGTCTCGTTCTTTGGTGCTCCTGTCCACGATGACAACAATGCTTTTGATGCCTGTGTAGCCGGAATCCGCATGCTTCAGGCTGAGCGGCGCTTCAATGAAGAGAATAAAGGCCGGCTCCCGATAAATCCTGCCACAGGTGAGCCGTTCTTCCTGCATTCCCGTGTCGGACTCAATACAGGAAATATGGTCGTCGGAAATATGGGTACCGAGAAAAAACTTAACTATACTATTATGGGTAACAACGTAAACCTTGCGAGCCGTCTTGAAGGAACGAACAAGGCTTACGGCTCATGGATTATGTGCTCAGAGTCAACCTGGGAAGCGGCTAACCGCGGGGAAAATGCCGGAAAAATCGTCGCGCGAAAGCTTGACTGCGTCCGGGTTATCAACGTTAAAAAGCCTGTCGGAATTTACTCAATTATAGGCCTGAGAGATGAACTTGGCGAAAAGCGTATCAAGGCGACGGAACTCTTCAACGAGGGCATGAAATGGTACTTGAAAGGAATCGAGACTCCTGAGCAGCCGAAAGATATTGAAGATTTGAAGAAAGCCTGTGAATTCTACCGTCAGTCGGATGAACTGTATCCGATGGACGAAAGCGCTAAAGTCTTTATCGAGAGGTGCGAGGATTTCATAAAGAACGGACTTCCGAAAATCTGGGACGGCGTTTATACAATGCAGTCTAAATAGAACTCAAATCCAGATTGTATTGTTTTTCGGCTCCAACTGTCGTTATGGGGCCGTGACCCGGCATGATTACGGTCCCGTCGTTCAGCGAGAAGATTTTTGACTTGATTCCTTTTGCCAGATATTTGCTTGTGTATGAGCAGGAACTTGAACCTATTTTTCCTGCAAAGATTACGTCTCCGGTAAAAATCGCGTTTTCGATTTTGTAAACCATTGAGTCAGAACTGTGACCTGGAAGAGAAAAATACTCAACGTTGAGACCGCCGATGCTTTTTACGCCTTCGCCTTTTAAAATGTTTTTGTCAGTGGAAAGGTCATTGTCTGCGGCATAAACTGAAAAATCGTAAATCTTTTTGAGGGTTTTGAGTCCCCTGTAGTGATTTTCGTGCTTATGAGTGATAAAAACTGCGGTCAGATCGTACCCGCCTTCTTCAATCTGCTTTATCAGCGTGTTTGAGATTTTGCATGGGTCGATAATAAGCGCTTTTTTTGTTTCTTCGTTGACTACGAGATAGCAGTTTGTGAGTTTTTCGAAATCGAGGTGAAGATATATTTTCATAGGACCGGTCCTTTCTGGACTCCGCGGGGAACATTGAGTTCTTCAAGACCCGTGAAGAGAGCGCTTCCACGCTTGTCAAAAATTGCAGCGTTTGTGTTTGACTGTCGGAAACTTACGTTCTGCTGTGTGATTTCGTAGAAAACCGTTTCCTTGATGTTGCAGTTTCGGAAAGACGTGTCTATCAGTTTCGCATTGATAAAGTATGATGAATATAAATCTGAATCGTCAAAAGATGACTGAAATGAAGAAAGTCCGCAGAAATTATCCTGAACCAGGTCGCTTCCCGTAAGGTTAACATGGCTGAACTTTGCGCCTGCATACGAAGAAAAGTGTGAGTTGCATTCGAGAAAATTTGAGTCGCTGAAAGTCGCAAAATCAAAAATTGACATGCGTACCCGGATTCCTTTGGAATTGAGCCCTGCGAAAAGACTGTGAGAGAAATTACAGCCGTAAAAACCCTTGTTCGTGACGTCAATGTTCGTAAAAGTGATGCCGCTTGCATTAAGGCCGATGATTTTGTCGTGATTTCTGATATAGTCGTAAACTTTCTGAATATGCTCATCTTTGTTTTCGATGTGTGCATAGCAGAATTTTCCGCCTTCAATTATATTTCCGTCTGAATCGAAGTCTGAAAGTGCAAAATGAGAGCATCCTTCGTGGGAACATTTTTTGTACGAGAACATATTTCTGATTATAACAGATAATTTGAGTCTTGTTAAAGGGCGCCGTGACTGCGCTTAAGTGCTTTCTCTGCTGATTGTAAATTCCTGTTATTATCAGTAGAATCGTCTGTATGATTCAGGGTATTCTTATAGAAGGTTTGATTTTTGGAATTATGGTTTTGGGCGTGTTTATGACCTTCCGCGTCCTCAATTTTTGTGATATGACGGTTGACGGATCCTTTCCGCTTGGAGCGTGCGTTCTTGCGGCATGCATCACGCATGGCATAACGCCAGCCGCAGCTCTTTTGATTGTTTTTGTGGCGGGTCTTCTTGCAGGTCTTTGTACGACAGTTATTTACACCAGACTCCGGATTCCGGATCTGCTTGCGGGTATCTTGATGATGACAATGCTTTATTCGGTCAATCTGCGTGTCATGTCGAATCAGGCGAATGTCTCCTTCCTCAAGATTCCAACAATTTTCTCTTCAATCAAGCAGTTTATGAAAGCAAGTTTCCCGGCAATTTCACCAGACTGGGGAATCGTCGCCTTTCTCGTGATTTTCGTCGGTATTCTGCTCGTGATTTTGGATTTGTTCTTCTCAACAGATTTTGGTCTCACAATGGGAGCGCTCGGAAGCAATCCTCAGATGGTAATCTCACAGGGCGTTGACCCTCGGATTGTTCGTGGGGTGGGAATCTGCTTCGGTGACGGACTGGCGGCTCTCTCGGGTGCGCTTTTTGCGATGTACTCAGGTTTTGCCGATGTCGGAAGCGGTAGCGGTGTCGTGGTCTCAGGACTTGCATCCCTTATGCTCGGCGAATTCGTGATTCACTCAAACAAAATCGGCTGGCAGACATTCCGTGTGATTTTAGGCTCTATCATCTACCGTGCGCTCATGTTCATCGCACGAAGATACGGCTACAACATCGGAATGAACGCAAACGACCTCAAACTCGTAACGGGCCTCATGATTATTCTCTGCCTCGTAGTAAGCAAAGCGGATATCGTGGGCTGGTTCAAGGAACATTTGAAGAGGCCGGAAAACTGAAAAGGAATTAAAACATGCTGAACTTAAATAACATTTCAATCACATTCAATGCGAATACTCCTGACGAAAAGAAGGTTCTCAAAAACATAAACCTCAACATCAAAAAAGGCGATTTTATCACTGTAATCGGTTCGAACGGTGCGGGAAAATCTACGCTTTACAATGTCATCGCAGGAACACTCAAACCGAACACAGGCACAATCCTGCTCACGGACGAGAACGGCGTTCAAAAAAATATCACTAGCGACGCTGAATTCAAAAGAGCAAGGTACATCGGTCGCATTTTCCAGAATCCTCTTCTGGGAACGGCCGGCAAAATGTCGCTCGAAGACAATATGATGATTTGCTACAAAAAAGGCTTCAAAGGCTTTAAGATTTCGCTCAACAACAAGATGAGGGAATTCTTCCGGGAGCAGCTTCGTGTTCTTAACATGGGGCTTGAAAACCGCCTCGGTGACAATGTGGAGCTTTTTTCGGGCGGGCAGAGGCAGGCTCTCACGCTTTTGATGGCAGTTATGAGTAAGCCGAGCCTGCTTCTCCTCGACGAGCACACGGCCGCCCTCGACCCGACGAACGCCGCAATCATAATGGAACTGACCCGTCGATTCGCACATGAATACAACCTCACCGTAATGATGGTCACTCACAACATGCAGCACGCCCTCGATTACGGGAACCGCCTGATTATGATGAATAAAGGCGAAATCATCAGCGATATTTCCGGCGAAGAAAAAAAACAGCTCACAATGGATTCCATCGTAGAGCTGTTCAAAAAAATCAAAGTCAACAATGACAATGTTATGTTAAATTAAAACAATTTGCGGGCTTCGACATAGAATCGCTTTTCGCTGGCTTCACCCATTGAGAATGACTTTCTTGGGAGAACGCCTCGGCTTGCGATTGTCTGGAAGAAGGAATCTTTTGCGATTGGCGGAAGAAGGATTGAAAGGGCGTTTTCTTTGTGGCCGAGTTTCACTACATCTTCTGTTCCGTGAATGTAATCGATGTCGTTCTTTTTGTCTTTTGATTTTTTGTCGAGATATTCATCTAGAACCGGCTGCAACGCTGCGATTGCCAGATCTGTGATTTTGGTTTCAAGGACGCAGAGTTTTTCTTTTCCTGCGATTGTTGTGATAAAGCCGTACCTTGCACCTTTTGCGTTTTTATCTGCCACGAAATCCTCAAGTTCTTTTTCGCTGTCAAAATTCTTAATTTCGCCACCGAGTTTTTCTTGCGTAAAGAGAATCAGGCTTCCTGCATCCTGATTGAAGATTACACGGTGAATAGGCTCGAAAGTGAGGCCTTCATCGTAAATGTTCACGACCTCGACCAGTGCGTATCGAACCGGGGAAGTTTTCAAATCATCACCAGAAAGTGTTTTTTTGTGCTCATCCCACACGGCTTTTGCTGTAGCCAGAGAGTGATTTCCGTCACCGACAGCGAAGAGAAAGCAGTTTCCGTCTGAGTCCGTGCCTGCCTTTGCCAAAGATGAAAGGGCGTTCTCTAAAAGGCTCTCTGCCTCACTTCCCGCTACCTTCCAGCCTGTGATGTGGCCTGAGTTCAGCATTAAGTCACCGTCATAAATCGGGCTGTTCTTTTTTGCAAGTGTGCCAGCCCCGCCTACGAGGAGGTCTTTCGCATCGTTTGCAAGAAGCATGATGTGAGGAAGCTCTACAGGTGCTCCGCTTCGGATTTTCATTCGTGGAGGGATTCGCTCAGGAACTGTTGCCTCTGTCGCACGAATCAAAGCCTTGCTGCCCGGCTTCCACTCGTATTTTTCCAAATCAACAGCGAGCACGAGTCCTTTTCGAGTTCGACCGTACTCAGTCTTTCGTTCGATGTAAATACACTCTTCTTCACCGTTGAAAATGCCGGAATCAATGTAGCTCTTCATCGTTTCGTGGATTTTTTTGATGCGAGCTTCCCCGTCACCGTCGTTGAGGTAAACTTCCGGGAAAATCAGATTGAGGCTTGAAGGATTTGAGCCGGCCGCTTCTTTAGCTCTTGCCCAATAATCTTTGTCCTGAGTGTACTGGTCACATGCGATTACTGACCATGATTTCAAATCAATAGTTTCTGGCAGCAGGATTTCTGGAATCTGCACGCCGTAGTTTTCAAAAGTTTTCATAATGAAAGATTATAGCATAAAACCAAAAACGTGAGAATTGCGGAAGACAAATCGAAAGACAAAAAAATGTCCAGCACCTTATAAGTGCGGGACAGACTCAAATCTGAATGATTTTTTTAGTTCCAGAGATTTTCCGGATTGACCTGCTTGTTGTTCTTGAAGACCGTGAAGTGAAGGTGAGGGCCTGTGCTCATTCCTGTGCTGCCGACCTTGCCGATTCTGGAGTCCTGAGTGACATACTGACCGCTGTGGCAGAGAATCGCGCTCATGTGTCCGTAAAGCGTTTTATAGCCTGAGTGATGTGCGATAATCACATAGTTTCCGTATGTCGCATTGTAGCCTGTAGCAGTTACTTTTCCAGGGAGAGCCGCATAGATGTTGGTTCCCATCGGACATGCCATATCGATTCCTGAATGATAAGAACGTACTCCTGTGAACGGGCTTGGTCTCCAGCCGAATCTTGATGAGCGGTACCAGCGTGCGCGGATTGGTTTTCTGAACAGGTCGCCGTTGATTTCCTGACGGGTGACCCAGTCGAGTTCTGCGTCCGGAACGAAAATTGTCTGTCCGGCTGCGAGGGATGTCGTAATGGCGATTTTGTTTACGCCGGCGCATTTTGCAGCCTCAACCTTGTATTTTTCTGCGATTGTTTCAGCTGTTTCGCCGTCTTTTTTTACAGTGTAAAGAATTCCAGGCATAGTTGGAATTTTAAGATATTCGTTCGGTCGGATTGTGCGTGAATTCTTGACATTGTTTACGGAGATGATTGTATCTGATGTGATGTCAAAAGCTTCGGCAATTTTTCCGATCATGTCTCCTGAGCGGATTCTGTAAGAAAAATATGAGAGATTGTAAGAATCGTCGTAAGCGACAGTTTCTGCAGAACCTGTGCTGCCTGAATTATCTGAAATTGAGTCGAGAACTTCTTCAGTGACAGGAATCGTTGGACTTTCAAAGCCGCCCTGTCCATTTTCTACATTTTTTGAGTGATTTGCAAAAACTAAAGTGCCTGTGAGAACGAGTGCGCAAACCCCGAATGTGACGGAAAAACACTGAACTGCACTTTTAATCTGTTTTCCGCTGACTTTATGTTTTAAAGTCCGTAATACTTTTTTCATTACTTTTTACCCAACCCAATCAAGTATGTTTCAAAAGACTCGGAGCGGCACGCCTGCGGCTTGAATCCTTTTGCGCTCGTGAAAACTTCACGCATTTTTTTGAGCAGTTCCTGCTGATTTCCGTTCTGGAAAATCTTAACGGCAAAATTTCCCCCGGTTTTGAGCATTGTTTCCGCATACCAAATTGCCATTTTTACCAGTCCCGAAGAGCGGGTCGTATCAACGACTTTGTTTCCAGTGGTAAGCGGAGCTGCGTCACAAACGACGAGGTCAAAAGGTCCTTCGGCTTTGATTTTGTCAAAAATCTCTTTCTGCTGCAGGTCGCCCTGAATAAAGACAAGATTTTCGCCTTTTACGTCTTTGGAAAGAGGGTTCAAATCGCACGAAACGACCTTGCCGCTGCCTTCCATTTGGCGGAGAAGGAAAGTTGTCCAGCTTCCAGGGGCTGCACCCAAATCGAGGACTTTGTAATTCATCTTAATCATACCGAATTTCTGATCGATTTCCTGAAGTTTGTAGACCGAACGGGCGGGGTAGCCTTCAGAAAAAGCTTTTCGTGACCAGAAGTCTGGTTTTTCATAAGAATTAGCCATCAGGATGCTCCATATCTTGATTATCGGATAAATTAAATCAGATTTTAGGAAATTTGGGAAGTGCCGGGATAATTTGTAAATTGAAAAATCAGCCTCTGTGACTCTTGAAATTCAGTAAATTCTTGTGTGGAAATTTAGTAAATTCTTCATTAAAATAACGAACATGAATCAAAATTCCTTAAAGTATAATGTTCTAACCGCGGAAATTTTCTGTATTTTTCTGGCAGTATTTTTTCTTCTTTCTGCCTGCTCTAAAAAAATGAGTCCGGAAGAAATTGCACTTCAGAGAGAACAGAAAATTACAGAAGCAAAAGAAAACGCTATTTCAGAATATGTCTCCTCTCTTTCAGACTCTGCGAAAGTCTCTCAGATTTTTCTTGTCAATGTCGAAGGAAAGCAGAAATACCATTCAGTTGAAAAAAATGATGATGAAACTCCTGTTGTCCCGGGCGGAGTTCTCCTTTTTTCGTATAACATTTCGAAAGATCCTCTTGAGACTTACGGATACATAAAGTCAATCCGTGGTTTTTATATTGACGCACGGAATCCTCCTCCTTTTGTGGCTGTCGATCAGGAAGGCGGCTATGTGAACCGGCTGCGCTCCCTCACAAGTCTTCTGCCTTCACAAAAAAATGTCGCTGAGCTTCTTTCTGCTGATAAAGCGGGAGAACTTTATTCTTCACAGGCAAGGCAGATGAAAAATCTCGGCTTCCATATGAACCTTGCTCCTGTCGTTGAGGTGGAGACAGCCGAAAATAAAGAATTTCTTGACACCAGAAGTTTCGGAGAACTCGATAAAGTTCTGTCATATGGAAAAATTCTTGTTGAATCTTATGAAAAAAACGGAATTTCTACGGTTCTGAAACATTTCCCCGGAAATTCGAATGCGGATCCTCATATCGGCCTCCCTAAAATTATATGGAAAGCTTCTGAAAGTGAGAAATATTTCCGTCCTTTTGAAGAAATCCTGCCTTCTTCAAGCGCAGTTCTGATGAGCCATGCGATTTTTCAGGAAGAAAACGGAGAGAATAATGAAGAGACTTCGATGCCGGCCTGCTTCTCTGAATTCTGGATCAGAAAAATAATAAAAGAAAAATATGGTTTTAATGGCCTTGTGATCTCTGATGATATTTTTATGGGCGCACTTTCAAAGAACGGTTTTCCGCCGGAGGTTGCTGCAGTCAGGGCGATAGAGTCCGGGGTGGATGTCATTATGCTCTCTGAGAAAAAATTCTGGAATGTTGCGCAGAATCTTTTAAAAAAGGCGTCTGAAGATTCCGCTTTTTCTGAAGAACTTGACAGGGCTGTGAAAAATGTAATCAGGTACAAAATTAAAGCCGGAATTCTTGAGATGATGGAGAAAGAAGCCGTGCAGAATCCTGACGAAAAAGAAAAAAAAGCAGGGGAGAATGATATTCCCGAATTTACTGTCCGTGTGAATCAGAATTATGCAGAATTTGACCTTCAGCAGTTTGACGAAGATTACAGAGTCGGAATGATGGCGTGCGAGTAAAAAAAATGTCAGATTTATGCACTCGCCTGTAATTATTTGTAATAATTTAAAATAATCGCTTGATTAACATCTGATAGTCCTTTAGAATAGAAGAATAGTTATAATCCCTTTATGCCACAGGAGGAAAAAATGGCAAAAGTTGAGCTCAAAGGCGTAACAAAAGTTTACGACGGAAACGTTCTGGCTGTAGAAAAGTCAAACGTAACAATCGAAGACCGCGAATTCTGTGTATTCGTAGGTCCATCTGGCTGCGGTAAATCAACAACACTCCGCATGGTCGCAGGTCTTGAGGACATCACTGAGGGTGAACTTCTCATCGACGGCGAACTCATGAACGACGTTCCGCCAAAAGACCGCAACATCGCAATGGTATTCCAGAACTATGCTCTTTACCCGCACATGACCGTATTCGACAACATGGCATTCGGTCTCAAAATCCGCAAAGAGCCAAAAATCGAAATTCAGCGCAAAGTCGAAGAAGCAGCAAAAATGCTCGACCTCACACAGTACCTCGACCGAAAACCGAAGGCACTCTCTGGCGGTCAGCGTCAGCGTGTTGCTGTAGGACGAGCAATCGTTCGTTCTCCAAAAGTATTCTTGTTCGACGAGCCTCTTTCTAACCTCGACGCTAAACTCCGCGTTACAATGCGTGGTGAGATTTCTTCTCTCCATCACCGCTTGCAGGCAACAATGATTTACGTTACCCATGACCAGGTTGAAGCTATGACAATGGGTACAAAAATCGTCGTTATGTCTGAGAAACGAATCCAGCAGATTGGTGAGCCGTTGTACCTCTACAACCACCCGATCAACAAATTCGTCGCAGGCTTCATTGGTACACCTCCAATGAACTTCTTCCGCCTCACAATCGAAGAAAAAGACGGAAAAGTAGTCGCTAACGAAGGTTCATTCACACTTATCCCGACAGAAGAACAGCAGAAACACCTCAAGGCTTATGTCGGAAAAGAAGTTACATTCGGTATCCGCCCAGAGGATCTTCACTACCAGGCTTCTCCTGCAGCAGAAAACAACATGCAGGTTAAAGTCACAAACAAAGAGCCTCTCGGTGCAGAGACACATGTCTTCGTTCAGGTAAAAGACTCTAACATCGTTGCAAAAGTAAATCCGGAAGTTGTAGTCCAGCTCGGCGACACCATCAACTTCACACCAGATATGGCACGCGCAAAATTCTTCGACCTCGAAACAGAAATCAACATCTGTGAACCAGAGATCGAGAAAAAATGGTAAGTTGATACAAACGGATTTGTTCGTGCCTGACGGCACTCACAGTTTGTGATAAAAAATTGTGAGTATTCTGCAAATCCGGATATGCAAAAAAAACGCTCCGTGAATTCTTTTTACGGAGCGTTTTTTTTGTCTGATAAATTTTAATTCCCTTCTATGCCCTTGCTTATGCAGGATACATCAAAATTTGCTGCGCGTGCCAGTTCTTTCCTGCTTTTTCCAAGATATGTTAATTCCTCGTGTAATCTTGACAAAAAGACAAAAAGTGTCATAATGAAATAATCTTAAAAAATGTCTGGCAGTTTTGTGCCCGAAAGGAATTCCCGATGGACTTGTCGAAGTTTGAGAAAAATCTTGGTGAAAATCTTCCGCTTCTTTTTAAAGCAAAAGTGAACAAATGCCCGCATCTTACATTGCAGGCTGTCAAAAATAAAAGCGGAATGTTCGTCCGTTACAGCTATTCGCAGGTCTACCAGCATGTGATTGAGCTTGCCTCAGCCCTCAAAAAACTCGGAGTCAAAAAAGGTGACAAAATCGGCCTCATGAGCGACAACAGGCGTGAGTGGCTCATCACCGATTTCGCACTTCTTTCGCTGGGTGCGATTGATGTTCCACGTGGCTGTGACTCGATGGGCGTTGAAATGCGCTTTATCCTCAATTTCGTCGAGGCGGAGATTTCTTTCTTTGAAAACGCCCGCCAGCTTGAGAAAGTCCTTGAGAATATCGAAGAAGTTCCGACTCTCAAAAAAGCGATTCTTTATGAGCACGCAGACCAGAAAACACTCGACGATGCAAAATCAAAGGGCATCGAAGTAATCTACTATTCAATGCTTGAATCTGAGGGAACTGCCATCACAAAAGAAGAATGGCAGGAAATTGAGAAAGGCATGGAGAGCGTCACAAAAGATGATGTTGCCACGATTATCTTCACTTCGGGAACGACAGGTCTTCCAAAGGGCGTTCAGCTTACCCACGACAACTATCTTGCTCAGTGCGAGGTCTGCCGGAGCGTTCTCGGTCTCATGCAGAGCGGAGATTTGTGGCTCACTGTTCTTCCAATCTGGCACAGCTTCGAGCGGGCTTTTTGTTACATGGTCGTTACTCTGGAGGGCGGATTTGCCTATTCAAAGCCTGTCGCCTCTGTGATGATTTCCGACATGCAGCTTGTTCAGCCTCAGTGGATGAACGCCGTTCCCCGCTTGTGGGAGTCTGTCGCTCAGGGAATCTACCGGGAGGTCAAAAAACAGAGTGCTCTCAACCGCCTCATCTTCAAATATTCAGTTCTTCTTGGAAAGCTTTATTACAAATCAAAGGCACGCTTTCTTGGCTTAAAGTGCCGATATCACTGGTATCCGAGAATCATCGATTATGTCACGGGATTTTTCCCCTTCGTTCTTTTGTGGCCGTCTCACTTTTTGGGCGAGCAGTTCGTGTTCTCCCGTATTCGTCAGAAATTCGGCGGGAAGTTCCGGGCTGCTATTTCCGGCGGTGGAGCATTACAGCCTGAGACAGAAGACTTTTTCAATGCAATTGGATTCCGTCTTCTCGAAGGTTACGGCATGACTGAGACAGCCCCTGTAATCTCAGTCCGAAACTCAAAACGTCCCCGCAACAACAATGTCGGATGGATTTTCCCGAGCTTCGACCTCAAGATTGTCGCTGAAAAAGACGGTCAGATTGTTGACGGGAAGCCTCTCAAACCCGGAAAGCGTGGTCTTGTTCTCGTAAAAGGCCGTCAGATTATGAAAGGCTACTATAAACGTCAGGATTTGACTGACGCAGTTATCGACAAGGACGGCTGGCTCAACACAGGCGACCTCGGAATGATTTCATGCGACAACGAACTTAAAATCGTAGGACGAGCCAAGGACACAATCGTTCTGCTTGGCGGTGAAAATATCGAGCCTGCGGTCATCGAAAAGGCAATCAACGCAAGTCCTTATGTCGAGCGCACAGTCGTCGTCGGACAGGACCAGAAATATGTCGGAGCGCTCATCGTTCCTGACCAGAGCAATGTCCTTACTTATGCTGAGGAAAACAACATCGTTTACGATACTTACGAAAGTCTTCTTGAGACAAGTGAAATCCAGAATCTCTTCCGAAGCGAGATTGATGCCCTCGATAATGCGAAGACCGGCTTCCGAACCTGCGAGCGAATCTTCAAGTTTGCGGTTTTGAAGCACAGTTTCGAGATGAATAAGGAAATCAACGCCAAGCAGGAATTGATGAGGCACAAAATCAACAAGCTTTACAAAAAAGAAATTTCAAAAATCTTCAGGTAAATCATATGTCACAAATATCACAGAATCTGAATATTATTCTTTCAAAAATCCGTGAAGCCGAAATAAAAGCGGGCAGGGCAGAAAACTCCGTAAAACTCGTCGCAGTGAGCAAATTTCATCCGTCCGAAGCCGTGATTGAGGCGATTGGAGCGGGGCAGAATCTTTTTGGCGAGAACAGAATTCAGGAAGCATCCGCAAAATTCGACGAAATCCGTTCTAAGGGACTGAATCCGGAACTTCACATAATCGGCTCTCTTCAGCGCAACAAAGTAAAGGAAGCCGTGAGAATCTCAAGCTGTATTGAAAGCGTTGACCGAATGGAGCTTATCGAAGAAATCGAAAAGCAGGCTTCAAAAATCAACAAGAACATCGAGATTCTTTTCGAAGTCCATACCGGGGAGGACTCAAAGGCGGGCTTTACAAGCGAGGAAGAGCTGGCAAAGGCAATCGAACGCTGTTCAAAGGGCGATTTCCCGCACATCACACCCAAAGGCTTTATGACCATGGCTCCTTTTACAAGCGACAAGGCTCTTGTGCGAAAATCCTTCGTCACGCTCAGAAATCTCCGTGAAAAATTCCAGAAAGATTTTCCGAATCTTGACCTCTGCGAACTTTCAATGGGAATGAGCGGAGACTACGAGACTGCGATTGAGGAAGGCGCAACAATCGTCCGCATCGGGACTGCAATCTTTGGTGAGCGGGTATATTAAAAATGAAATCTTTAATTCTCTCTGACAGAACCGTTACTACAACTCTCCCTGCTTTTGTCATGGGAATCGTAAATGCGACTCCGGACTCTTTTTTTGACAGAAGCCGCGGCGGAGTGGATGAGGCTCTGCGGCTTATCGATGAAGGGGCGGACATTCTTGATATTGGCGGTGAATCCACACGACCGGGAAGTGAATATGTGAGCGCTGAAGAAGAAATCAGGCGCGTTATCCCCGTGATTGAGGGCGTACGCAAAGTTTCTGATATCCCGCTTTCTGTTGATACGCGTAAATTTGAGGTGATGAAAGCGGCTTTTGAGGCCGGTGCTGATATTCTGAACGATATTTCTGCCCTTGAAGATGATAAGCGTCTTGCTGCATTCTGTTCTGAGACAAAAATTCCTGTGATTCTGATGCATAAAAGGGGAAATCCTTCGACGATGCAGAAAAACACAGTTTATGAAAATGTTTTTGACGAGGTGAATGAGTATCTCGCTGCAAGAATTGATTTTGCCCTGAAATCGGGAATTGCACCTGAAAAAATCTGGCTTGATCCCGGAATCGGCTTCGGAAAGAATGTCGGCGATAATTTTGAGCTTATGAAAAGATGCGGCGAGTTCTGTGACGGAAAATTTCCTGTTCTTATGGCGCTTTCAAGAAAAACCTGCATCGGGCAGGTGACGGGCCGTGACGTTTCTGAGCGTCTTTGGGGGACCCTTGCAGCAGACCTTCTTTCTGTTCTTCGCGGCGCTTCGATGATTCGGGTGCATGACGTGAAAGAGGCCGTTGACACGATGAAAATCCTTGACGCCTTTTTGAGGTAAGAAAAATTGCCCTTTAGTTTTTTAAGTGAGCTTCTCAAGTGAATATTTGACAAGGTTCCAGAACTGTCTTTTTAAGATTTTTTCGATTTTCTGTCCTCTGGTGTTTTCTTCAAAGGCTTCTTCGGCTTCAAGCAGAAAATTTGAGATTGCTGTTTCTGAAAGTGGAAGATGGGCGCCGATAAGCCGGTTCTCAAGGTCAATGTCCCGGAAAACGAAACTTCCTGCCATTGCAATCCTTAAATCTGAAATCTGATTTTTCTGAGAATTTGCCAGAAAGGTAAAGCCAGCAGACAATTCGTTCAGTGACTCTCTGGGGCCCAGCCTTTCAAAAACCGAAACTTCCCATTCTTCAAGAGGCAGCCTTACTTTGGAAAGAAGAGTCTTCTCCGGAAATCCTTCGAATCTTGTGAGAGCCACAAATTTAGAATCGTTTTCTGAGTGAATCTCAAGTTTTGCGTCGAGAGCCAGAAGCGGGGCGTACAGTGTGCTTTTAAAATCCGAAGCGCAGATATTGCCTCCGATTGTTGCTAAGTTTCTGACCCGCTGGTTTGCGATAGTTTTTATGGCACTGTATACAGCATGCGGAATGTTTGCTTCGCCCAGATCTTCGATTTCGGACAGAGTTACGGCCGCTCCTAAATCAATGTAGCGTTCGCGCTTGTCAATTATTTTTAATTCCTGAATGTCACGGACGGAAATTGAGTTTTCCGGAAGAGGTTTTTCAACGAAGGTTGTGCAGGCGGCAACGACCCTGAGATCAGCAATTGTTTTCAGCTGATAGAAAACGTCTCCGAGATTTTTAGCAGAAAAAAAAGTTTTAGATGACGCCATTTTTTCTTCCTTCACGTTCGTGTTTGTTTGCGGTCGCATAAATTACGCCGTTTATGAAAGTTTTCCTGTCGCAGCAGGCGCATTTTATTCCGTCCGCAAGTTCGTCCAGCTGTTCCATGGTCGGCCTGTAGACTTTTTTTAAGAGGGCGTATGTCTGAAAAATTCTTGCAGTATTGCAGAATCCGCACATGTTTACGCCTGCCTGCCTGAATCCGTCCTGAATGTCTTCTCCTTCTTTTGTGAGCATGAAGAATTCAAGAGTTTCGATTGAAGCGTTTTTTATTGTTGCGACCGGTATAATGCAGGAGGGCACGGGCCTGTCATCAAGAAGTACCGTGCATGAGCCGCATATACCCTTCGTGCAGCCTTCTTTTACGGATAAAAGACCGAGCCTTCGGAGAACATGAAGAAGAGATTCGTCCGGCTTTGCATCTAAAATCTGTTTTTCGCTGTTTAAAATTACCGGGATTTTCATTTTTCTGCCTCCGGAATTCTTTCATGTGATTTTTTTGCCCTTTCCAGGATATTGAATATGGAGTTCGTGCTGAGTGGAAGTGATGAAACTGTCACTGCAAGCGCCTGCGAAAGGGCAGAGGTGTAGGCTGCCGGCAGCATTGAGAATACTAAATGTCCGATTTGTTTCGGCTCTTCTTCGCTCTGCGTGAACTGTACTGAAATCTGTGGTGCCGGTGAAAAAAGACTGTCGCCGTTTACGAGTGTGGAGAGACATCGCTGAACAGAACGGTGAACTGCATTTTCGGCTGCTTTCGGGTGAAGAATTTTTCCGCCGTCGATGATTACGCAGATTTTTTTGATTTTCTCGCGGAATGTGGTGCTGTCAAGTTCCAGTTCGAGTGAGCAGGCTCCGAATGCCGTGTTGTAATAAGGGCTTCCCTTGAATTCTTCCTGACTCCAGGCCGTTTTTCTTGAGGTTGAAAGACTTTTTTTGACCGTGAAAGGCGTTCCGTCGATTTTTTTTCGCTTGAGGGCATCTACGCACTTTTTGAGGAGAATCGTTTTTATGCTGACTGTTCCGATGAGTGTGTCAGGACATGTGATTCTGTCATTTGTTTTGCCGTTTTCTTCGGTTGTCTCGTTCGTGAAGATAATCGAGCGTTTTTCGACATCGAGGTTTTCGAGAATTATTTTTGTCCAGATTTCGCGAATTGAAAGTGACGGAGGATAGGCGTTTACGATGATTTTTTTCTCTTCGTTCACGGAAATTTGCATTGAAATGCCTGATTTTTCAAAAGCTGTTCCCTGATAGCCGCTTCCGTCGAAGGCACAGGCAATTGCAATTCCCCGGAAAGGAGGCGCATAAGAAGAGTTTAATGTGCCTTCGTAGCGGTTCTGCTCCATAAGGCGGAAAACGGTATATTTGCGCTTGAAATCGCTTCTGATTGCGACTGCATTAACCGCATCGTTTGAGCGTCCGAAAGAATAGGTGAAAGGCAGAGTTGATTTTTGAAGACCGCCGGCCTTATTCATAAGCCTTAAATCTATCGGTGAGAATCCGGTTACTTCAGCAATTTTCTGAACCTGATTTTCGACGGCAAAGAATGACGCTGAGTCTATCATGGAAAGATAGAGCGATGAGGGAGGATTGTGGGTTTTTATTGCTTTTGCGCTGACCCGTACATTTTTGCAGTTATAGATTCCTGTTGCGGCGATTGAGAGTCTGTCAAGAATTTCAGAAGCAAATGGATTTGCGCTTCCGGCGTCAAATTCTATGCTGATGTCCATTGCGGAAAAAATTCCGTTTTTGTCTACGGCTGTCCTGTGCGAGATTTTGATTTCCGGAGGTGCTTCAAGAAGATTTTCGTGCGCATTTCTGGAGAGCGAGAGTTTTACGGGCTTGCCTGTCTGGATTGAGGCAAATGCCGTAAGGGAAGCAAAAACTGCATTCTGCCAGAGTGAATTCGTCGTTTTTACGGAGATTTTCGTTCTTGTGATTATGATTTTTTCTTTCGGAAAGCCGGTCACTTCGCTCAGAATCCTGCGCAATTCAGAAATCCACTGGCTTGCTGTAAAAACATGCAGGTTTCCGCCTTTTACATAGCAGAAAGCGCCTTCAGTTTCTCTGTTCGTGTGGCAGGTAATCTCATTTTTCCAGCAGCCGTCGATTATGGTATATTCCGGATTTTCTTCTTTCTGTTCAGAATTCTGTTCTTCTTTGCTGCTGTTGAAAAATTCTTCCGGATTGCCGGTCGTGTACTTTCGTTTTGCAATGATTTCATGAGGTTTTGAAAAATTCTGGAGGGTGTGCCTCAGATCGGCGATTGACTGCGTGAGGGGCATTCCGTCTTTCATTGAGACCGCAAGACTGTTCACGGCCTTTGAGAATTTAGATTCGTTTTCCTCAAGACTTGTTTTTTCGAGGTTGATTTCGACGGAAGATTTCAGTTCTTCAAGAATTTCACGGTTTTCTCCGACCAGAAGGGCGACGGCTTCACCTTTATAAGCAATTTCCCCGGTGCAAAGAAGCGGAACTTCCGTTCCGAGAATGCTGATTCTTTCGTTTTTGCCAAGATTTTTCGCTGTAAAAAGAAAATAGCCCTGTGGAACCTTTGTTTTTGGCGAAAACTCTACAGAGGAAATCGTGCCGTAAGCAAAAGGACTTGTTATTAGAACTGCGCTTAACATTCCTTCTGAAGACATGTCCGAGTAAAAATCGTCGGAAAAGAGAATCTTTTTTTTGTCTGCCGCTTTTCTCTTAGCGCACATGGTGTTTTTCTCCAGCGGATTTTACGGCGTCTATTACGATTTGCGCCTGCTCGACTGTCATGTCCGGGAAAAGTGGAAGCGTAATCGTGTTTTTTGAGTGTTCGTCTGCATTCGGAAAGTTTTCGGCGGTGAAATCCGGATATTTCTGCTTCCAGTATGAAAAGTTGAAAATTGCTATGAAGTGCATTGAGATTCCGATGCCTTTTTCCTGAAGCTCTTTCGCAAAGGTGTTTCTGTCACAGTCAAGTATTTCTGTTTTGAGGTGGAGAAGATAAAGATGCCAGGCGTTTCCTTCTCCGTCCGGCGGTAAAATCACATAATCAAGATTTTTGAACGCTTCGTTGTAGAGCTTTACGATGTTCTTTCGTTTTTCATCAAAAGATTTTGCTTTTTTCAGCTGGACCCGGCCGATTGCAGAAAGAACGTCTGGAAGGTTTGACTTGAAGCCCGGGGCAATTATGTCGTATTCCCAGCTTGCTTTAGGGTTTGTGTAGCGGTCCCAGGCGTCGCGGTTCATTCCGTGAAGGCGCATCTGGCTCATTCTTTTTGCAAGAGAGTCGTCGTTCGTCGTAATCATTCCGCCTTCGCCCGTAGTCATTGTTTTTGTGGCGTAGAATGAGAAAACTCCGATGTCGCCCAGAGTTCCCGCATAACCGTTCTTTGTTTTGCTCGGAAATGAGTGAGCCGCATCTTCGATTACATAGATTTTATTTTCGGGAGTGGAGTATTTTTTTGCAAGTGCGGTGATTTTTTCCATATTGCAGAGATTTCCCGCAATGTGAACCGGCACAATCGCGCAGATTTTGTGCTCGCTGTCATTTTTTAAAATTTCTTCGATTTTGACCGGGTCGATTGAGTACGAGTCTTTTTCGATGTCGGCAAAAAAAACGTCTCCACCGAGGTGAACGGCGCTTGCAGCTGTAGAAACGAAAGTGTAGGGAGTTGTGATTACGGCTTTTCCGCTCTTTACTCCGCAGGCTTCCATCGCAAGAATCATTCCGCTTGTGTTTGAATTTACCGCAAGGGCATGCTTTGAGCCGACATATTCTGCAAACTCACATTCAAAATTATGCGTGACACTGCCTGTAGTGAGCCAGCCTGAGTCAATAACATCACAGACTGCTTTTTTTTCTTCGTCATCGAAAGACGGCCTGAAAAACGGAACTTTTATTTCTGCCATAACTGCAATTATAACGCAAACAGATAAAAAGTTAAATCAGAACATTCAAAGATTTGTTTTCCATTTTCCATTTTCAATTTTCATATCCCGCCGTATAAAGAAAAACGCCACGACCCCAGCCGTCAGTCCCGTAAGCCCGTTCGACACGCACATCGCAATTCCCACCCCGCTGATACCCAGCGCCTCGTTCAAAGCCGGTACTTTCATAAAAAGCAGGAGAACCGGGATTCTGTAGACGAAAAGGCGGGCTGTGTTCAGAATCATCGTGATTTTTGTCTTTCCGAAGCCGTACAGAAGACCCATGACGCTCACATTCAGTGCGATGAGAATTGTGTCGAGCCTCTCCCAGTAATAAATCTGGTCGATTTCACGGGCGAAATTTGCGTTTCCCTTTGCGAAGGCGTTTATGATTGCCTCTCGGAAAATGAAGAGGATTATAAAAAACACGATTACATAGCTCATCGTGAGAAGGGTGGTGCGGTAAAAGAAGCTGATTGCACGCCTGACATTTTTGTTTCCGAGATTGTTCGATACCAGGCTTGACTCCGCTTCCTGAAAGCCTCCGATTGGGTTTGAGGAAAGACCGCAGATCCGGTCACTTACGCCAAGTGCTCCTACGACGGTCGTTCCCATCGTGGCGCATAGTGAGTTTACGAATGCCTTTCCGAACGCAAAGATGAATTTTTCGAGAAAGACCGGAACTCCGAGCGAGGCCAGGGGCGCAATAAAAGTCTTTTTGAACTCAGTTTCCCTGAGGCTGAGTCTGAACGGATTCTTTTTTGAAGTCAAATTTCCCAAAGCAATCAGTGTGAGCGCAAAATGTGCGATAATCGACGCAATCGGGAGAAAATAAATGCCGTTCTCACGCTCAAAGATTCCGTTTTCAATCAGGCGGATTGTCGTTACATTGAACGAAGTCTTGATGAAAAGCACGAGAAGGTTTCCCCACATGATGATTTTCGTGCTTCCCCTCGACTTCTGAACCGCAAAGAAAATCTGGTTGACGAACTGGAAAATCACGCTCACAACAACGAGGCTGGAGTAGACCGTTCCCTTAAAAAGAAGCTCCTCGCTCATACCCAGAAGCCGAAGAATGGGATACATGAGGGGAATCGTAATCGCGAGAATCGCCCCGCCGATAAAAAGTGCCGAAAAGAAAAGCGTTGAAATTTGGCGTCTCACTTTCTGCATGTCGCCCGAGCCGAAAGAACGGGCAATCAGAACTCCGCCCGAAATCGAAAGCGCCGAGGAGACCGCCATGAGCATTTTTTCGAGCTGGTTCACGAAACTCACGGTGGAAATCGTGTTTGCGCTCATGTTCGCCGCAATGAAAGTGTCAATCAGCTGGAAAACCTGCCCGACGCTCGCATAAAAAACAAGCGGCAGGGAAATCGTGAGAATCGCCTTGAACTGGCTCCCCGAAAGCATCAGTTCCCGGCGTTTTTGTTCTTTTTCACTAAGGAGGGGGGAAGTCTCCCCCCTGGTTCGCGCTTCGCTGCTCACACACCCCCCTCGCCTAGGGGCAAGCCCCTAAAACCCCAAGAATTTAACCACAGATGACACAGATTAACACAGATTATAAAGAAAAATCTGTACAGTTTTTGGCATTTTCACTCGATTTTGTGCATTTTTTGATTTATAATCTTTTTATGCAGGGCGATTTCCGCTTTGAATCCGGGGAACTTGGATTCACTTTTATCAAGAAGACTCATGCTGTCACGAATCCGAGACGGCATTTCCATCCGTGGTGGGAGATTCTTTACATCACGAGCGGGGAACGCACATTTTTTTATGGAAGCAAGACCGTTCAGGCTAAGGCCGGTACCTTCCTGATTGTCGCTCCGGGAGTCCTGCACCGTGCGATAAATCCCGAAGGCGAGACCTGCTCTCTTTACAACGTATTTTTTTCACATGATTCTTCTGTTTCCGCTTCATCAAAAAATCAAATCGAAGAAATACATTCTATTTTTCCGAAACTGGAGCCTTTCATTCAGCTGAGCGATGAGAATGCTTTGCTCGTAAAAAGTCTCTTTGAAAAAATGGAAAACGAAATCACTCTTCAGAAAAAGAATTTTGAAGTTCTTGCCCGCTCGGTTCTGAGCGAGATTATCGTTCTTGTGAGCCGCGAGAACAATTCAGGCGGTTTCCACGAAAGTGCCTTTGCCATGAACGAAAAGTTTTCGGAAATCCTCGACTGGGTGAACAGGCATTATGACGAAGATTTGAGTCTTCCTGGGGTAGCGAAAGAATTTAATATCACAGCAAGCCATTTAAGCCGGTCTTTTAAGGCTTACACACAATTCACTTTCGTTGAATACATAAATTCCCTCCGGATTGCCGAGTCCTGTAAACTTCTTCAGAATACGCGCCTTTCCGTTCTTGAAATTGCCCTCAAATGCGGTTTCGGCTCAGTCACTCAGTACGGCCGCTGGTTCAAAAAGCTGGTCGGAAAAACTCCCGTGAAATACCGTTCCTGATTATTGACTATTCTTTCTCTTTTTTGATATAATCTCGTACTTATATTTTAATTTTAGTCGTTAGAGTTTCCGTTACACTTTGCGGCGATTAAGAGGTTTTACATGTACGCACTTTTTGAATACAAAGGCAAACAGTACAAGGCTGAGAAAGACGCTCTCATTCAGATCGACAAAATCGATGCTGAAGACGGCGCAAAAATCGACATCGACTCAGTTCTTTTGGTTAGCGATGGTGACAAAGTTTCTGTTGGTGCACCATACGTTAAAGGCGCAAAAGTCAGCGCAGTTGTTGAGAACAGCTTCCGCGACAAAAAAGTTCTTGTCTTCAAATACAAGAGCAAGAAAGATTATCACCGTTTGATCGGTCACAGACAGGAATATACAAACATTCGTGTCAAGGACATCACTCTTTAATCAGAGTATGATTTCTGTAGCACTTTCTTATGGCAAGGGCAGCGCGTTAAAATGTCAAGCTAACGGACACGCAGGCTTTTCTAAGAAAGGACAAGACATCGTTTGTTCTGCAGTAACAGTTTTGCTCAGAACGGCAGCCGAGGTTCTTTCACATACAGAAAATGTTTCATTGATATTTGATGCACCCGACCGGGGGATTATTTCTTTCGAGGCGAGCGCTAAATCTGAAAAAACGGAAACGAAAATTCAGATTGAATGTATCGGAGATTTTTTAAGAACTGGATTAAAGGCTCTTACAAAAGAATTTCCAGAGAATGTAATTCTTATGGAGGAATAAAATGGGACGAAGTAAAGGTGGTAGCGGCGCAAAAAACGGCCGTCAGTCAAACCCAAAATATCTGGGCGTTAAAGCATACGGTGGACAGTTTGTAACTGCCGGCTCAATCATCATCAAACAGCGTGGAACAAAAATCTTCCCTGGCGACAATGTTAAGCGCGCCGGTGATGACAGCCTGTTTGCAACAGCAGACGGAACTGTAAAATTCCACGAGAGAATGAACCGAAAATATGCATCAATCGTACCGGTTGAGGCTTAGTTTTAGTTTTTTATGATGAAAAGCCCGGATTCAGTTTTCTGTCTCCGGGTTTTTTTATAATTTCTCTTAGTTCTGTGAGGAATTTAAACTATGAAACAATTTGCTGACGAGGCAATAATCGAGGTAACATCCGGCAAAGGCGGAAACGGATGTGTGTCTTTCCGCCGCGAAAAATACGTCCCTATGGGAGGCCCTAACGGCGGTGATGGCGGAAAGGGCGGCGATGTCGTTTTCTGTGTAAAACGAAATGTTAAGACTCTC
The DNA here is from genome assembly GCA_017395545.1 of Treponema sp. Taxonomy (GTDB): domain Bacteria; phylum Spirochaetota; class Spirochaetia; order Treponematales; family Treponemataceae; genus Treponema_D. Next base: position 1,353 of record JAFPUF010000017.1, on the reverse strand, counting down.
GCGAATATCCGCTTCAAGCGTTTTTTCAAGGCAAAAAACGGCGGTGACGGCATGGGCTGGAATAAATACGGCAAGGACGGTGAAGATATCGTTATCGCTGTTCCGCCGGGAACTGCAATCCGTGACGCTGAAACAAAAGAACTTATCCGTGAATTCACCACTGAAAGCGAAGACGAACGTTTTGTCTTTTTGAAAGGCGGAAACGGTGGCTGGGGAAACGTACACTTCAAGTCCTCTACGAATCAGGCACCGCGAACGGCAAACAAAGGTCAGCCGGGAGAATATCGAAAACTTCTCCTTGAATTGAGTATTATGGCTGATATCGGTCTGGTTGGTTTCCCGAATGCCGGAAAATCTTCTCTGCTTGACGCATTCACGAACGCACGGCCGAAAATCGCACCGTATCCGTTCACAACAAAAATCCCGAATCTTGGTGTTCTTCATGCCGCAGACGAGCAGGATGTCATCATCGCAGATATTCCTGGAATCATCGAGGGTGCGAGCGAGGGTGCGGGGCTTGGAATCCGCTTCTTAAAGCATATTTCCCGAACTCAGGGACTTTTGTTTATGATTGACTGTTCTGACGAAAACTGTCTTTCTGCATACAAAACTCTCTGTTCGGAGCTTGAGGGCTTTTCAAAGGATTTGCTTTCAAAACCTCATATCGTCCTTTGTAATAAAATTGATATCGAAGGGGCGGGCGAGAATGCAGAAAAAATCGCCGCTGAAATACAGAAGACTGAGCCCGAGACAAAAGTAATTCCAGTCTCTGTTGCGGCTCATCTTGGAATGAACGATGTCCGCCTGGCGATTCTTGACCTTTTCAATAAGGTGAACGAAACCGAAAAAAAGGCTGAGAAGGCCGAAAAAAGCACGGAAAACAAAAAATCGTCTTTCCTTGAAAGCCGTTCTGTCGATGAATTTATGGAAGAGCAGGTTCCTGGTTCAGAAAAATGAAAATCGCAATGCTCGGCGGGAGTTTTAACCCGATTCATATTGGACATCTGATTCTCGCTGACTCTGTCTGCCGTACTCTCGGCTATGATAAAATTCTCTTCGTGCCGACTTATTGTCCTCCTCACAAGGAGATGGCCGGAGAGACAGCCAGCGATGACCGCTTTGAAATGGTCCGGCTTTCAGTTCTTGATGACGAGCGTTTTGAGGCTGAGGACTGTGAGCTCAGACGGGGAGGAGTTTCCTACACCTGGGACACAATCTGTTATCTGGAGAAAAAATACGAGTCTGTTCTCGAAGGAAAAATAGGCCTCATCTTTGGCGAGGATTTAATTGCGGATTACGACAAATGGGAAAAAGCAGATGCTCTGGCCCGGAAAGCGGATTTGATTCTTGCGT
>JAFPUF010000126.1 GCA_017395545.1 Treponema sp. | reverse complement strand
TTTATTCGTCTTCGCTTTTTTGCTCATTCCCATGTTCACGCCACGGGTAGCGATTCCCGCCTGCTCATACTCTGTCAGTTCGGTTGTCTTTACGATGTTGATTCTTCGGGTATTTTCAGCGGCTTCCCTTATTTCTTTCTGAAAATATGGAACGACAGAACCGCAGGTATTTGAGTCCTCGTAAGTTATGAAACCTATCGTCATCTGTGCGCGAATGTTCTGCCCATCCATAAGAATCTCGTCGAATTCTTTCAGAACATCCGTGATGGAGTTTTCGGCGAACGATGACAACAACGAAATAGAAAACAGAAAAGTAAGAACGACCAGCAATTTTTTCATAAGAATCATCTCCTAAATTTTTTACCTCACAGGTTCTGTATAAACCTGAGCGAACAAAGGATTGTCAATATCAGACGCAATATTATGGAATTCCTTATAGGTGTAAGGCTTTCCGACAGGAATGTTCCCGAAATAATTTGCGTATTTTAGCCGTTCCGAACGAGTTGGATGAGAGTCAATGACAGCTTTTGCCGAATCGGAAGGCGTATGATATTGGATTTTCTGCATTTCGGCATGAGTCAAATTGAAATACGGCGGAATTTTCTTTTCGTCATCCCAAGTAACATCGACCTGATAGCACTCACCATCAATCTCAACAAGATTCCATGCGTGTCCGCTTCCGTGTAGCACCGTACAAGGAATGCGGAGCTGCTGCATGTAATATGCAAACGCACGAGAATACCCCGCACAAACAGTTTTATACTCAACAACCGCACTGTAGGCGGTCTGCAATTTTCCGCCAACTTTACCAGCATTATAGGCAACAGTGTCGTAATCTATAGAAAGACAAAGATAGTCATGCACATATTTCATCTTGTCCATGTCATTTTCCAAAAGATTCGCATAGAACAAAACAGGAAGCGACATATTGAAAAATTCCTTGTTTTTCTGTGCCATCTCGCTCTTGGAAAACAGATATTCAAAACTAATCGATGTGACTAATTGGCTTGAAGGATTGTAATACCAGCTGTAACTGCACGACCACCAAAACGGCTCGGGGTTGTCATAATACACAGCCTCAACCACAACAGGCAATTCATCTGAGCGAATTCTTGTGATTATGTTAAGTTTTTCTTCTCCATTCATCACAGCCTTGAAAATCTCGTCATAAGCGGATTTCTGGTCGCTCGTCAAATTCTCACGGTAAAACAAAAAGTTATCGGGCAGGACATCGCCGAACGCATCAAGTTTTTGAAAACGCTGGAATCCACGCATGAGTTTTTTGTCTGGAAGAGGAAGCTCTTTTTTGTTTCTTAAGGAAGTTCCATTTGGCTCAACGAAGTCACCTGTAAATGATTCTGCGTTGACTGATTGCTGTCTGAACGCTGTTTTTGGGGTGAAAGAGAAATCAAGTGCGGATTTGTCGAAGGCGAAAATAGGAGACAAAATTATGCTGAAAAAAAATAAAAAACTTGAAAGCAATTTTTTCATATCTATCATTTCTCCTTTCTTATTGGGCAATTTATCCACAAATCAATCACTCTTTCATTC